>DFGL01000043.1 GCA_002371215.1 Ruminococcaceae bacterium UBA3751 | reverse complement strand
CTTGATGAGCCGCAGAGCACGGTTTCAATGCTGCCGTCGGTCCATTTCATCATTTTTGAAGCTTCATTGGCGAGCTTACCGTAATCAATTGCGGTTTTAGCTCCCATCTGCCAGGCGCCGTCCATCTCGTTACCGAGACACCAGAGTTTAACTCCCCAGGGCTCAGCAAAGCCGTGCTTTTTTCTTAAGTCAGACCACGCGCTGTTCCCTTTGTGGTTCATATATTCAACAAGATTGCGCGCTTCTTCAGCGCCTCTTGTACCGAGGTTAACTGCCATCATAGCATCAGCACCCGCTTTTTTACACCACTGCATAAACTCGTTGGTACCAAAGGTATTCGGCTCGGTAGTTCCCCAGGCTAAATCGAGCCTTTTAGGGCGCTGTTCAACGGGTCCTACGCCATCTTCCCAGTTATATCCTGAAACAAAATTGCCGCCGGGATAGCGAACTATAGGTACGTTAAGCTCGCGAACCATATCTATAACGTCCGTTCTGAATCCGTTTTCATCGGAGAGCGGATTGCCTTCATCATATATACCGCCGTAAACGGCTCTGCCGAGATGTTCAATAAACGAGCCGTAAATTCTACGGTCTATCTCACCAATTCTGAATTCCTTTGACAGTGTAATTTCAGCCTTCATACGAGTATTCAACCTTTCATTTTTACTGAATTATAAATTCTTAAAAAGAAATAATAAATACGGGAGGACGCAACTGCCCTCCCATACGGATTATTCTACTGTTACAACCTTTGCGAGATTACGCGGTTTATCAACGTCAAGTCCTTTATCTGAGGATACGTAGTAAGCTAAAAGCTGCATTGCAACTACTGCGGGAACAGCCATAAAATCGTCCTCTAAATCAGGAAGGTCAAAAGAACATTCAACGTCCTTATTAACAAGCGACTTTCTGATAAACGTTATAACGTCTGCGCCGCGAGACTGTACCTCACGGATATTTGATACCTGCTTGCTCATAAGCTTTTCCTGAGTGAGAAGCGCGATAACGGGCGTCTGGTCTGTAATAAGTGCAATAGTGCCGTGCTTAAGCTCGCCCGAAGCGAATGCCTCAGAATGAATATAAGATATTTCCTTAAGCTTAAGGGACGCTTCAAGAAGCGAAGGATAGTCAAGACCTCTGCCTATCATAAAGGCATGCTCAGCCGTAAGGAGAGAATTTGAAAGGTGATGTATTTCATCGCGGCGGTTGAGAATTGACTGAACGGCTGCAGGGATTTTCTGAAGTTCCGCCATAAAATGAGCCGTCTGCGCCTCGTCAAGCCTTCCTCTCAGGTAAGCCATTTTTGCACAGATAAGATAGAATACCGCAACCTGAGTCGTATAAGCCTTAGTTGAAGCAACGGCAATCTCAGGGCCTGCGTTAGTATAAATTACGTTTTCGCTCTCTCTTGCAATGGTTGAGCCCTTAACGTTAACAATTGAAAGTGAACGCGCGCCGCGGCGCCTTGCGTATTTAAGCGCTTCAAGGGTATCTATAGTTTCGCCGCTCTGGGAAACGCAGATAACGAGCGTTTTTTCATTAATAATAGGGTCGTTATACATATACTCGCTCGCCATATTGACGGTAACGGGTACGCCGCAGGTTTTTTCTATTATATGCTTTCCAATAAGACCGGCGTGCATAGCCGTACCGCAGGCAATAACGGTTATATTATCGCACTCAGTAAAAATGCTGTCGTCAACGTTTTCAGCGGTGAAATCAGGAAGACCGTTATTAATTCGGGATTCAATAGTCTTAGTAATAACGTCGGGCTGTTCCATAATTTCCTTTTCCATATAGAAAGGATAATCCTTCTTGCCGCTGTTTTTAATATCCCAGTCAAGAGTCAGCATTTTAGGCTCGATTATATTACCGTTAAAATCGGAGACCTCAATATTATCTCTGGTAATATGAGCAATTGAGAACTCGGGAAGAACAAAGTAATCCTCGCTGTACTCGCCTATTGCCATAATATCGGAAGCGATATAGCAGCCGTCCTCATTTTTGCAACAGATGATAGGTGAAACGTTGCGCACTGCAAAAAGCTCATTAGGAATATCGTCAAACATAATTCCGAGGCCGAAAGTACCTGAAAGCTCCTTAACGGCGTTAATAATTGCCGCCTTAGGGTCGCCGTCGTAATAATTATCAATAAGAGCGGCAACAACCTCGCTGTCTGTCTGAGAGCGGAGTTTATTTGCAATACCGAGCTGATTTGCAATAGCGGCATAGTTTTCAATAATTCCGTTATGAACAAGCGTTACGTTTCCGAATTTGTGGGGATGAGAGTTAGCGTCGCAAACACCGCCGTGCGTAGCCCAGCGGGTATGGCCTATGCCCGAAGTCCCCTTGACGTCGCCTGCCTTTTCCATAAGCTTTTCAACTCTGCCCTCGCACTTAGTAACGAGAACCTCGTTAAAATTAGGATGAAAAACAGCGATACCTGCGCTGTCATATCCTCTGTATTCAAGAGTTTTTAATCCTTTGAGAAGGATTCCTCTCGCTTCACTGTAGCCTGTATAGCCGATAATTCCACACATAAAAATACTCCATTCAAATTAAGAATACTATCGTAAATAATAATTAATTTTTTAATTATTATCGCAGATATTGTGTTCAAAGTCAATATTATTTTTATTATTTCAATATATGTTGATTTTTTATTAATAATCTGTTAAAATAGAAAAATACTATTATAAAAGGACAAATCATATGGAAATTTCTAAACAGCTTGAAAAAGAATTTAATCTTAAGCCCTGGCAGGTAGAAAACACGCTGAAGCTTATTGATGACGGAAACACCATCCCTTTTATTGCAAGATACCGTAAAGAGGCTACAGGCTCGCTTGACGACCAGCTTTTAAGAGAGCTTAACGACAGGCTTATGTATCTCCGCTCACTCGAGGAGCAGAAGGAGAAGGTTATCAACTCCATCACAGAGCAGGAGCTTATGACGGAAGAAATAATGAAGTCAATAGAAGCTGCTCAGACGATGACGGAGCTTGAGGATATTTACCGTCCGTTCAGACCCAAGAGAAAAACGAGGGCATCCGTTGCTAAAGCGAAAGGACTACAGGGGCTCGCCGACGCAATTTATTCTCAGGAAAAGGGTCAGCCCGCGCCTTCAATCCTTGCAGAAGACTATCTTAACGATGAGGTTGAAACCGTTGAAGACGCGCTTCAGGGCGCAAGGGATATTATTGCCGAGCTTATTTCCGATGACCCGAAGGGCAGAAAGCTGCTTCGCTACTCAATTCGTAAAAACGGCGTTATAACCGTAAAAGGCGCTCAGGAGGACCTCGGAGTTTACGAGATGTACAAGGAGTACAGCGAGCCCGTAAGCAAAATCGCCCGTCACCGCGTTCTCGCAGTAAACAGAGGCGAAAAAGAGGGCTTTCTTAAGGTATCCGTTGAATACGATAAAACTATTGCAACGGATATTCTGACCTCCCTGCATTGCAAGAATAACAATTCTGCTACCGATGAGGTTATAGAGGCTATTGACGACGCGTACAACCGCCTTATCTTCCCTTCTATTGAAAGAGAAATCAGAAACGAGTTAACCGATTCAGCGTGTGAAAAATCCATAAAAGTTTTCAGCGAAAACACGCGTCAGCTTCTTATGCAGCCGCCCGTTAAAGGCAGAGTTACAATCGGTCTTGACCCCGGCTACAGAACAGGCTGTAAGGTGGCTGTTGTTGACGCAACGGGCAAGGTGCTTGACACGGGAGTTATCTACCCTGCTCCGCCGCACAGCAAAATCGAGCAGGCAAAAGCGATAATCAAAAACTTCGTTAAAAAATACAAGGTCGAGATGTTCGCAATCGGCAACGGCACCGCCTCCCACGAAACAGAGGTTTTTGCCGCTGACGTAATAAAAGAGCTTGACTGCGGCATTACTTATATGGTAGTAAGCGAAGCGGGCGCTTCCGTTTACAGCGCCTCAAAGCTTGCCGCTGAGGAATTTCCTGATTATGACGTAAGCCTGCGCTCCGCAGTTTCAATTGCGAGAAGGCTTCAGGACCCGCTTGCAGAGCTTGTAAAAATTGACCCGAAGGCAATCGGAGTAGGTCAGTATCAGCACGATATGCCGCAAAAAGAACTTACGAACGCGCTCGACGGCGTTGTTGAGGACTGCGTAAACTCGGTAGGCGTTGACCTTAATACGGCTTCGCCTCAGCTTCTCGGCAGAGTTTCGGGAATCAACTCTTCAATAGCTAAAAACATTGTTGCTTACAGAGATGAAATAGGCGTTTTCACGTCAAGACAGCAGCTTAAAAAGGTTGCAAAGCTCGGACCTAAGGCGTTTGAACAATGCGCAGGATTTTTAAGAGTCGCGGAGAGCAAAAACGTTCTTGATAATACGGCTGTTCACCCTGAAAGCTACAGCGCTGCAACGGAGCTTCTCACGCTTTGCGGAGTCAGCGAAAGCGATGTTAAAAGCGGAAATATAACCGCGCTTACCAAGAGAGTTGAAACGGACGGGACTTCGGCGCTTGCCGAAAAATTAGGAATAGGAGAGCCTACGCTTAAAGATATTGTTTCCGAGCTTGCAAAGCCCGGAAGAGACCCGCGTGATGAGCTTCCCCAGCCCCTTCTACGCACGGACGTTATGAGCATTGAGGATTTAAAGGCGGGAATGGAGCTTAAAGGAACGGTTCGAAACGTTATTGATTTCGGCGCTTTCGTTGATGTCGGCGTTCATCAGGACGGACTCGTTCATATAAGCCAGATTACAAACAGATTTATCAAGCATCCGTCGGAAATCCTGAAGGTCGGCGATATAGTTACGGTATGGGTTATTGAAGCTGACTCAAAGCGCAACAGAATCTCCCTTACAATGAAAAATCCCAACAAGTAAAAACAAAGCACAACCGAAAATTTCGGTTGTGCGGTTTTTATTTTTTCTTCTTTTTCTTCTTTTTATTTTTGGCTTTTAGCTCCTCTTCGGTTAAGCCTTTAACTCTTTTTATTTCTGCTTCACGGAGCTGAAGTTCTCTGAGGTCGCGTCTGTCGTCAGCGCGTTTCCAGATAAAGTAGGAAATGAAAATAGCCGCTATAACGTCAAGAATAACGAGGACGACAAGAACGTTGTTGACCGCTTCCTTAACTTTACTCAGCTTATCGGCAACCTTCATAAGCGCCATAACCTTAAGCTGCTGGCCCGTAATATTGGACTGACCGACCTTAAGAGTTTCCTCGTTCTGAAGTTCGTTCTTCTTCTCGTCAAAAATCCTGAACATATTGAGATAGTCCATTATGTTTTTAGCTTTTTCGGAATCAAACTTCTGATTAACCTTAAGAGTTACTTTAAACGGAACGCCGTCTCCGTTCTGCAGCTCAATAGGGTCCGGAATAATCTTATCCATAAGCGTAAGAGTAGTTTTACTGAGTTTGATTTTTTCATTGTCCGACGATGAAATACTCGGAAGATGAATCTGGTCAAACCCCCATTTTACAGTACCGCAAACCGCGGTTGCCAAAACAAGCACTATGCTTAAAACTATTACAATTTTTTCAAAAACGCTAAGCGGTACCTTCGGTAATCCGTCTTTTCTGTACTTAACTTCTTTTTCTGCCAATGTTATATCCTCACGTTATTTTTTCTTATTTTTATCTGCGGCAAGCTTTGCTCTCGCCTCTTCAACAAGACGCTCCTGCTCTTCCTTTGCCTTCTTTTCAGCTTCAGCCTTAGCCTTTTCCTTTTCTATTGCCGCAAGGCGTTCCTTTTCCTCTTTAGCAGCCTTCTTGGCAAGGCGCTCCTCCTCAAGCTGCTCGTGAGTTTTAGCGGGAGCTTTTGCAACAAGAATGTTAATAACGAGCGCTGCGCAGAGAAGCGCTATCGCAACGAATATTCCCCACATAATTCCGCCGGTTGCGTTTATCATCGGGTATTCGCCGAAATTGAAAGCGTTAGCCGCGGGAGCCGCTTTGCCTGCAAGAACAAACATAACGCCGCTGACAACAGCACACGCAATACTGAGACAGTCAAATATAACCATAAGCTTTGATTTCGGGTGCTTATTAGTAAACAGTATCATAAAAAATGCTATAACCGCCATAAGCAGACAGAGTACCATAAACAGAACTCCGAGCATTGTATATGTTATAGGACCGCTATAGCCCTCATACGCCATATTGGTAAAATACAGCCCTGAGTTACCGAAAAAGCTGCTGAACAGTTTAATGAGCGACTGACCGTCGGTAAAAATACCGATAACGTCAATTCCTACGCTTTCGCCTTCGCTTTTCAGCGCTCCCCACGGAACAATGAATCCGATAATCGGGATAAAGGACATAATAATTCTTGCTATTCTGAGCTTCGTTCCCCAAACGGAATACGCGAACATATTGAGAGTTCTGTAGAACTTAGCAAACTTCTTTTCTGAAAGCTCTGCATCCTCCTCAAGCCTTGCCTCCCAGTTAAAATTGGGGATGCTTACTCCGCAGTCCTTACACTCAGCTTTAAAGTCGTACCATTTAAGCGTTCTGCCACAATTTGGACATTTGCTTGCCATAAATACACCTTCCTCAAAACATCGTAATCAAAACCATTTTATCGTTTTTTTAGTCCGTTGTCAATATAAATATAAATAATGTTACTATAAATAAAAAAGTATTGATTTAGAAGGTTTGTTATGCTATCATATTAATGATATTATCTAATTTCCTATTGAAAAGGGGGATTATTTTGGCAACCGAAGAGATTACCTTAACGGAACAGGAGGAGCTTGACAAGCTCGCCTATACCAAAAAGAATTACTTAACGCCAAAGGAAATCGCCGCCTACGTTCTTGTTAACTTCGGCCAGAAGAATTTAGGCCAGTTTACCTCGGCATTTAAAGAATTCTTTATGATTCAGTTCCTGAAGCTCAATACAACGGCATACGCAAATATTAACCTTTTTGCTTCAATTTACGACGCCGTTGACGATACTATTTCAGGACTTATCATTGACAGAACGCGTACGCGCTGGGGACGAGTAAGACCCTTCTTTATCCTACCGCTGCCGCTATGGCTTATCGGCGGATATATGATGTTCACCGTTCCGGGCGGTCACCTGAGCTCAGGCTTCAAGGCTTTCTGGGCAACCGTAGCGATTATCATTTACGGCCTCGGTATGAGCTACTTCGGCGCATGGGGACTTATGATTTACAACATAACCCCGAACACCAACGAGCGTAACAACCTCATTACGATTACAAAGTTCTTTGAGCTTTTCGGAACGTGGCTTCCATCGCTCGTGCCCGTACTCGTTACCCTGCTTCCGAAAATCAGCCCCAAGTTTACAATGATTGGCGTTTACAGCGGATTCGCTTACTTTATGCTGATTCTCGCCGCGGCGTTTGCGGTATTTGGCTTCTTCAATATGAGAGAGCGCGTTCCGCTGATGAGCCGCGAGGAAATGAACGAAACCTCCGTTCTTGAAAGTATTAAAAACATCTTTTCAAACAGACCGCTTCTCGTTACTATCCTTGCAGAGTTCTTCAATAACTTCAAGGCTGTAGGCGGCTCTTCCGAGCAGTATTTCTGGCTCAACAATTCAGGCTCGCTTATGAACCAGACTATATGCGGACTGTTTACGGGTATACCGAACTATGTAATGGTTCCCCTTGCTGCTAAGATGGTTAAGAAATTCGGCGCAAGACTCACAGCTATCATCGCCGGCGTATTTGGCTTCGTGGCGTATATGGGACTTTACATAGTGGGATACCATCCTTTCGGACAGACTTTTGAACAGAACAAGATTGCAAACCTTGCATTTGTTATATTCGGCTTAACAATCTGCGGACTTCCGAACAAGATTATTCAGGTTGCCAACCCTATTCTTACAGCGGAAGCGCTTGACTGGATGGAATGGAAACACGGTCTCAGAAACGAGGCTCTCGTTACTACCGTACAAGGCTATTTCATCAAGCTTGCAACCTCGGTTACCGGCTGGCTCTCAGGTATGGTACTTACGTGGATTAACTACGTACCGCTTACTGACTCTCTCGGTAACGCTATCCCGCAGACTGACCCGAAGATGCTTCAGGGTATCTGGACCGTATTCTGCGTTCTCCCTGCGCTTGCAAGAGGTCTTTACGGTATATCATTTATACTCTATCCTATCCACGGAAAGCTTCAGCAGGAAATGATTGTTGAGCTTGCCGACATACGTGCAGACAGACTCAAGGAACAGGAAAGAATAAACGCTGCCCAGGCTGAAAAAGGTGTTGGCGAAGGCGAATAAAATCCGAAAATAGTGAGCGGCTATAAACGTAGCCGCTCGCGATATTATAAAACAGGAGTACATATTTATGAAAGATTTATCAAACATACTAATGATTCTGGTACCTATTGCAGGCTTAGGCGCGCTCATCTTCGCGGTGGTACTTGCCTTGATTATGGACAAGCGCGAAGTCGGCAACAGCAGAATGAAAGAAATTTCCGATAACATTGCAAAGGGCGCAAAGGCTTTTCTTTTCAGCGAATACAAAATTCTCATTATATTCGCTGTTGCGCTTTTCGTACTTATTACAGTTATGATTGACGTTTGGACGGCGCTTTGCTTTGTAGTCGGCGCGCTTTTCTCAACGCTTGCAGGTTACTTCGGAATGACGGTTGCAACAAAAGCAAACGTAAGAACTGCAAGAGCCGCTGAAAAAAGCGGACTTAACAACGCGCTTAAGGTTGCTTTTTCAGGCGGCGCCGTAATGGGAATGAGCGTTGTAGGTCTCGGCGTTATCGGTATCGGCGCAATCTTCTTCGTTATCAACAAGAAATATAATCTTGTTGCCGATGCGTCAATGCTCAACGTACTTACAGGCTTCAGCCTCGGCGCTTCCTCAATCGCTCTGTTTGCGCGTGTCGGCGGCGGTATTTACACTAAGGCTGCAGACGTTGGCGCTGACCTTGTCGGTAAGGTTGAAGCGGGTATTCCCGAGGACGACCCGAGAAACCCCGCAACAATTGCCGATAACGTTGGCGATAATGTTGGCGACGTTGCAGGTATGGGCGCTGACCTTTTTGAAAGCTACGTCGGCTCTATTATTTCGGCTATCACCCTTGCATTCGCTACCTTCACAGGCGAAAGCCGTATTTCCGGTGCAATATTCCCGCTTGCACTATGCGCGGTAGGTATAGTTGCTTCAATTATTTCAACAATTATCGTTGCCAACTCCAAGGGCAGCGACCCGCAAAAAGCGCTTAATATCGGCGAATACATAACTACAGTTATTGTAATTATCGCTTCTGCAATTCTCAGCCTTAAGATGATTGGTGATTTAAACGCTTTCTGGTGTGTACTTTCAGGACTTATTGTTGGTACCGTTATCGGTAAGCTTACCGAGGTTTACACCTCCGAAAAATACAAGAGCGTTAAAAATATTGCCGAGAGCTCAAAAACAGGCTCGGCAACAAATATCATCAGCGGACTTTCTGTTGGTATGAAATCAACTGCTTTACCGATAATCTTCATCGGCATCGGTATCCTTGTATCATATAAATTCTTCGGACTTTACGGTATTGCTCTGGCGGCAGTAGGTATGCTCTCAACAACGGGTATGACTATCGCTGTTGACGCTTACGGTCCTATCGCCGATAACGCGGGCGGTATCGCAGAAATGAGCGAGCTCGCTCCTGAGGTAAGAGAGATTACAGATAAGCTTGACTCAGTCGGTAACACAACGGCTGCTATCGGCAAGGGCTTTGCTATCGGCTCAGCCGCACTTACCGCACTTGCTCTCTTCGCTTCCTTTGCTCAGACGACGGGCATAAGCAACGGCGGAATGAGTATTCTTGACGCTAAAGTTGTAGTTGGTCTTTTCATCGGCGGTATGCTCCCCTTCCTTTTCTCTGCTTTCACAATGAGCAGCGTTGGCAAGGCGGCTAACAAGATGATTGAAGAGGTACGCCGTCAGTTCCGCGAGCTCCCGGGTATTCTTGAAGGCAAGGATAAGCCCGATTACGAAAAATGCGTTTCTATTTCAACAACGGCTGCGCTCCACGAAATGATTCTTCCCGGCGTTATGGCTGTTGTTACTCCGCTCGTAGTCGGCTTTCTTCTCGGCGTTGAAGCTCTCGGCGGACTGCTTGCAGGCGCTCTCGTTTCCGGCGTTATGATGGCTATATTTATGGCTAACTCAGGCGGCGCATGGGATAACGCTAAAAAGTATATTGAAGGTCTTAAAGACGGCGGCAAGGGCTCTGAGGCTCACAAGGCTGCAGTAGTCGGCGACACTGTAGGCGACCCGTTTAAGGACACTTCAGGACCTTCAATCAACATTCTCATTAAGCTTATGACAATTGTTTCGCTTGTATTTGCCGCAACCTTTATGATGGTAAACGGCGGTAACGGAATTGTTAATTTATGATTTAAATAAAAGGACCTGACAGTACGTCAGGTCTTTTCTTATTTTAAATATTCCGTTAAAACGTCTTTTCCTTTGGCGTATGAAGAGCTTACCTCTTTGAGCATATTTTCATAAAATGATGCTGCGGAATTTTGCCTTGAAAGAGCGATTTCCGCGCCGCGCCTGGTTAAAAACCTTGAATACACGTTTTCGAGTTTATAGCGGTATTCCTGAAAGAATGAGGGCTCAGTATCGTCTTTACCGTCAGAAACGTAGCCTTTCCCGTTGAGAGAATAGAGCGGCTCCCCTTCTCTTCCGTTATAAAGCAGGGTTCTTGCAATGCCGAGCGTTCCCGTTGCATCTATCTTATCTGCGTCAAAAAGAATTTTTGCTTCAATACTTTTCGGCGGGTTATCGCTTCTGAAACGGTGGGTTTCAATACAGTGGCAAACAGCGTTAACAAAATCAGCGGGATAATTCTGCTTTTCAAGAAACGCTCTTGCTTTTTGCGCGCCTATCTCTGCGTGGCACAGCGCTGGGTTTTCATTTTGTTCCCTGCGCCCAATATCGTGAAGCAGACAAGCTGTAATCAGAATATCAAGGTCAGCGCTTTCCTCGGTTTTTGCAATATCAAGCGCTGTATACAAAACGCGGTAAACGTGCTCTTTATCGTGGGCGCTGTCCGCCATACACTCCTTCATATAATTTTCAATCAAAATATATTCATTTTTTTCCATATTACAAATCTATATCAAGCTCAACGGGACAGTGGTCAGAGCCGAAAACGTCGGTATGTATTTTTGCGTCAACGAGCTTATCGTCAAGTCTTTTTGAGGTTATAAAGTAGTCAATACGCCACCCTGAGTTCTTTTCCCTTGCTCTGAAGCGATAAGACCACCAGGAATAAATCTGTTCCTTATCGGGATAGAAATATCTGAAGGTATCGGTAAAGCCCGCCTCCTGAAGCGCAGTCATCTTTCCTCTTTCCTCATCTGTAAAGCCCGCGTTATGATGATTCGTTTTCGGGTTTTTAAGGTCTATTTCCTTATGAGCAACGTTTAAATCGCCGCAGAAGATGACGGGCTTTGTTTCATCAAGCTTTTTAACGTACTCTCTGAAATCGTCCTCCCACTTCATACGGTAATCAAGCCTTTGAAGCTCGTTTTGAGAATTGGGCGTATAAACAGTAATAAAATAGAAATTATCGTATTCAAGGGTGATAAGTCTTCCCTCGTGGTCGTGCTCGTCGATTCCCATACCGTACTTAACGCAGAGAGGTTCGTGCTTAGTGAATATTGCAGTTCCCGAATAGCCTTTTTTATCAGCATAGTTCCAATAACCGAAATATCCCTCGGGCGCAAAATCAATCTGTCCCTCCTGAAGCTTGGTTTCCTGAACGCAGAAAAAATCCGCGTCTGTTTCATTAAAAAAATCCTTAAAGCCTTTATTTACGCAGGCGCGAAGCCCGTTTACGTTCCACGATATAAATTTCATCTTTTTCACCTCTAAAGCATAATATCATATCGTTGATTATTTTGCAAATATATGTTAAAATTTAACAGGTGATAAAATGAAAAAAATAACGGTAATTTTCCTTTGCATAATATCCGCGGTTTTCACAATATGGTATATGCATTTTGAAGCGCCGTGGACAGACGACGGAGCTATCTCCTCAATAGGGCTTGACCACCCGGCACTGTTTATAATATGGGGCGTTCTGACGTTTTCTGCGCTTACTGTTTCAGAGCTGCAATGCTGTAAAAAAGAGCGGCTGAAAATTATACTCCCCCTTATCGGAATATCCGCTTTAGGTATGGCGCTTACTCTGATATTCCGCTTTGACTACGATATTAAACCCGATTACTACCTTCACTGCGCAGGCTCCTTAATATTTTCAGTAGTTGAAGGGGCGGCGGTATTTCTTATATTCTTTTTTAACAAAAGCAAAACATTCGCGGCAATGACCGCAATAATTATGCTCAGCGATTTAGTTTTTTTGTTTATATTTAAGGAAAACGGACTTATAGAAACCGTACCCGTTTTTGCGGGATACATAATGCTGAGCCTTGAAACGCTCAGAAAGGAAAAATATGAAGCTGCACGATAAACTGAAAACGCTTGATAAATACCCGTTTCATATGCCGGGGCACAAGCGTAACCCTGAATTTGACATAACGGGAAGCGAGATTGACATAACCGAAATTGAAGGCTTTGATAATCTGCACTCTCCTGACGGCTTAATACTTGATATTGAAAAACGGCTTCAATCGCACTATAAAAGCAAAAATTCTTTTCTTCTCGTTAACGGCTCAACGGTTGGAATCCTTGCCGCAATTTTTGCCGTTTGTAACGAGGGCGACAAGATAATTATAGCAAGGAACTGCCACAAAAGCGTTTATAACGCCTGCGTTCTTTTAAAGCTGAAGGTTGTTTATCTTGAGCCTGAATTTGACAGCGTTAACCAATGCTATACGGGAATTATGCAGGATAAAGTTGATGAGGTTATGCAGCGCCACTCAGACGCTAAAGCGATAGTAATAACCAACCCGACCTACGAAGGCAGGATGAGCAATATTAAAGCCGATATTCCGCTGATTGTTGACGCTGCGCACGGAGCGCACTTAGGTCTCGGCAACTTCCCCGCTTATCCGGGCGGAAACATAGTTATTTCATCGCTGCACAAAACTCTCCCTGCTCTGACTCAGACGGCTGTTCTTAATATTTACGATGATAAATTCACAGCAAGGGCAAAGCGTTATCTTGATATGCTTGAAACGAGCTCACCGAGTTATATTCTTATGTCATCGGTTTCAAGATGTCTTGATATAATGGAAAACAAAGAGCTGTTTAACGAGTATTACAAAAGGCTTACGGATTTCCGCCAGATAGATTTATATTCGCTTCATCTTAAATACAGCGACGATATTTCAAAACTCGTTATTTCCACGGAAAACACTTCAATGAGCGGAACAGAGCTTGCAGATATACTCAGGAACAGATATTTAATTGAGCCCGAAATGGCAAGTCTTAACTATATTGTTCTTATGACTTCGGTTGGAGATACGGCGGAAGGATTTGACAGGCTTCAAAAGGCGCTTCTTGAAATTGACAGCACGCTTCTTCAAAAAAACGAGCCTCCGAAAAGGAAGCCTCCCGTACCCGACGGAATTAAAGTATTCGCCTATCCCGAAAGGACGGCTGAAACCCCGCTTGACAGCTCTGCAGGAAAAGCCTGCGCGGAATTCATATATGCCTATCCGCCCGATATTCCTATTATCTGCCCGAACGAGATTATCAGCGAAGCTACAATTAAGTACCTTAAGGAATTAATTGATTCAGGCGTTAACCTCGTTTCCGACAGCGGATTACTTCCCAATTCCGTATTGACAAAAGCGGACTAATTAATTATAATATTACAGAAATAAATTTTTAGAGGTGTTTATAATGAAAAGAATTAACACATTAAGCTCAAGAAACCTTTGTGAATCTGCTAAAAAAGGCGGTTGCGGCGAATGCCAGACCTCCTGCCAGTCAGCAAGCAAAACTTCTTGCTCTGTTGCAAATCAGAAATGCGAGCAGATTAAAAAGTAAAACATAGAATATACGGTGGCTCGTCCACCGTTTTTCTATATTATCAATCACTCAGTCTGCCTTATCGGCAGTCGGTTCCCTTTAATAAGGTAGAATAATAATGATACATTCTTATAAAATGAACGGCTACAACGTTATTATTGACGTTAACAGCGGCTGCGTTCACAGCGTTGACGAGGTTGCCTTTGACATCATTAATGCGTATGAAAGCCAAAGTAAAGAAGAAATAAAAAAATATATTTTAGAAAAATACTCCGACAGAAGCGACGTTACAAGCGAGGATATAGACCTCTGCTTTGAGGATATTGAAACGCTGAAGGAAGAAGGAAGGCTTTTTTCAAAGGACAGCTTTAAGGAGGCTGCTGCTGAATTTAAAAGGCGCCAGGGCGTTTTAAAGGCTATCTGCCTTCACGTTGCCCACGGCTGTAATCTTAACTGCGAATACTGCTTTGCGGGCAAGGGTGAATACGGCGGCGAGGACAAGGGACTTATGAGCCTTGAAACGGGCAAAAAAGCGCTTGACTTTCTTGTTGAAAACAGCGGCACGAGGCATAACCTTGAGGTGGATTTTTTCGGCGGCGAGCCGCTCCTCAACTGGGAGGTCTGCAAAAAGCTCGTTGAATACGGAAGAAGCCTTGAAAAGAAATACAACAAGAATTTCCGCTTTACTCTGACAACTAACGGCGTTCTCGTTGACGATGAGGTTATTGATTACTGCAACAAGGAAATGGGCAACGTCGTTCTTTCCCTTGACGGCAGAAAATGCGTTCACGACAAGCTCAGAAAAACGCCGAACGGAAAAGGAAGCTATGATTTAATTGTTGATAAATTCAAAAAATTTGCCGACGCAAGAAATCAGAAGGATTACTACATAAGAGGCACTTACACCCACTTTAACACGGACTTTTCAAAGGATTTAATCCATATGGCTGACCTCGGCTTTAAGGAGCTTTCCGTTGAGCCCGTTGTCTGCTCCCCTGACGAGCCGTGGGCGCTTAGGGAAAGCGATTTACCCGTTTTAAAGGAGCAGTATGAAATCCTTGCCAACGAAATGCTCAGGCGCTACAGAAAAGGCGACGGTTTTACCTTTTACCACTATATGATTGACCTTGACGCAGGACCGTGTATTGTAAAACGTATAAGCGGCTGCGGTGTAGGAACGGAATATCTTGCGGTAACTCCGAGCGGCGATTTATTCCCCTGCCATCAGTTCGTCGGCGACAGTAAATTCAAACTCGGTAATCTTGATACGGGAATAACCAAGCCTGAGCTTCTCGCTCAGTTTGAGGGCTGCAACGTTTATTCTCACAAAGAGTGCGATTCCTGCTTTGCAAAGCTTTACTGCTCGGGCGGCTGCGCGGCAAACGCTTACCACACAACGGGAAGCGTTAACGGAGTTTACGATTTTGGCTGCGAGCTTCACAAAAAGCGCATTGAATGTGCGATTATGCTCAAAGTTGCCGAAGCCGAGGAAGGCTTTAAGGTTGAATACTAAAATAAGAGCATATCCGTTTGGATATGCTCTTTTCTGTTATATTTAATTCTGCGGTTCAGACTTTCTTCCTTAAAACGATTTTGATAAAGTTAAGGTACTTGCCGCCGCCGGCTTCCATTGATTTGCGGTCGCCTACGGCGTATTCATTTTCCTGTTTGAGCCAGTCTGCCCATACCTCTTCATTTGACTCCATTTCTTCAACAGTTATTATCTGTGCACCTTTACACTGACTTACCGTATTTCGCCAGTAGTCCGTATCGTGCATATAGTCCATTTGCTCTGGAGTCCACGAAAGCAGCAGTTCCTCAGGCAAATTATCGTGGCAGTCTTTTTTCATACCGGGAATTGCGATGTAGATATATCCGCCTGCTTTGACAAACGGCAGCAGCTTTTCATCAAGGTATTCGGGATTTCGTCCAAAGTAGTTATATGAATCTGTTGACACAACTGCATCAAAGAAATCCTTATCAAACGGGAGCGCCTCTGCGTCAGCTTTGACGGGAACAATCTGTTTTTCGGTCAGTCCCATTTCGTTAAAGAAAAGTCTGTTTTCCTCGGGGTCGCTCCACAGGTCTGCGGCATAAACCTTAAATCCGTACTCTTTTGCAAGGAATATACTTGTAAGTCCCTGACCGCTTCCGAGGTCGCACACGGCAGCACCTTCGGGAATCAGATGTCCCGTCAGTAATTCTTCCTCAAGTTTAACGGGGTTAGGTCCCATTATCTTTGCCATTAATTCGGGAGTGTTATATTTTTCACTTAAAGGATATTCCATAATTACTCTTCCTGTTCTGTTATTATAGTTTTTTATCGGCAACCAGAAGCGTTCCGCCGTCCTTTTCAACCTCTTTTATTACGGTAAAACCGTTTTTCTGCCAGAAGTGTGTGGATTGCGGATTGCCCTTATCAATTGCTAAGCGAATAGCGGTTTTTCCGATTTGTTTCAGATAAGCGCAAACATCTTGAATGATACCGCTGCCAATTTGCCTGCCCTGATATGCAGAATCCACCATAAAGAAGCCGATATACACCATATCGGTTTCGGGGTAACCGTCAATGATATCCATCACGGCAACGAGCTTTTCTCCGTCAAAAAAACCGACGAAGTATTTGTCAGAGATATCCATTCCGGGCGGTGTGATATGCAAATCATGTATAATTAAATCTTTAGAAAGCTCCTTGTTACAGTAGCGGTAATACAAGGTGTTGCTCTTACACAAGCGCAGGATTACCTCTGCATCGGAATCATTCATTTTACGGACGGAGTAACGATCACTTAGCTTTAAAATATCTATCATAATTACCTCTGATTTTTAACTTGATTAGTGTTACAAAATGCGATTGCCGAGAATAGCGACAGCAAGGAGGCGCTTATCAGTATTCCGCCGAGAATATCCGTAAACCAGTGTACGCCGGAAATCAGTCTTCCTATAATTGTAACGGCAATTATAAGCAGAGAAATTGTCTTTAGCACTATGCGCAAGGGCTTGCTGTTAATATACCTACCGATAAGCATAACGGCGCTCCCCATAACGACGCATATCAGCAGAGTATGCGAGGAGGGAAAAGAAGCTTCCGGTTGTACGCCTCCCGGCATAATAATCGGTCTGTAATTCACAACCGCTTTTTCAAAAAGTACATATAATCCGATAACAATAAGATATAGTCCGCCAAGGGCAAGTATCTCCCGGTCAACCTTCAGAAAGCGCTTTCTTTTAAGCAGTTGAATAAAGCCTGTTATTGAAAACAGAAATGCCGTAAGAATTGCAGCAATACCAAGCCAGTCGGTAACCGTATACCAGAGCATATTTACGCCAAATAAGTTAAAGACGAATTCGTTTAAATGAGACAGTCCGACGCAAGTATTATTTGGTCCAATCGGCGCAACATCAACTAAGCGCAACAGAATAATCAGAATAATTACTCCGAAAAAGCAGCTTGCGGATATTATCAGTTTTCCGTTTCTTTTCATAAAATCATCCTTTCAAATCTTATTTGCCTGCAAGCAAGTTCATTTTATTCGCTGAAGGATGATTTCGCAAGAAACGCTCTTTCACATATACGACACGCTTCGTGTCATTTGTTTTTCAACACCAGAATTCCCTTTATTATCAGAAAGCAAAGAAAGAATACTCCTGCATACGGTTGTCTTGTCAGCATGAACAGCACCGTTCCCGCCATGGATAACGCCAGACCTGTAATCAAGCGATGTCTGTTCCATAGAGGCTTGTCAAAATTATTGATTATGACGGCAAAGAATCCGTTCAGGACGGAGAGCGCGATAACGATAATAAACACCGTTTTCAACCAGGTGCTGACACCGGTTAAGCCGAAAACGCTGACGGATAACACCTTTCCCGTGTGACTCTCACCAAACAGCGGTAGAAACAATAACAGCGCGTTAAGACAGTCAAGAATACCGCAAACAAGCGCAGTATGGTTTTTATTTGAATTACTTATGTTATGTTCGGCAAGAGCGATAACCTCCTCAGAGCATATTAATTCATCAATCGTTATATTAAAGAACTTTGCGATGGATTTAAGGGACTCAATGTTTGGGTATCCTCTGCCGGATTCCCACTTTGATACTGCCGTTCGGGAAACGTACAGTTCCTTTGCCAACTCTTCTTGCGTCATATTTTTATCGGCACGGAGCATTTGTAATTTTTCATTGAATTCCATACTTTTTTCCTCATAGCTGATTATTAACTTATAATACTATTCTAACATTAACAATACCACCCGTCAATAATATTATCCGCGAGAAATAACTCCTTCATGCTTGGGACTCTCCCGTCTCAGTTTCTGCTCACGTCTTTTTTATTATTAATTTTTAATTACAATATTGATAAATTATTGACATTATTATTGTTATATTATAAAATAACTTTGTTAAAAAAATTGATAAGTCGGAGGTTTATTAATGGGACTTACACTTGCACAAAAGCTTATTAAAGCTCACCTTGTTGAAGGTGAAATGAAGGTTGGCAGCGAAATAGGACTTCGCATTGACCAGACCTTAACTCAGGACGCAACGGGTACTATGGCGTACCTTGAATTTGAGGCTATGGGAGTTGACAGAGTAAAAACAGAGCGCTCTGTTGCTTATATTGACCACAACACGCTTCAGACCGGATTTGAAAACGCCGATGACCACAGATTTATTCAGACCGTAACAAAAAAGCACGGTATCTATTTTTCACGCCCGGGCAACGGAATCTGCCATCAGGTACATCTTGAGCGCTTCGGTATTCCGGGCAAAACCTTAATCGGCTCTGACAGCCATACCCCAACCGGCGGCGGTATCGGTATGCTCGCAATGGGTGCGGGCGGACTTGACGTTGCCGTTGCTATGGGCGGCGGTACATATTATATCCCGATGCCTAAGATGACAAGAATTAACCTTACGGGCTATCTTAAGCCGTGGGTTTCCGCTAAGGACGTTATCCTTGAGGTGCTCAGAAGAATGAGCGTTAAGGGCGGCGTAGGAAAAATTATTGAATACGGTGGAGAAGGCGTTAAGACCCTTTCCGTTCCCGAGAGAGCTACAATTACCAATATGGGCGCTGAGCTTGGCGCTACGACCTCAATCTTCCCCTCTGACGAGATTACTCTCGCCTTTCTTAAGGCTCAGGGCAGAGAGAATGACTGGACGGAAATCCTCCCCGACGCTGACGCAGAGTATGACGAGGTTATTGATATTGACCTCTGCTCGCTTACGCCGATGGCTGCCTGCCCTCATATGCCCGACAACGTTAAAACTACAGATGAAATCGGTAAACTCAAGGTTGACCAGGTTGCTATCGGCTCCTGCACAAACTCATCATACACCGATATGATGAAGGTTGCGGCTATTCTTAAAGGCAAGACGGTCTGCCCGAGCGTATCTCTCTGTATTGCTCCCGGCTCTAAGCAGGTACTCAATATGCTCGCTCTTAACGGCGCGCTTTCCGATATGATTAACGCAGGCGCAAGAATTCTTGAAAGCGCTTGCGGTCCGTGTATCGGAATGGGACAGAGCCCGAACAGCGGCGGCGTTTCTCTCAGAACGTTTAACAGAAACTTTGAGGGCAGAAGCGGAACGAAGGACGGCAAGATTTATCTCGTTTCACCCGAGGTTGCAGCCGCTTCAGCACTTACGGGTTATCTTACGGACCCGAGAGAGCTCGGCGAAGCTCCAAAGGTTACAATGCCGGAGCACTTTATAGTTAACGACAATATGATTGAAGCTCCCGCAACTCCTGAGGAGGCAAAGGACGTTGAGGTACTCAGAGGACCGAACATCAAACCATTCCCAAAAACGGAACCGCTCCCCGAGGATATTCACGCTAAGGCTATGCTCAAGGTTGGCGATAACATCACAACCGACCACATTATGCCCGCAGGCGCTAAGATTCTCCCCTACCGTTCAAACATTCCTCACCTTTCACAGTACTGCTTCGGCGTATGCGATGAAACCTTCCCTGAGAGAATGAAGGCTGAAGGCAAGGGCATTGTAATCGGCGGCGCAAACTACGGACAGGGCAGCTCAAGAGAGCATGCGGCGCTTGTTCCGCTTTATCTCGGAGTTAAGGCTGTAATCACGAAGAGCTTTGCAAGAATTCACGTTGCAAACCTTGTTAACGCGGGAATTCTACCCTTCACCTTTGTAAACGAAGGCGATTACGACAGAATTGACCAGCTTGACGAGCTCGCGCTTGACGGCATAAGAGAAGCGATTAAGAATAACACAAAGGTTGTTCTTAAGAATATAACAAAGGGCGAGGAATACGAGCTTGACTCATCCCACCTTTCAGAGCGCCAGAGAGCAATGCTTCTCTGCGGCGGTCTGCTTGATTACACAAGAGAAATGAACAAATAATTATCGGAGGACAAATAAATGACAGAAACAGAAAACAAGGCTATTGAAGAGGCTGTCGTTAAGTTCAGAGAGCTTATGGAAGCACAGCTTACGAGAGCTAAAACCATTAAGGAAACAAAGGACTTCGTTGATTATCAGAACCTTGATAAAATAATTATCGGTATCTGCGGCGGCGACGGTATCGGCCCGATTATCACCAAAGAGAGTATGAGAGTTATTGAATTCCTGCTCAAGGACGAGGTTGAAAAGGGCAAGATAGAATTCAAGGTAATTGACGGCCTTACTATTGAAAACCGCGCTGCTCATCTTCAGGCTATTCCTGACGACGTACTTGAGGAGCTCAAGGCTTGCCACGTTATCCTTAAGGGCCCGACAACTACTCCTCATCAGGGCGACGGTCTCCCGAACATTGAAAGCGCAAACGTTGCAATGAGAAAGGCTCTTGACCTTTTTGCTAACGTTCGTCCCGTTAAAGTTCCCGAGGAGGGCATTGACTGGACCTTCTTCCGTGAGAACACGGAGGGCGGCTACGCGGTAGGCTCTCACGGCGTTAACATTACAGACGACCTCGCCGTTGACTTTACCGTTGCAACCGAGGAGGGCTGCGAGAGAATCGCCCGCCTTGCTTACGATTACGCTCAGAAGAACAACAAGGGCAAGGTTTCAATTATCACAAAGGCAAACATCATCAAGACGACGGACGGTAAATTCCTCAACATCGCTAAGAAGGTTGGCGAGGAATATCCCGATATCGTTACCGACGAATGGTTTGTTGATATTACAACTGCTAAACTGATTGACCCTGCAAGAAGAAAGGACTTCAAGGTATTCGTTCTTCCGAACCTTTACGGCGATATTATCACTGACGAGGCTGCTGAATTCCAGGGCGGAGTCGGTACTGCAGGAAGCGCTAACATAGGCAAGAAGTACGCTATGTTTGAGGCTATTCACGGCTCTGCTCCGCGTATGATTAACGAGGGCAGAGGCAAGTATGCAGACCCCTGCTCAATGCTCAGAGCAACGGTTATGCTCCTCTCTCACATCGGCTATCAGAAAGAGGCAGACGCACTTGAGAAGGCGCTTGACATCTGTATGTTTGACGAAAAGAAGCTCACCATTACAGGCCGCGATACAGGCTGCACCTGTGAGGAATTCGGCGACTACGTTATGGAAACAATTACAAAGCTTAAATAATCGGTGATGAATTATGAATAAAAGCAGTATTTCAATCTCCGTTATCAAAAGGCTTCCGAGATATTACAGATTTCTTGAAAACCTTAAAAACAACGGAATTTCACGCATAAGCTCCAGCGAACTCTCGGACAGAATGGGTCTTACGGCCTCCCAGATACGCCACGATTTTAACTGCTTCGGCGGTTTCGGTCAGCAGGGATACGGCTATAACGTTCCCGAGCTTCACGCAAAAATAGGCGAAATACTCTGTGTGAACAAAGAACAAAAGGCTATTCTTATCGGCGCGGGAAATCTCGGCAAGGCTGTTGCCAACAAGATATTTCAGAGGCAAAGCGGCTTTAAGCTTATAGGGATTTTTGATAAAAACGAGGCGATGAGCGGAAAAATGATTCATCAGATTCCCGTTCGCCATATTGATTATATTGAAAATTTCTGTATTGATAACTCCCCTACCTGCGCCGTTATCTGTATTCCCGCAGGCGATATGAAAGAGCTTACGGATTTACTTTGCAGGCTCGGTATAAAGAGCTTCTGGAACTTTTCAAACTACGATATAGCTCTCGCTCACCCCGAGGTTCTTGTTGAAAGCGTACACCTTACCGACAGCCTTATGGCTCTCAGCTACCTTTCCAATAACGAGGAGGGACAGAAGTGACTCAGGTCAGCAAAAGAGAGATAATAGACGTAGTTAAATTTACTGACGACAAAATTATTTTAGTTGAAAAAATCCCCCGTATTGAAGGAGGATACAAAACCAACTATTTTATTCTCAACCTTGAGACCATGGAAAAAGAGGTTGTTACAAAAAACGCATACCTTATAAGGAAATTCGGCAATTCTGCGTTTACTAAAATCAGCGAAAGCATTGCCAACTTTGCCGATTGCGAAGCGGTTATTTTCCCCGATAAGAGCGTATTCATTATATTCTCAAACGGGCAAAGCGCTCTTTTTGACAGAGAGGGTACGATGCTCTGGTCAAAAACCATGACCTATAAGGATAAAACCGTTACCTCCCTTGCTTCGGACGGTAATCACATATGGTGCTGCTGCGCCGAGGAGGACTGCGTTATACGTTACCTGCTTGACGGAACGAAGCTCAACCTTGATTTGCGCATCGGCTCAACGGAAAACGATACCTTCGCCTCACCGCGCTTTGTCAGCTCGGACAGTGAAAACGTTTACGTTTGCTGCGCTGACAGAGTAAGAGCAATAAGCAGAAGCGATTTCATTGTAAGCGACGTAAACAGCGGAATTAAAGATATAAAGCGCTATTACCGATTCGGTAAATACAGTCTTATATGCACCGCAAACAGTGCTTACATAGGTGAATAAAAACCGACTTCTCACCGCTGTCAAAACCCGGTATATATCAGCGTTTTGTGCCGATAAAAAGAGCTGCCGCTTATGCGGCAGCTTTAATATTATCTGCATTTTACTGCTCTGACGGCGCTCCATTTACCGTAATAAGTTTTTTTGCCTGATTTTTTATAGGCTCTTATTCTTACGTAATAGGTTACGCCCTTAGTGAAGTTTTTACCGGTGTAATCAAAGGTTTTTGAATTAACTCTTTTCTGGGCAACCTTATTCTTGAATTTAATATCTCTTGCGTAAGAAATCAGGTAGCCGTCAACACCCTTTACCTTTTTCCAGGAGGTGTAAATCTTTCTGCCGTTTTTCGCCTTGGCAACCTTATACTTAACCTTCATCGGTATAGCTTTAATAGTAACAGTCTTAGAGTATTCGCTCCATTTACCGTTTTTATACGCTCTGACAGTAAAGCGGTATTTATTCCCCGCCGTAAGTCCGTTCACTCTTGCATAAGGAGTAGTAACAGTTTTGCCGAAGGTATTTCCCGCAGTAAGATTTTTAACGAAAACGTAATATTTTGAAGCCCCCGAAACGGCGTTCCATTTTATCCTTATTGACTCCGTCGTTCTGAAAGTAAGCTTAAGATTTGCAGGTACTGAGGAATTTTGCTGACTTTGTGTTGCACCTCCTCCCGAGGTATCGCCGGGCATATTGTTAAATACGGGGATATAGAAGGTGTGCTTCGAATTAAGAAGCCCCGCTTCCTTATATGCTTTATATGCGCTTACCGCTTCAATAGAAACGGCGTCGACATTTTGCATATATTCGTGGGAATGAAGCATACCCGACGCGCTGTTTACGTTGAACTTTTCAAGGTAACCCGTATTCTGATACTCAAGATATGAGTTGGCAATATATTTTGCGCCTCCCGATATTGACTTATGCGGATTAGTCCACGGTCTGCCGTAATTGAAATACTTGGTACGAAGCGCGGATTTAAGCACGTAGCCAACCGCACCCGAAGTATATCCGCTCTGTGAATAAAGGCGAACCTTATAGTAATCGCCATAGGTTCCTATATAGCTCATATACTGCTTTGCAGCAAGCGTGGTTTTTGTACCGCTTCCCTGCTTTTTCTTTGAATCATACGAGGAAAAGAGGGTTGTTTTCGTCTCTGTACGGAGGTATCCGGAAGCAAATTCAAGACCGCTTGTACCGCCGCTCGTTGCTCCTATACTATAATAATTATACATTCCGGTAAAAGGAAGCTTCGTTCCGCATACGCCCGTTGCGCTCGGCTTTGTACTTCCTACCTCTTTAACGATACGGGAAGCTATATAATAAGCGCTGAGCCCGCTGTTCTGAGCAGCAAGAAGGATAGATTTTGAATACTTAAGCGTTCCCCCGCTTTTAGTTTTATACGTTACGGTAGAGCCGTTAGTATTTTTATAGGTTATATTCGCGTTGTGCATCCAGGTAGGCTTTAAAATAGCTTCAACGCCTGCCTGAGTTTCACTATTTGAATACTCGTTTGAATGGAACTGAAAAATATGTTGCTCATCAAGCCAGTTTCTCGGGTCCATAAAATATTCGACAGCCCACTGCGAAGCGGAATAACATCCGCTGTACTGATAAACATACTTGCCGTTTACCTTACATTTTGAACAGTTGCAATAGTATCTGTCCCCATAAGAGGAGGATTTTTCAATAATCTGATTTTTATGCTGTGAGCGTTCACCGGCTACGGCTGTTGACCAGTCAAGCCCAGTTTTAAAAACCCTGAACTCCCAGTTAGGATACTTTGAATGAAGCTCAACAAGCGAATCGATATAGCTTTCCGAAAAGCCAGAGCTTCTGAGGGACTCGGCGTAATTGGCAGCGCTCGCTGTAAGACAACCGGAAAGAGAACAGGTTATCATTAAAGCTGAAATGAAAAGAGAAATAAACCGTTTCATAAGTTAAAACTCCTGTTTATTTTATATATTAATAATAGCATTACTTAAAAATATTGTCAAATTTCATAATAAAATGTGATTTTTTGTGTTGAATTTTTTCGTTAAATGATGTATTATGAAATAAAGTTAGTATTGGAAATCGTTGAAAGGTGGTTTAGCAAAATGGCAATTGACATTGCAGAAGTCAGAAACAACATTAAGAAGAATATTTCCCTTTTAAGAGAGGTAAACGGGCTTAAAATGCGCGAGGTTGCTAACGCACTGGGAATAAAGGAAAACACTTACAGAACGTGGGAGGATACCCGAACCGTAAGCTCGCCGAAGCCTGACAAGCTCATTGCACTCTCAAGACTTTATGACGTAAGCGTTGATTTTCTGATGAAAAACGAAAATGAGAATATTAATTCCAAGGTAGCTGTTCAACAGGCAGACGCTGACAAAGTATACGGCGATAAATACTTGAATGAGCTTTCCGCTGAAGAAAAGATGACCGTTATGAAGCTGAGAATGCTCAATTCAAGGGATCGCGTAAAGGTTGAGGAATTCATTGAAAGCATTACTAAAGATAATCAATAATTAAAGACTGTCTCATAAGGGGCGTCCATCATAAAGAATGTTAGCTCTAAAAT
>DFGL01000052.1 GCA_002371215.1 Ruminococcaceae bacterium UBA3751 | reverse complement strand
GAGAGCGACGTTATGCTTGCTAACGCTTCGAATGCAATTATAGTAGGCTTTAATACAAGCGTTGACGGCGTTGCTAAAGAAAGTGCAGAGCGCGACGGCATAGAAATCAAGACTTACAATATTATTTACGACGCGATTGAGGATATTGAAAACGCAATGCGCGGAATGCGCGCGCCGAAGTACCGCAACGTTGACACGGGCGAGGCAGAGGTACGCGAGGTTTATAAGATTTCCTCAGCGGGTACAATTGCGGGCTGTGTTGTTACAAGCGGTAACATCAAGCGCGACGGTAAGGTACGCGTTATGCGCGACGGCAAGCAGATTGCCGATGTTGAAATCGCCGGCCTTAAGAGATTTAAGGACGACGTAAAAGAGGTTTCCTCAGGTTATGAGTGCGGTATCTCTCTTGTAGATTTTGAGGATATCCGCCAGGGCGATATTTTTGAAAGCTACATCGTAGAGGAATACAGAGATTAATTTAAGTTTAAGGATGATTAAATGGCTGGTTACAGAATAGACAGAATTACTGAGGATATAAAGCGTGAGCTCGTCCTCATTCTGCGCGAGGTGAAGGACCCGCGCGTCAGCGAAATGCTTACAATTGTTAAGGTCGATGTAAGCAGCGATTTAAGCTATTGCAAGGTATACGTAAGCGATGTAAGCGGTATTGAAACCGCAAAGGAAAGCGTAAAAGGTCTTAAGGCGGCAAGCGGGTTTATCCGTCGCCGTCTCGGCTCGTCGCTCCGTCTTCGCAAGGTACCTGAGCTTAAATTTATAGCTGATGATTCTATTGAAAAAGGGTTTGAACTTTTTGATAAATTGAAATCAATTCATATTTCAGATGAGATTTCAGAGGAAACGGAAAATGATGAAAATTAACGTTGAAAAATGCGCAAAAATACTTAAGGAGCAGGATGATATCCTGATTCTTATGCACGCCCACCCTGACGGAGACACTCTCGGTTGCGGGTTCGGGCTTTGCCGCGCACTTTTAAAAATGGGCAAAAGAGCAAGGGCAATCTGTGCTGATGAAATTCAGAAAAAGTACGATTACCTTTATAAAGACATTGATATGCCCGAGTTTGAGGAGAAGTTTATAGTATCCGTTGACGTTGCAACAGAAAGTCTTCTCGGCGCGCTTGAAGAAAAGTACGCGGGGAAAATTGACCTCTGCATTGACCATCACGGTACAAATGCCTGTTATTCGGAGTATTTGCTCTTGAATGCGGACGCCGCTGCAGCGGCTGAAACCGTGCTTAAGGTAATTAAGGCGCTGAGAGTAAAGATAGATAAGCATATAGCGGACTGTCTTTATACAGGGCTTACAACCGATACGGGCTGCTTCCGTTATGCAAGCACAACCTCCAACACTTACCGCGCTGCAGCCGAGCTTATTGACCTCGGCGCAGAAAACGGAAGAATTAACCGCGTTATGTTTGAAACCAAAACGTGGAGCTATGCAGCGTTGGAGCGCCTTGCTATCGAGAGTATGGAATTTTTCGGAAACGACAGAATCTGCCTTATTACAATAACGCAGGATATGTACGCCAAAACGGGTACCTCCGAGGACGAAACAGAGGCTATTCCCCCGCTTACACGCCAGATTGAGGGTGTGGAAATTGGGCTTACTCTGCGCGAAAAAGAGGACGGAACCTGTAAATGCTCCGTCAGAACGTACGAGAGCGTCGACGCTTCAAAGCTCGCCGCAGCGTTTGACGGCGGCGGACATAAGCAGGCGGCGGCCTGTAAATTCAGCTGCGGGGTAGAGGAAGCAAAAAGGCTGCTTGTTGAAGAAAGCCTCAGGCTGTTAAGTTGATATGACCGGAATTATTTGTGTTAATAAGCCTGAGGGAATTACCTCGTTCGGCGCAGTGAATAAGCTCCGCGGAATTACGAAGGTAAAAAAGGCAGGGCATACCGGAACGCTTGACCCTATGGCAACGGGAGTTCTTCCCGTTATGCTCGGCAGCGCAACGAGGTTTCTTGACTTTCTGCCCGATAGCGATAAAGCCTACCGAGCGGAATTCATCCTCGGCAAAACAACCGATACGCTTGATATTACCGGAGAGGTTACCGCTGAATACGAGGTTAACTGTACCCTCTCTGATATTGAAGCTGCGCTCCCTGAATTTCGCGGGAAAATAATGCAGTTGCCACCTATGTTCAGCGCAAAGAGCGTTGACGGAGTAAGGCTTTATGAGCTTGCAAGGCAGGGCAAAGAGGTTGAAAGAGAAGCGTGCGAGGTTGAGATTAAACGCCTTGAACTCATCGGCGAAGCAAACGGAGTTTATACTATTGACGTTACCTGCTCAAAGGGTACTTATATCCGTTCGCTTATTGATGATATCGGCAGAAAACTCGGCTGCGGGGCGGTTATGACAAAACTTTGCCGGACAGAAGCAGCGGGCTTTACACTTGATAACTGCGTTACGCTTGACGAGCTTCAGCGCCGTAAGGATAATTCAGAGGGATTTGAGGATTTGGTTATCAGCCTCGATACGGTGTTTAAGAACTATGAAAGGGTTAAGGTCAGTCCCGCTCAGGCAAAAAGGTTTTCTAACGGCGGAGCGCTTGATTTAAACCGTCTGAGAAAAACTCCTAAAGCGGATATACCGCTTTGCGTTTATTCCCCTGAGGGAAAATTTTTAGGGCTTGGAAAAAGCGACGGCGAGCAGTTGAAAATACTTAAGCTGCTGCCTACACAGGATTGATATGATAAAAAGAAAAGCAATAGCGCTCGGCGACTTTGACGGAATGCATTTAGCGCATAAGGTTGTAGTCACGGGTGCAGAAAATGCAACGATATACTGCGTTAATAACAAGTTTTCTCTTTTGCAGAAAAGCATTTTTGAAAAGCGTTATCCTAACGCGGTCTTTGCCGTGTTTGACGATATAAAAAATATGAACGCTGAGGACTTTGTAAACAACGTGCTGATTGGTGAATACGGCGCGGGAATAGTTCTCTGCGGTTACAATTTCCGCTTTGGCAAAAACGCAATGTGGAATGCAATGAAGCTCAGGGAATACCTTGAAAAGAAGGACGTCTGGGTTCGTATTCTCGAGCATCTTGATTACGACGGCGAGCCGATAAGCTCAAGCCGTATCCGCAATCTTCTTGCGATTGGGGAGATTAAAAAGGCTAACGATATGCTCGGTTATAATTTCACCTTTGAAAGCGAGGTTATAAGCGGCGATAAGCGGGGAAGAACAATAGGATTTCCAACCGCTAATCAGCGTATACCCGAGTGCCTTACCCCCGTAAAATTCGGCGTTTATGAAAGCAGGGCTGAGGTGGACGGAAAAGTATACAAGGCGTTTACCAATATCGGACTCCGTCCGAGCTTCAGGCTTGAAACCCCGCTTGCCGAAACTCATATTTTTGATTACAGCGCAGAGCTATACGGAAAAACCGTAAGAATTGAGCTCGTTAACTACTTGAGAGAGGAAAAGACCTTTTCATCGCTTGATGAATTAAAGGCACAGCTTATTTATGATAAAAGCAGTATTATTTGATTTTGACGAAACGCTTCAGGACAGAACTCTGGCGTTTGAGCATTATATGGATAACTTCTTTAAGCTCTATCTTCCGAAAATTGAAGGGGAAGAGCTTGAAAAAAGAAAAGAGGATATGCGCGTTACGGGTAAGGGCGGCTACGTTGACCGCGTTAAGTGGTACAGCGAGCTTATTGATATGTGGAACTGGAAGGACGCTCCGCCCGCCGAGGAGCTCGCCCACCACTATGATTATACCTTCGGCGACTGCAACGTGATATTCCCGAATTCCGAGCCGCTTCTTAAGGAGCTGAAGAAAAGGGGATACATTATCGGCGTTATCACTAACGGCCCCTCCGTTCTTCAGAATCATAAAATGAAAACAAGCGGGCTGATGCCGTATGTTGACGTTCTTGTCGTCAGTGGAGATTACGGCGTGCATAAGCCTGACCCTGAGCTTTTCAGAATAGCTGCTGAAAAGATAAATCTCAGCTGCGATGAATGCGTTTATGTCGGCGACCATCCTGTTAACGATATTCAGGGAGCGCTCGATGCAGGAATGAAAGCAATCCGTATGAATTTCGGTTGGTTCAAGGACGTTGACCTCAGAGAGGACGTTCCCGTTATTGAGGATATAATTGACGTGTTGAAATATATATAATAAATCAGTACAAGGGGTACCATATGTAAATAGGTATAGGGTGCCCCTTGTACTTTTTTTATTTTATCTATTGACAAAAAGGAAAAAATTCGGTATACTGTAACACATAAAAACTTTAAAGCGTTAAAGTTTAAAGCGCTAAAGTGAGGAGGGCAATATAATGGATATTGCAATGGTTACTAAAACTATTATGCTTATTCTGTTTTTCGGCGTTATGATAGGCGTCGGATTCTATTCCCGTAAGCATACAACGGACGTTAAGGGCTTCGTTCTCGGCGGTCGCTCGGTTGGACCGTGGCTCACTGCCTTTGCGTACGGTACCTCGTATTTCTCTGCGGTTATTTTCGTAGGCTATGCGGGTCAGTTCGGCTGGAAATTCGGTATCGCCTCAACCTGGATAGGTATAGGCAACGCGGTTATCGGCTCGCTGCTCGCATGGGTAATCCTCGGAAGAAGGACGCGAATAATGACTCAGCATCTCGACAGCGCAACGATGCCTCAGTTCTTCGGCGAAAGATATCAGAGCAAGGGGCTTAAAATCGCGGCTTCCGTAATCGTGTTTATCTTCCTTATCCCGTATACAGCCTCGCTTTATAACGGACTTTCCCGCCTTTTCGGTATGGCGTTCAATATAGATTACAGCGTATGTATTCTTATTATGAGTATCTTAACTGCAATTTACGTTATTGCAGGCGGATATATGGCAACGGCTATTAATGACTTTATTCAGGGAATTATTATGCTTTTCGGTATAGTTGTTGTAATTGTGGCAGTTCTCAAAATCAACGGCGGTTTTATCGGCTCGCTTGACGGGCTTGCACAAATTGTTGATGAGAAAGTTTCTTCAACTCCCGGCATATTCAATTCCTTCTTCGGTCCTGACCCGCTCGGTCTTATGTTCGTTGTTATTCTTACCTCTCTCGGTACGTGGGGGCTTCCTCAGATGGTACAGAAATTCTACGCTATTAAGTCCGAGAGCGATATCAAAAAGGGAACAATTATCTCTACCTTCTTCGCTATCGTTGTAGCAGGCGGCTGCTACTTCCTCGGCGG
>DFGL01000040.1 GCA_002371215.1 Ruminococcaceae bacterium UBA3751 | reverse complement strand
ACAAAATAGTCGTGATAGGCTTTTTTGTTTCTTGCAATTGTCTGTATCTCATCAGCCAAGCCTATCAGCTCCTTTCGTCTTTAATGCTTTATATAAGCGACCTTCCCTCAAGCGCCCTTGAAAGCGTAACCTCATCGGCATACTCAAGGTCAGCGCCGACGGGAACGCCGTATGCAAGGCGCGATACGGTAATGCCCATTGGCTTTAGCAGGCGCGAAATGTACATTGCGGTTGCCTCGCCCTCAACGGTTGGATTGGTTGCCATAATTACCTCCTGGCAAACTCCGTCGCCAAGCCTTGCTATAAGCTCTTTAATGCGGATATTATCGGGACCGATATTATCCATTGGTGAAATTGCACCGTGGAGAACGTGGTAAACGCCTTTATATTCGTGGGTTCGCTCAATAGCGTAAACGTCTCTCGGGTCCTCAACGACGCAGATAACGCTTCTGTCCCTTTTTTCGTCCTTACATATGGGACAGAGCTCATCATCAGCCAAATCGCAGCATACTTTACACTGCTTAATCTTTGTGTGAGCGTCTGTAATAGCAGAGGCAAAATCCTTAGCCTCGTCCTCGGTGAGCCCGAGAATATAAAACGCCATACGCTGAGCGGTTTTATGACCTATGCCCTGCATACGCTCAAAATGCTCTATTAAATTCTGAAGCGGCGCTAAATTATATGCCATTACTTATACCTCAATAAATCTGAATATTAAAGTCCGGGGATATTAAGACCGCCCGTTGCGTTATCCATTTCTCTCTCCTGCTCCTCCTCAATCTGACGGGCAGCCTCATTGAGAGCGGCAACGAGCATATCCTCAAGCATTTCAACGTCCTCGGGGTCTACAACTTCGGGATTAATGCCGATAGCCTTAACCTCGTGCTTACCGGTTACGGTTACCTCAACCATACCGCCGCCCGAGGAAACTACGTATTCCTTAGCCTCAAGCTCTTCCTTTTTTGCTTCAATCTGTTCCTGCATTTTCTGAGCCTGCTTAATCATTGACTGCATATTCTGCGGTCCGCCGCCCATTCCTTTAGGTAATCTTGCTTTCATTGATATACTCCTTTATTTAATCTCTACGTTTGTTTTTCTCTGCGCGCGAAGAATTAAATCGTCAAGCGCGTCGCGTTTTTCGTTATCACTGCTCTGCTCACGCTTATAAATACCGATTTTATACTTTTTACCCGTTATATTATAGAGCGCGATTTTTATATTCTTTGAATAATTGTTCTTTTTGATAAAATCACCGATTGATGAATTCGGGCTGTCAATAAGAAAGATATCTCCCCTTGTATAGCCCTTTGCGCCGACGAAAATACTGTAAAGGGTAATTTCACTCTTACGGATTTCATCCATAAATTCGCCCCACTGAGGAAATTCTACAGCTTCGCTCTTCTGTTCCTCCGTCTGCGTTTTTTCCGCTGCAGGCGGCTCGCTTACAGGAGGCTGAACGGGCGCTTCGTCAACCGGAGGCAAAGGCGCTTCCTCAACGGGAGGAGGCAGAGGCGTTTCATCCGCTTCGAAAGACGGCTCAGGCTGAGGTTCAGGCTGAGGCTCGGGTTTACTCTCTTTTTTTATTATATCCTCAAAGGGATTTTTCTTTTCCGGCTCGGGTTTCTCCTCGGGCATTGGCTTTGCTTCGGTTTCAGGAGCTTGCGCCTTAACGGGAGCTGCAAAAACGCCGTTTCTGACTGCGCGTTCAACGGCGGATACCCTGTCAAGAATTGAGTTGATTCCGCTGTCAAGCTTAGGCTCGCAAAGTCTTACAAGCGCCATTTCCATTTCAATTCTCGCCGTAGCCCCGCTCTTGATTGTTACGAGCGTATTCTGGAACAAATCAAGGGCGTTGATAATCGCTTCAAGGGTAAAGGCTGAAGCTGCGGAAGCGAGAATATTATACTCATCGTCCGTACAGATTATGAGCGGACGGCTGTTTTTAGTCGTTTTTATAACAAGCAGGTTTCTGAAATGATTAATCATTTCACTGCACAGGCGCTCCATATCAAAGCTGTTCTGATAAAGCTCGCTGATAAGGGATATAGCAGCGCTTGAATCCTTTTTTGCAATGCAATCGGAAAGACTGAACATAGCCTCCCGTCCCGCAAGCCCCGCAACCTCGCTTACAAGGGCGGAGTTTACCTCTTTGCTTCGGCTTGCACACTGGTCAAGGATTGAAAGACCGTCGCGCAGGGCTCCGTCCGCAATCCTCGCTATAAGAATCGCGGCATCGTCATCAAGCGTAATGCCTTCAAGAGAGGCAACCTGCATAAGCCTTTTAGACATAGTTTCGGGCTGAATACGCTTAAAATCAAAGCGCTGACAGCGGGAAAGAATCGTTGCGGGGAGCTTATGAACCTCAGTCGTTGCGAGAATAAAGATAACGTGGGCAGGCGGCTCCTCAAGAGTTTTGAGAAGAGCGTTGAAGGCACCCGTTGAGAGCATATGAACCTCGTCAATAATATAAACGCGGTACTTACCTCTTGAAGGGGTATAGTTAGCCTCCTCGCGCAAATCGCGAATATTATCAACGCCGTTGTTTGAGGCAGCGTCGATTTCAACTACGTCAAAAATATCGCCGCTTTCAATTCCACGGCAAACCTCGCACTCGTTACAGGGCTCACCATCCTGATTATTTTCGCAGTTTACTGCTTTGGCAAGGATTTTTGCACAGGTCGTTTTACCCGTTCCTCTTGAGCCCGTAAAAAGATATGCGTGGGAAACACGCCCGTTTTTAATCTCATTTCTCAGCGTGGAGGTAACGTGGTCCTGACCGTAAACGTCGCTGAAAACCTTAGGACGGTATTTACGGTATAATACCTGATACATATTAACACTCCCTTCGCTCAATTAAAAAGTGCAATTACGCCCTTTATGTAACGTACAGACTTGTCTGAGGCACACAGAATAATCCACTTATTGCTGCTCGGTTCCCCGCCTGACAAGGTTCGTAGCATCCCGTCGCACAGGGCCCATACGCTACATAAAAGGCGCAATAGCACTCTTTTCGCAAATATTATACTATATTATAATATTAAAATCAATAGTTTTTTTACATTAGTATTATTCCTTAACTAATACCTTTTCAACCTCACCGTAATAAATATAATGGAAATCGTTATCTGAATACCAAGCGTCAATTTTTTCTTTATCGACAAACTGCTCCGGCTCGAATTTAGAAACGGCAGCCTTTTTACATACTATTACAAGCTTAGCCTCCTCAAAATACGGAGCGTTTTCACTGAAAACGGGAGTGAGGCCGCATTTTTTAACCTTATCGGTATCGCGTCCGCTCTCAGAGCCGCATACGCCGTGAATACTTTTAAGCTCGTCGGGATAAACGGAGAGAGTAAAATAATCCTCCCTGTCAAGAAACTCCTTTGTATAGCGCTGAGGACGGATATAAACGGTTACCATATCCTTGCCCCAGAGTTCGCCGAGAGCGCCCCAGGAAACGGTCATTGTGTTGAGAGCGTTTTCATTACCTGCAGTAACGAGCCCCCACTGATTTTTAATAAGGTCAACGGCGTTTTCCTTAATTTCTGTTAATTCTGTTTCTTTAAACATAATATCACCTCATAAATTATTATTCATGCCTTTTATAATTTACTATAAATATTCCCGAAGCTGCGAGAATTAATGCCGCAAGGCTTAATAAGCTTATACTGCTGCCGTTCTTTTCAGCAAGGGCTGAGAGAAAGAAGCCGAAAACGGGAGTCATTACCGAGCAGACGGCAACGCGCGACACTTCGTTATACTTAAGCAGAATGCTCCAGAGCGAATATGCAACTGCCGAAAGAAGCGCCATATAAATAATGAGCAAAACGGACGCCGCAGTAAAACCGCTGAGCCTTCCGCCGAAGGCAAAAGCAAACGCACTCATTACCGCTCCGCCGAGAATAAACTGATAGCCCGAAAGCATTGCGGGGTTGTCATCCTTTGAATAAATGCTCATAAACACGGAGGAAAACGCGTAGGCAAGGCTTGAGAGGAGAACAAAAAACTCACCCTTAAAACCGCCGCCGCTGTTTTCAAAAGCGTCAAGGCTGATAAGCATAACGCCCGCAAAGCCTATAAGCGAGCCGATTATTTTGTTCAGCCTCAGCTTTTCAAGCCTGAAAACCAGCGAAGAAATAAGAAGCGCAAAAAACATACCCGAAGCGCCTATTACAGAGCCTCTTGCACCGGTTGTAAAAGCTAAGCCGAGGTAGAAGAAAACGTACTGTAAAACCGTCTGAAACAGCGACAGAACTCCGATTTTTTTAACCGAGCTTTTAGAAGGCAAAAGTATTCTTTTATTTATTAAACTGAAAATCACTACGGTAAGTATTCCCGCAAGGGTAAAGCGTATTCCCGCAAAAAGAATAATTGACGCGGTATCCGAGGAGCTGATATTCAGCAGTCTGTACCCCGTTTTTATCGCGGGAAAGGCGGAGCCCCAGAGAAAGCAGCACAGCCCTGCGGTCAGCCATAAGCCGAGCGTTTTTTTAAAAAACTTTTCCATAAACATACAAAAAGAAAGGGGTGCAACAGCACCCCTTAGCTGAATATTCTTATCTTGTTATTCCCTTCATATCCTTAAGATACTGGTCGCTTGCAGGGAAATGGTTCTTATAGATAATATCAAGAGAAGCATTCTTATCCTTGATAACGGTTACGTTAGCGTGCTTAACGTCAATGTGTACGTCCATTTCGTAATCAGCTTCAACAACCTCGTTAGTCTTGGTGTCAACCTTGATTGTACCAACACCGCCCGCATAGTTTACAACGAAGTTTTCATCAATTGTACCCTCCGAGAAGGAAAGAACGGAGATTGAATTAACGGTGCTTGAAATATCACCGAGTACGTTGAAGAAACGTCCCTGCGGGTCAGCGTCGGGCATAGAGAGAATCTGTGCCTTAGGCTGAATTGAGATAGAGATAGTTCCGTCGCCGTTATCCTTAACGTTGCAAGCAAGAACGTCGTCAGCAGTAAGATGAGAATGTCTTTCATCAATTTTACCGTCATCTCTTGTATCAAGATTCGGGTCACGGTTATCTGAAGGCGGAAGACCTTTAACGTTGCCCTTGAATATACCGTCAAGAATTCCGGGAACGAGCTTATTAATCATAGCGTTTTCCTGACCTTCAATAAGAAGATTTTCAATGGTCAGGCTCTCGTCGCCGAGAAGCTTATAATAAGTTTTGCTTTCGCCGTTCTCTTTATAAGGCGCGGTCAAAGTCTTATTATAATCAAATACCTCAACATAGTACTTAACTACATCCTCAACGCTCTGGAAATCTTTTCCGCCGTACGTACCTGCTTTGAATTCCTCAATCTTGATTTCATCAGTCGCAGCAGCACCGGCTTCAGCAGTACCCTCAGCCTTCTGCGCAACCTTCGGCTTGGAAACGATGATAATAACAATTGTTGCAATCAAAAGACCTACGAAAACGAAGAATAAAATTCTGTTTAGCTTTGAAAGACCTGTTTTAGCTTTTACCTTAGCCATATTTATTACTCCTTACAAGGTTTCTAAAATAGGCGCAATGCACCTTTACCTATATATAATACATTAATTCTTTAATAAATTCAACATTTTTTTCAAAATTTGTAAAATATATGCTATAATATAATAAAAAATCAGCATTTACGGGAGCAAAAGTATGGAAATAAAGCCGATTGCATATATAAAAAATGACTTTACAAGTAAGTTTGCCGTACCGCGCCAGAGCGGAATAGCCGAAATTGAATCCGAAATAATATTTGAAAAGCAGTACTGCGATGAAAACGCCGTAAGAGGTATTGAGGACTTTTCGCATTTATGGCTGATTTGGGGCTTCAGCGAAAACGTACGGGATAACCACTCGCTGACCGTAAGACCGCCGAGACTCGGAGGCAACACGAGAATGGGCGTATTCGCAACGCGCTCCCCTTTCCGCCCGAACAACCTCGGACTCTCAAGCGTTGAGCTGATAAAAAGCGAATTCAAAAACGGAGTTCTCTCGCTTACAGTACGCGGAGCGGATTTAATAAGCGGAACGCCGATTTACGATATAAAGCCATATATAAAGTACAGCGATTGCCACGAGGACGCGGTTTCCGGCTTTGCGGACAAGAGGGAGTTTCCGCTGCTTGAAGTTGAATTCTGCAACGGCACGCAAAACAAAATTCCGAAGGATAAAATGAAAACGCTGATTACCGTCCTTGAAAACGACCCGCGCCCCGCTTACCATAACGAAAACGGCAGAAGCTACGGCTTCAGCTTTGCGGAGTACGAGATTAAATTTACAGTTGAGAAAAACACGCTGAAGGTATACGGGATTTATGACAAATAATACAATACTTGAACACCGTTTTAACGAGCTTTATGAAAGAGCTGAGCTGCGGCGAACAAGGGAATTTACGGATTTTTTAAACCTTAATGAAATAAGCATACTGAAAACCGCTCTGCCCGAGGGGTGCTACACGCTTTACGGCGGATACGAGGGAGCGGAGCGCTGCGTTGCGGGCTTTGGAGAAATATCTGATAATTCGGATTTTCCGATAAGCTGCGTTTTAATTGAGCCCGCGGGAATTCGCTTTGCCGAAAACCTCAGCCACAGGGATTATTTAGGCTCAGTACTTGCGCTCGGGATAACAAGAGAAACGCTCGGCGACATAATTACAGACGGCAAAAGCGCATATATTTTCTGCAGGAAAAACATATCCGATTATATTACCGATAATCTGAGCTCCGTTCGTCACACGACGGTAAAATGCAGTACGGTAAACAACGTACCCGAAATACTGACGCAGCCGCCCGAGGCAAGAGAAATAATCGTTCCTTCGCTCAGGACGGACGCGGTTATCTCAGCAATATATAAGCTCTCACGAAAAAGCACCGCCGCGCTTTTTGCTCAGGACAAGATTTTTATTAACGCAGTTCAGTGTACAAAAAGCAGCAAAACGCTCAGCGAAAACGATATTGTTTCCGTAAGGGGCTACGGTAGGTTTATCTACTGCGGAGAGGAGAGGAAAACGAAAAAAGACAGAGCGGTAATCACAGTAAGAGTATACTAAATATAAATATGAAGGCTGTCTGCGAGAGACAGCCTTTTATTTTTAATAATCTTCAGTTAATTCAACCTTGGCGTTTACTATTTTTCCGCCCTTTACGGTACCGCTTACAAGCACCATCATACCGATAGCGGGCATTTCGTCCTTTGTTTCAACGGGGATTTCGTAATCGTTATTATAATACGGGCTCTGGATTGAGTTTGGAGTAAGCACTCTGCCGTAGCAGATGATACTTTTACCCTCTAAGCCTTCCCCTTTATTGAGCAGATTCAACGCTTCAACCCTTTCAAGAGTAGCGCTCATAGTTGACATAACTATATCCTCTTCAGGCGCATTGAAGGGCATTTTTGTTTTGATTTCAGGATTGATTATCCAGTAGCCGTCAAGCGCGTTTTCGTCAGATACAAACGTGCCCGTAACGGATACCAACGAGCCGTTATCGGGCAGGTTATCCGTACTGTCGGGCTTGATTTCCCACTGCCAGTCGCAGCACTTTGTATTATCGTAATAGCCCCAGACGTAGTATCTCGTTACACCGCTATATTCATCGTAAAGCGTTGCGAAGGTACCCTCCTTAATCACGGGCTTTCCGTCATATTCACCGCCCTGCTTATTATAGAAAATATTATTATAAAGTACGTACTCATTTGAATTAATAACGGGCTCAAAGGATTTACCCGAGCTTTTGCCGGAGCTCTTATAATCGGACGCCTTAGTTGTTACAACGCTGTCTGAGCCGCCCGCAGCCTGAGAGGTATCCGCTGAGGGTGAAGCGTTTTCCTTATTTCCGCCGCTGCACGCAGCAAAAGAAAACGCGAGAACAAAAGCGAGAGTTAATGCAATAATCTTTTTCATAATTTACTCCTATTTTTTAATTGCTCCTATAACCGAAAAGATAATAAATCCTGCAATATCAATTCCTACTATAGTTGAGCCGACGGGCGTTCCGGCAAGAATTGAAATCAGTATACCGAGGGCGGTGAAAACCACGCTTATAACCGCAGAGCAGATTGTTACCGCCTTGAAATTTTTAAATATACGCATTGCAGAAAGCGCAGGGAAAATAACGAGCGCTGAAATAAGCAGCGAGCCCACAAGATTCATTGCAAGAACAATAATAACCGCTATAACGATTGCTATAAGCAGATTGTACGCCCCTGCGTTCGTTCCGGTAGCCTTGGCGAAATCCTCATCAAAGGTAACGGCAAAAATCTTATTGTAAAACAGAACGAAGATTCCTATTACGACAACCGAGAGGATAACGCACAGCCAGACGTCAAGTTTCGTAAGAGTAAGAATTGAGGTTGAGCCGAAAAGTGTTGAACATACGTCGCCCGATACGTTGCCTGAGGTTGAAAAGACGTTCATTATCAGATAGCCTATCGCAAGCGAGCCGACGCTAATCATCGCTATTGCGGCGTCGCCCTTGATTTTTCTGTTTTTTCCGCCCGCAAGGATTATTATTGCGGAGAGGACCGTAACGGGAAGTATCAGCAGCATATCGTTACTTATACCTACAACGGTTGCAACAGCCATTGCGCCGAAAGCAACGTGAGAGAGTCCGTCGCCGATAAACGAGAAGCGCTTTAATACGAGCGTTACCCCGAGAAGCGACGAGCAAAGCGCAATAAGTATTCCCGCGATAAGCGCATATTTTACGAAGGGGTACTGAAAATATACAGTCAGCTTTTCAATAAGTGAAGCCATTACTCAGCGCCCCCTTCCCCGCTTACAAAGGCATAGCCCTTATCGCTTTTTAAGTATTCTTCCTTTGTTCCGAAGAAAACGCCGTTTCCGATATGGAGAATATGCGTGGCGTATTTTACCGCCGCGGAAATATCGTGGGAAATCATTATTACGCTAATTCCCGAATCGTTGAGTTCCTTGATAAGAGAGTACATCTCCGCAGTAACCTTCGGGTCAAGCCCCGAAACGGGCTCATCAAGAAGGAGCAGTTTTTTTGTTGCGCAAAGCGCGCGGGCAAGAAGTACCCTCTGCTGCTGACCGCCCGAAAGCTCCCTGTAGCAGCGTTTTGTAAGATGGGTTATGCCCATACGTTCAATATTGTTTCTTGCCATTTCCTTCTGCTCTTTTGAATAAAAGGGCTTAAAGCCGCCGCTGCCTATGCAGCCCGAAATTACTATCTCCCATACGGAAGCGGGAAAATCACGCTGAACAACCGTTTGCTGAGGGAGGTAGCCTATCTCGTTTCTTTTTAAGCCGTCCCCTGTTTCAACGGTGCCCGAAAGGCAGGGCTGAAGATTCAGGAGCGTTTTCATAAGAGTGCTTTTACCCGAGCCGTTTTCCCCGACTATACAAAGGTAATCGCCGTTATTCAATTCAAAATTAAGATTTTCCGCTACCGCTTTACCGTCGTAACCGAGGGTTAAATCGGTACATTTTAAAAGAGCCATAATTAATATCCTTTAATTGAGAGCCTTCTTTAAGACCTCAAGATTATTCTGCATAACTGTTAAATACGAAGCGCCGTTTTTAACGTCTTCATCAACGATTGACTGCATTGAATCAAGAACTAAAATCTCGGCGTTCTTTTTTGCAGTATTTTCAATAATCGTTTTTGCTATTTTTCCGTCGCTGCTTTCAATAGTCATTACATATTTAAGATTGAACTCGTCCACCTTTTTTGCAAGGAAGGATACGGTTTCAAAGCTCGCCTCGCTCTCCGCGGAGCAGCCTGAAAAAGCGGCGTAATAATCCAGCTTATATTCCTCGGTAAGATACCTGAACGGGAAGCGGTCACCGAAAACAAGAGTTTTTACCTTTGCATTTTTAACTGCCGCTTCGTATTCGTTATCAAGCGCTGAAAGCTTTTTGGTATAGACGTCGGCATTGGTTAAATAACTATTTCCCTCCCTGCCGATTGAAGCAAGCCTGCTGCTTATTTCGTCAACGCAGAGAATTGCATTTTTGAGTGAAAGCCAGATATGCTCGTCGTACTCTGTTTCTTCGCCTTCCTCTTTCTCAGACTGCATTCCCTCTTTGAGTTCCTCCTCTTTAGCGTTGCTGCCGATAACCTCCATAAGATTAACGGTAATCATATTTTTGTTAACCGCATTCTTCAGAGCGTCGTCAACCCACTTGTCGCTTTCACCGCCGATATAAATAAACATATCGCAATTTGACACCTTAATCAAATCGTCCGCCGTGGGCTGATAGTTATGAAGGTCCGAGCCGTTATCAAGGAGTAATTCAACGTCTACGCTTTCATCGTCGCCAACGATGTTTTTTACCCAATCGTAAATAGGAAATACCGTTGTTACAATGTCGATTTCTGCGTCTTCGTTCATATCATCATTACTTCCTGCAGAACAGGCGGAAAACAGCCCAAAAACAAGAATAAGCATTAATATAACCGCAATAATTTTTTTCATTTTAATTCTCCTGTTAAAAAAACTATACTACGATTATAAAGGGCGTAAAATCGGTTGTCAATCTAATTTTTACATGAGCAATTTTACATATATTAATATGTAAAAAACGGAGGGCTAAGCCCTCCGTAAGTATTAGATTTATTATTCAGTAATCTCTTTTGCGCGAGCCTCTGCAAGCTGCTCGTGAACAACTTCGAGTTTCTTCTTTGAAAGGTCGTAACCGAAGAAGAGAACCACAGCCATAATAGCAAGCATTATTGCGGGAACAAGCGTTGAAATATCATAGAGCTTTGAAAGAACGTCGGGAGCGAGCGCCTCGCCTCTCTGAGTTGCAGTTCCGTCATAGTGAATGAAGGAAAGGAGAACGTTGAGTCCAACGCCCGCAAGAGTCTGACCGAGCTTTCTTGTAAAGGAGAAGAACGCATAAGCCATACCCTCTTCCCTTCTGCCCGTTCTGAGCTCGTGGTAATCAATAACGTCCATAACGAGCGCCCAAACCTCAAGAACAAGGAAGGTCTGACCAAGGCCTGAGAAGAAAGTTAAAACAAGGAAGAAATACGGATTCTCCGAAAGCGGCATTCCCCTTACGATAAACAGTATCAGGCAGGCAACGGTAGCAAACGCCATACCGCAGGCGCAGAGTTCTTTTTTACCGAACTTAACAATGAGCTTGTTCATAATCGGAATAAAGATAGCCATGGGAAGATAGGTACAGATTGTTACCATTGCATAGAGTCCCGGCTTTCCGAAATAGTCCGTAAAGAGATAGGTAAAGGTTGACTGATAATAGAACTGGAACGCAATAAGCATCATAGAAGCAATACAAATCATAACGAAAGCTCTGTTTTTAATAAGGGCTTTTATTGTTGCGATAGCGTTGCTGCTGTTATCCTTAGTCTTCTTCTGAGGAGCAATTCTCTCCTTAGTGAGTTTATAATGAGCAAAGTATACGAATACGGAAATAACCGAAAGGATTACTACGCACCAGAAAAGCTTTGTTTCGTTGAGCTGCTGGATATCCTTGCCGTTAGGATACTTACCTACCACGGTATAAACTACCATAGGAAGAATGATTGTACCCGGAAGACCGCCGACGCCTGCGCCGATTGAACGCCACATTGAAAGCGATGAGCGCTCAAGCTCGTCGTCCGTTACAACGGAAGCAAGCGAACCGTAAGGAATGTTAACCGCCGTATACATCATACCGTACATAATATAAGTAATATACGCATAAGCAAGATACTTGCCCTCGCTGAGACCCGGAATTTTAAGGAACATCAGCGCTGCCGAGATGGCAAGCGGAATTGAAAAGCCTAAAATCCACGGTCTGAACTGACCTTTCGGGCTCGGTTTTCTTGAGGAGATGAAGGCTCCCCAAAGCGGGTCGTTAATTGCGTCCCATACTCTTGCAATAAGAATTAATACCGCAATTTTTGCAGGGCTTATACCGAGAGCGTCGGTATAAAACTTGTTTTGAAATGCGCCTATAAGCGAAAAGGTTAAAAGACCGCCCGCGTCGCCGAGAGCATAGCCGATTTTATCCTTCAGCTTAATGCCGTGAGTTAAAGATTGTTCTGCCATAAATACCTCCGTTACCTGCCGTCAGCCTCAAAAAAGAAGCGCTTTGCACAGATTGCCGTACAGCCGATATAACCGCTTTTTTTGTTTAGCCCCGATTTTTTAATAATATCAGGGGTTAAGTTTTTGTTATACCGTAAGCACTGCTTTTTCAGTTTTTCGGCAATGATTTCATATTTAAACATCGTTCCGAAAAAAACAATGTTTTCAGCGTTAAGAATCGTTGCGGTATTTGTTACCGCAAGCGCGACCATATCAATCTTATGGTCTATAATATTCATAATATCATTATCGCAGTTTTCAAGTAATTCGTCAAGTGGAATTTCAGAATTGAGCTCGCTGAGAATTACCTCCTCGCCCGCCTCAGTTTCAAGGCAGCCGAAGCGCCCGCAGCGGCATTTTACTCCGCCGGGGTTTACGATATAGTGGCCGAGCTCGGTTACAGAGCTGTCGCTCCCGTTGAAAACTCTTCCGTTGGCAACGACGGCAGAGCCGATACCCGGACCCCATTTTATAAACAGAATAGAATCCTGATTTTTAATTTTTCCGTAGAGAAGCTCGCTTTCGGCAAAGGCTTTGACGTTGTTTTCAATAATTACGGGAAGCCCGAGCGCCGCTTCCAGCTCCTCTTTCAAATGTTTGTCCTTCCAGACGCCGAAATCGTCCTCATCGGGCGAACCGATAACGCATATTCCTGCGCCGAGAAGCTTCTCTTTCCCCTTGTAGCGCTTTTTAAAGTCAACAGCCGCGCCGATAACCTCTGAAATATCCGCAGTAAACGGAATATGCTTTGATTTTAAAAGCTTTCCGTCAAGGCGAGAAACCGAAAGGGTTATTCCGTCCTTTTCCGCGTTAATTCCGAAGGCGGCTTTATCCTCAAGACAGAGCGAAAGCTGTATTTCCCTTCTGCCCGAACGGTTTTGCTCATAGCTTTCGCCGTCCTCCTTGATAAATCCGTCCTCAATAAGACGCGCGCAGATTTTTGTTACCGCAGCAGGGGTAAGACCGAGCCGAGAGGCAATCTCCTTACGGCTCAAACCCTTTGTACTGTTAAGAAGGTACAGAATGAGGGAGCGATTTTCACTTTTTACAAGCTTCATATTAAGTCCCTTTGTCATACTGCCTCCCGTTATTTAACAAGCAAAGATATTCCGCTGATACCCATTAAAACATAGGTTATAATCATAAACCACTTTTTATTGATATGTCTGAAAAGAATGTTGCCGAGCCACAGCGCTCCGAACAGAAGCACTATACAGACGGCGAGAAGGATTACCGTTTTATGGTTGAACAGCCCCGCCTTGACGTCGCTGAAAAGAATAATTGAATTCAGCACCGCCCACACGGCGGAAACGGTTACTCTGAACTCATCTCTGCCCTTGATTTTTTCCGAAGCGTAAACGACGAGCAGAGGTCCGCCGCAGACGAACATTCCGTGAACGACGCCCGCAACGACGAGAACGAGATAAGCAAGAAAGCTTGTTTTTTCATTGGTTTCCTTCTTCTTGCTCCTGTATTTTTCGGAATAGGAATTGAAAACGCCTATTCCCATAAACAGAAGAACGATAACGCCGAGAAGCTTATACAGCAAGCCCGCTTTAAGGTCAAACTGTGTGGTAATAAAAAACCCCGCAACCATTCCCGCAAGCATAATTGCAATAATTTTGAAGAATTCTTTTTTATTAAGCGATTTATGATTGAGTCCTATAACGCCGAGAGAAAGCACTATTCCGAGCACGTTCAGAATCGGCTTTGCCGTACCGTAGCCAACGAGCATAATTGAAAACGGCATAGCGAGAACGGTTCCCGCAAAACCCGTTATGCTCTGAATAATGTTGGCAACAAATACGACTATAATGAACAGAATATCTTTGAAATCTATCATCAGTATTCCAGTACCTCTATACCAAGCATATTTGCGAGAGCAAGAATTTCATCGGCAATATCGCCCATTGCAACAACGAAATGAGGCTCCCAGCCGTCCTCAACAGAAGCGCGTACGGTTTTTCCCGATTCTTCAGCCTTAACAACTATAGAAGTACCGTAGAACTGCTGAGGTGCGTCAGCCGCTTCACCCCTCTTAACGAAGAAACGGAAGCTGCCGTCCGGCTTTTTGCCAACGCGGAAAATTGTAACCTCGGGCTCAGCCTTACAGCCGAATTCAAGGGTAGGACCGATTTTACGGTTACAGTGAAGCCCTGCGCACGCTCCCGTATCCTCTCTCGCAAGAGAGCACGGAGCCATACCGCAGTGCCAGAACGTAATAGTATTATCCTTTTCATCAACCGAAACGGGGTCGCCGAAGAAAGACGGTCTGCCCGTAAGCTGAGAACAGATATACATTGAAAGAGCGCCGTAGGTATCAGCCTCGCAGGCTGCGGGAACATCAAGGTCGTTAAGAATACCGAGAACGGAGCAGACGGGAGTTCCGAATGCTGTGAAGAAATCCGGCCAGCAGCGCGATGAAAGCGCGCCGATATTACCCTCTTTTACAAATTCGTCGTACGCTCTGTAAAGCCTTGCAAAATCAAGAACGTTCTTTGCGTCAATTTTATCAAGACCGTTAATACGCTTTTTAGCGTCCTCAAGGTATGAGGCAACATCTTCATCTGTAAAGGATTTTGCCTTGTCAATAAGTTCTCTTGCTTCAATGGAAACAAGGTTTGCGCCGAAGGTTGTCATCATCTCCATATCAAGCGCTCTGCCGAAGCCGAAGCCCTGCGGAGTATGTCCGACCTGAGCGATGTTGAGCGATTTAAGCGCCTTTTTAACCTTTGCGGCAGAAACGGCGGCGCTTATTGCCTTTTTAACGTCAGCCTCCTCGGGCGAGCCGAGAACGTAGCAGAAAGGTCTTGAAAACTCGTGGAGAACGTTAGCTGCAGAATAAGCGCCCGTAAGAGAATTCAGACGGAGCCTCGTTCCGTCAATAACAGGCTCGCGCAGAGTCCAGAGAATAACGGGACAATCAATTTTACGCAGCACCTCGGCGATATAAGCGCCGTTGGCAAAGGTAACGTTCTGAACGATAATTAAATCCGGATTTTTATTTTCTGTAAAGCTATTAAGCTTGTCAATGCTGAGGAGCATTTCCTCCGGAACATCAACGTTTTCATCAATACTCTTTAAAAGAGATACTGATTTTTCAAATTCCTTTTGGGCGCTCTCAAGGTGAAAGGTTGGAACGCCGATAGGAATATACATATAATTAAATGACATTTGTTTCTCCTAATATTGCAGTTTTTTATTTTCGCCGATTAAGCCTATAAAGGCACCCTGCTTTACAAGCGGTTCTCTGTCCTTATGAGCTATAACCCACTTGTTTTTCTGAAGAAGGATAGCGCTTTCGCTGTCGGCATTGCGTACTTTTTCATCCCTTGGAGTATTTGTACCGCGCGGAAGAATAACTATATCCTTAAAGCCCTCGTCGCAGGTTTTGCAGGGCGAGAGGTGGAGCGTAGTCTGATACATCTCGATAGCGGTTCCCTTCGGAACAAAGAAAACCTTTTCATTGCCAACGTAGAAGCAGTTATCCTCAAGCTCCCAGATATGACCGAGAACAAGCATAAAATCCGTTACGGCAATATTGATTTCGCTGCCCTTATGGTATTCAAAGCCGTTATAGGTTGAGTTTCTGCCGTTGCAATAGCCAATCTGAACGGGCATATCGCCGTAGAGAACGTTTTGTATATCGTGATAAACGGGAAGCTTTTCCATTTCCTTTACCGAAGGAACATATACGTTTCCGATTTCGGGGATTTCCGTATTATCGCGCATATAGTCAACAAGTTCTGTAAAGTCATATCCCTTTACAATTCTTCCGTAGGTTTTAAACTCTTCGTCAAAGACGGAAAAGATTTTTACGTCGTTAACTTCATTAAGGTGATTAAGCATCGTAATCCCCTCTTACGATTTTATAGGTTGAGCGCCAGTCGTCCTTGCCGATACCTGCCTCAAGTCCCTTATCGTATACTCTCTTTGCATTTTCAAGTCCCGGCATTACAAAGTCTGCTTCAGCAGCAAGGCGCTGGCAGATGCCTAAGTCCTTATGCTCGTTTTCAAGAGAGAATGCAGTTGTATAATTCTCAGCCTCAAGATTTTTCCACTGACCGTCAAGATAGAAATTCTGAGCGCCGCCGATAGCAACTGCCTTTGCAAATGCCTCAACGGAAACACCGAACTTTGTTGCAAGGTTAAGCGTTTCGTTAACGCCGTTCTGAATTTCAGCAGCAAGCGTATTATGGCAAACCTTCATAACGAGGCCCTTACCGTTTTCGCCCATATAGATAATATTTTCGCCCATATAGGAGAGAATCGGCTTGATTACGGGGAAAAGCTCCTCGTCGCAGCCTGCATAGATGCCGAGAGTACCTGCGATAGCCGCGGGCTTTGACTTAACAACGGGAGCGTCAGCAAACTGAGCGCCCTTTGCCTTAATCATCTTTGAAACCTCTACTGAAACAGAGGGGTCAATCGTGCTCATATCAATACAGATTTTTGTTTCATCAATATAGGGAAGAATCTCTGTATATACAGCCTTAACGTGCTCTGATTTAGGTACCATAGAAATAATTACGTCCGCGTTTTTAGCAACCTCGATATTGCTTTCAACGCCTACTGCACCCTCTGCTACAAGCTTTGCAACCTGGTCTTTATTAAGATCTGAGCAGTAAACTGTATCATCATGCTTTTTAACTATATTGGCGCACATACTTTCGCCCATAATTCCAAGTCCGATAAATCCTATTTTCATTATAATTTCCTCCGTAGATTATTCTGTAATTGTTTTATCCCATGCATTCTGGAATTTTTTAAGACCGTAATCGGTAAAGGGATGATAGAAGCTGTCCTTGAATACCTGAAGGCCTGCCGTTACTATATCGGCGCCTGCAACAGCACAGTCAACAAACTGCTTGCCGTTTCTTACTGCAGCGCAGATTATCTGTGTTTTACCGAAGAAGCCGTAGTTTTCATAGATAGTAACGATATCCTGAATGTACTGAGTACACTCCTCGCCGCTGTTTTCCTTCCAGCCGATGAACGGAGAAACGAAAAGAGAGTTATTCTTAGCGGCAATAAGCGCCTGAGAAGCTGAGAAAACGAGGGTAAGATTTGTTCTTACGCCTGCCTCCTCAAGTCTGCGGGCTGCGGCAATACCTGCCTCGGTGCAGGGAATTTTAATAACAAAGCTCTTGCTCATTGAAGCAATTTCCTTGCCCATTTTTACCATTTCGTCAGCATCGTCAAGATGGGGATTGATTTCAACGGAAATCGGGAAGGTTTCCCAGCCTTCAATTCCCTTTTCCTTAACGAATTCCGCAAGCTCGGCGATTACTGTTTTAAAGGGCTTGCCCGAATTCATAATGTGGTTGGGGTTAGTAGTTACGCCGTCAATACCGAAGGTATCGTAAGCTTCTCTGATTTCATCAATTTTTGCACTGTCTAAAAAGTATTTCATTATTAATTCCTCCTGAATTATTATTTGTTGATTAAGTCAAGTACGGCTGAGCCCTTGCGAACGAATACGGGCGGCTCGCCAAGCGGAGCGGAAACGGTAACCTTACCGCCTTTATATTCCTTTTTGCTCCAGATATGCACCCAGTTATCCTTAGGAAGATAAACCGTTCTTTCCGTTGCGCCCTGCTTTAATACGGGGGCTACGAGAATATCTCTCCCGAGAAGGAACTCATACGCTTCCTCGAACGCCTCTTTTTCGTCATAATGGAAGAAGAGCGGACGGATAGCGGCAAGACCCTTTTCGGAATTCTCTTTTACCGCGTCCTTAATATAAGGTTTAAGCGCCTTATGAAGCTGAGTCATTTTTGCACCGTGCTTAAGTACGGCTTCGCTCGCGTCAAACTGAGCGTTCAAATCGGGGTTGAGTCCTTCGTGACCTCTTAATACGGGAGTGAAGGTATTCATCTCGCACCAGCGCATATAAAGCTCTTCGCTGCGCTTGAGGTTGAAGAAGGAGGTGTAACCGCCGACGTCACTGTGGGATACGCCGTAGCCGCATACGCTGAGGCTGAGCATTGCGGGGATAACGCTCGGAAGCCCGAAATCAATAGAAAAATCGGTATGGTTATCGCCGCACCACATCATAGTTGAATACTTAGGCGTTGCTGAATAGCCTGCACGGGTATAGAACATAATCTCGCCGAGCTTTCCGGCTTCCTCAACAGCCTCACGGTTAACCTGAGCCCAGCGTGCAGGCCAGGTATTATGAACAAGCTCGGGGTCCTCGCCGCTGTAAAGAACGCAGTCGGTAGGAAGATATTCGCCGAAATCCGCCATCCAGCCCGAGAGACCGAACTCAATCATATTCTTTTTAATTACGCCCTTAATCCATTCCCACGCGTCGGGATTGGTAAGGTCAATCATAGCTGCGGGGAAGGTTGTAATTGTAACGTAATAGTCCTCGCCGTCCTTATTCTTAACGGTATAGCCCTTTTCACTCGCCTCTTTATAAAGGGGCTTTTCAACCGCGAGGAAGGGATTGATATAACCGAGAACCTTAACGCCCTTGGCGTTCAGCTCCTTAATCTTTTCATCAAGCCCGGGATAGAGCTCGCTGTCCCACTCCCAGTTCCAGAAAAGCTGCTTGCCTACCGCGGTAACTCTTCTTCCCTCCCAGTCCTGAATCCAGAGACCGTTAACGGGAATTCCGTATTTTTCAGCGGTTTCAAGCTTTTTTAGCATCGTATCCGTACCGCCCTGAACGCCGAGAATATGGCCGTCATAAACCCAGTCGGGAAGCTCGGGCTGTCTGCCGAGAATAGCGGTAAGATTGTTCATCAAATCCGCAAAATCCTCGCCGAAGCCGATATAAAACGGTGCAATCTCGTCCGTCTTTATTACGGAGATATCGTCCTTCGTAAAATCAAACTCGCTCCTTGCGGTTGCAAGAGAGTGATAGAAGAACTTATTTGAGCTTATAAACGTCGGCTGAGCGTAATAGGTTTCATACTTTTTGAAAGCCTGCTTACGGGTTGTATTTTTAATTCCAACAACCTGTTTAACGAGCTTTTTGCCTATCTGAAGTGCGTTGATATGCTCAGCAACCCAGATATTGGCGTTTTTGCCCTTAAGGTTGAACTCGCTGAAAATCTCGCCGCTGCCGTAAAGGAATTCGTCCTTTGAGGAGGGCAGAGTCAGCCACATACGGTTAAAACCGTCAAAGCCTTCAAAATCCGCCTTAATTCTCTTTCCGTCAAGGATTTCAAGCTTAACCGTACCGTAAACCGTTTCAATAACAGCCTCGGTTTCCTCTGCTTTGATATCCGATATTTTAACCTTAAGCCTTTCAGCAACGCGCTCCTTGATTTTAAACGAGCCGTGGCTCATTGAATAGGAGTTTTCGCCCTTGCCTACCTCAATCGGAGCGGGCTTATAGGGGTCAATGGAAAAGACTGTTTTACCGTTATAAACGATATCAAGCACTCTTTCATTCATTTTGAAATTAAGCACAAAAACACCTCTCTTTATAATTAATTAACTCTGTTAATCAATTATATTATAGACTTATAGCGCAATAATGTCAATATAATTTATATTAATAAATAATAAATAATTAAGGTAATTCGGAAAGCGGAATTCGGAATTCGGAATTGTGGGCGGGACACCCGCACCCGATTTTAACGGAGCGTCGAGGGCGCCGCTCCCTACATTTTGATAATAAAAAAAGACTGCCGCGTGAAGCGGCAGCCGTTAGTTATTTATTGAAGGATTATTCTTCAACTGTGCAGTACATGAAGTACTTATATCCAAGAGGACTTGAGAAGAAGCCCTTTACGTTCTTGGAGAGCATATACTGGTCTGTATAATAGTAAATCGGGCAGATACAGCCTGACTGCATAATCATATCCTCAGCCATATGCATCATCTTATATCTCTTTTCAATATCTGTGCAGCTCTTAATCTTTGCAATAAGTACGTCATAAGTTTCTGCCCAAGTACCGTTTTCAACCTTCTCTTCATAGCCGAGAGAGGTGAGGTCTAAGTTATAAACCTTAACGTCCTTATTTTCGCCCTTACCGAACTGAACATCGTTGTTACCTGATGAGGTAGTCCACATATCAAGGAAGGAAATCGGGTCGTTATAGTCAGCAAGCCAACCGTTACGAGCGATTGAGAAGTTACCGTCCTTACGGGTGTTAAGGAAGGTTGCCCACTCCTGATTTTCCATGCTGATTTCAATACCAACGTTAGCAAGAGTTGCCTGGATGTATTCGCCGATAGCCTTATGACCTTCGTCAGTATTATAGAGGTATGTAAGCTTCGGGAAGTTTGTGAACTTCTTGGTAGCTTCATCATATTTATAATACTTCTTAAGGGTTGCGATAGCTGAATCAACGTTTGCCTGATATGCATCAGCAGAGGTGTTGAAGTAACCGTCGAAATCCTTGCTTACGCCTGTGTTCTTATAGAACTCAGTCTTGCCGTCAGCGTCTGTAAGACCTGCGCCTACGAATGTTGAAGCAGGAATCTGGCCGCCCTGAGCAACTTTGTCTACTACATAGTTTCTGTCGATAAGAAGGCCGACAGCGTTTCTGATTTCAGCCTTTGCAGCCTCAGCCTCAGCGCCTGTAAGTTTGCTGTCCTCAGGAAGAATCTTTTCGTTGATGTTCCAGCATACATAGTATGTACCGAGCTGACCAACGTTGAAGAATTCATCAGGATATTCCTTCTTAACAGCTTCCATCTCGTTAGTCGGGATAGAATCGATAAGCTTCCAGTCGCCGTTCTTGAAGTTAGAAAGCATATTGTTAGCGTCGTCGGAAAGATAGAACTTAATCTCGTCCATCTTTACTTCAGCAGCGTCAACATAGTCAGCGTTCTTTTCAAGAGTGATGAGTGAGTTGTGCTCCCATGATGCAAGCTTGTATGCACCGTTTGATACATATGTGCTCGGGTCTGTTGCCCATGATTCGTTAGAAACGACGTCCTCACGAACAGGGAAATAAGTCGGGAATGCAAGAAGCTCGTTCCAATAGGAAACTGCGTTTGCAAGAGTAACCTCGATTGTCTTGTCGTCAATAGCCTTAGCGTTAAGCTTTGCATCGGGGTTAACCGGCTGTTCTTTATCGTCTACTTCAGTAACCTTGTCATAACCGTCAACTACTTCAAACATATAGCCGTAGTCAGCAGCGAGGTCAAGAGAAGCAGCTCTCTGCCATGCAAATACAAAGTCGTTAGCAGTAACGGGCTTACCGTCTGACCACTTAAGACCGTCCTTAAGGGTATAGGTATAAGTTACTGTACCGTCCTTGTTTTCCTTACCCTCGGGAAGCTCTGTTGCTGCGTCGGGAACGATTTCAAGCTTACCGTCTTCAGTCTGCTGCCATTTAGCAAGACCTGAGAAAAGGTGAGCAAGAAGTGTTGCGCCGTCAACTGCAGAGTTGAGAGCAGGGTCGATTGTGTCAGGCTCGGAAGCGAGACATACTGAGATAGAAGTTTTTGCTGTACCCTTGTTGTCGTCACCTGCGGGCTTTTTAGCGCAAGCAGCAAAGCTGAAGGCTAAAACGGCCGAAAGGACAAGGGCAATGATTCTTTTCATTTTCATAATACCATCCTTTCAAAAATGAAATTATATTTTTTTGTGCAGCTTCTATTCTACACAATTTACCGGAATTAATCGTTTATTTCCGCCAGACGGTGGCAGGCAACGAAATGGCCTGTTGATACTTCTTTAAACTCGGGCATACTCTCTGCGCAAGCGTCGGTAGCATAGCGGCAGCGGGTTCTGAACGGACAGCCTGAAGGAGCGTTAAGAGGAGAAGGAATATCGCCCGTAAGAACGATTCTCTTATTCTCTCTTGCAATCTTCGGGTCCGGTACGGGAACAGCCGAAAGAAGTGATTTTGAATACGGATGAAGCGGATGATTATAAATCTCATCAGCATCCGCAAGCTCAACGATATGGCCGAGGTACATAACGGCAATTCTGTCCGAAATATGACGTACAACCAAAAGGTCGTGAGCTATAAAGAGATACGTAAGTCCGAGCTTTTCCTGAAGCTCGTCAAACATATTGATAACCTGAGCCTGAATAGAAACGTCAAGCGCGGATACAGGCTCGTCGCACACGATGAAATCGGGGTTAACGGCAAGCGAACGCGCAATGCCTATACGCTGGCGCTGACCGCCCGAAAATTCGTGGGCATAACGGGAAGCGTGCTCACTGTTGAGCCCGACGTAATCCATAAACTGAAGGATTTTCTCTTCCCTTTCCTTTTTGTTGCTGTAAAGCTTATGAACGTCAAGAGGTTCGCCGATGATATCGGATACAGTCATTCTCGGGTTAAGCGATGAATACGGGTCCTGGAAAACCATAGTGGCTTTCTTACGGAATTCCTTGATATCAGCCTTGCTTTTAATCTGTTTTCCGTCATACCAGATTTCGCCCGAGGTAGGCTTATAAAGGTGAAGAATAGTTCTTCCTACGGTAGTTTTACCGCAGCCTGATTCACCTACAAGACCGAGCGTTTCGCCCTTATTGATTTCAAACGAAACGTCGTCTACTGCTTTAAGCGGCTTTGTTTTAAACAGCCCCATATTAATCGGGAAATACTGCTTTAAATTCTTTATCTCAATGATTGGACGGTTATCAGCCATTATTCCTCACCGCCTTTCTCATCAATTTCAATTTCGCCTTTTTCTATTCCGTTTTTAATATTCATCCAGCAGGTTGCATAGTGGTCGTCATTAATCTTCATCCGCTCTGCTCTATGGTTGATGCAGATTTTCATTGCGTTATCGCATCTCGGAGCAAAGGGACAGCCTTTAGGCATATTGAGAAGGTCAATGGGAGTACCTGTAATCGGCTGGAGCTTCTTTCCCGCTGTATCGGCAGTCGGGATAGAGCGCATAAGTCCTTTTGTATATTCGTGGCAGGGGTTATAGAATATCTCATCCGCCGTTCCCTGCTCACAGATTGAGCCCGCGTACATTACAACGATTTCGTCACAGAGCTGAGCAACAACGCCGAGGTCGTGAGTAATCATTATAATCGCCATACCGAGCTCCTTCTGAAGGTCGGTCATAAGCTCAAGAATCTGCGCCTGAATTGTAACGTCAAGAGCGGTTGTAGGCTCATCGGCAATAAGGATATCCGGCTCGCAGGCGAGCGCCATAGCTATCATTATTCTCTGCCTCATACCGCCTGAATGCTCGAAGGGATACTGCTTCATACGCTTTTCGGGCTCGTTGATATTTACGAGCCTGAGCATCTCAACCGCACGCTCATAAGCTTCCTTACGGTTACGGTCTGTATGGAGCATTATAGCCTCCATAAGCTGTTTGCCGATGGTGTAAGTAGGATTAAGCGAGGTCATCGGGTCCTGAAAGATTATGGAAATCTTGTTGCCGCGAACGTTTTTCATCGCTTTTTCATCAGCGCCTACGAGCTCCTGACCGTCAAGCTTGATTGAACCGCCCACGATTTTTCCGGTAGGCGCAAGTATCTGCATAATTGAGTACGCCGTTACGGATTTACCCGAGCCCGATTCGCCTACTATGCCTAAAACCTTGCCTCTGTCCAGAGTGAAGGAAACGTCGTTTACCGCTTTTACCTCACCCGCGTCGGTGAAGAAGGAGGTTTTTAAATTTTTAACTTCAAGTAATGCCATTTTCACCCCTCCTTAGTCATTGAGCTTCGGGTCAAACGCGTCTCTCAGACCGTCGCCGAAGAGGTTAAGGCTAAGTACAATCAAAGAGATTATAACAGCCGGAATTACTAAACGGTACGGATAACTTGTAAGTCCGTTAAGAGCCTCGGACGCAAGAGAGCCGAGGGACGGCATTGGCGCGTTAACGCCGAGACCGAGGAAGGACAGATAGCTTTCCGTGAATATTGCCGAGGGAATCTGAAGCGCTGCGGAAATTATAACAACGCTGATACAGTTCGGGATAAGGTGTTTTGTAATAATCCACTTACCCTTTGCGCCCGTTGCCTGAGCCGAAAGAACGTATTCCTGCTCCCTTAAGGAAAGAATCTGACCTCTGATAAGGCGGGACATACTTACCCAATAGAGCAGCGCAAAGACTATGAACAAACTTATTATATTAGCGCCTATGGTTTCAAGCACCGTTCCCTGAATAACGGGAGTCAGCGTCAGCTTTAACACGGCTGAAAGAAGAATTACCATAAGCATATCGGGCAGCGAGTAAATAATATCAACAAACCTCATAATAAAAAGGTCTACCTTGCCGCCGAAATAGCCCGATATTGAGCCTATCAGCGTACCGATAAGCAAAACGATTATGCTGGCGAAGAAGCCGACGGCGAGCGATACTCTCGTTCCGTAAATAACTCGGATAAAGTAATCTCTGCCCGCGGAGTCAGTACCGAAAAGATGCGGGAATACTTTTTTACCGCTTTCAATAAGCTCCTGCTCCGTTGTACCGTATTCCATCGGCTTTAAGTTATTGAAGCTTGCGTCAACAACCTTTCCCGGCTGAACGCCAAGCTGAGTTTCATATGAATACGGCCAGAAAATCGGTATAACTATACTTGCTATAGTAATAATTACGATAACGATTAAGCTGACCAGCGCAACCTTGTTTTTACAAAATCTTTTTACACCGTCCTTGAAGAAGGTTGAGGAGGGTCTCATCTGAACGAGATATTCCTTATCCTTATCCGACGCAGGAGTGAACATATCAAGGTCTACATGGAAGGTGAATTTCTTTTTCTGCATAATATCCCCTCCCTTATTCAAACGTTATTCTCGGGTCTACTACTTTATAGAGTATATCCGTGAGAAGATTCATAATTACGATTAACGCGGCAAGAATAATTGTTGTACCCATAATCATAGGATAGTCACGGTTTGTAATAGAGCTTACGAACGCGCGGCCTATTCCGGGAACGGCAAAAATCTGCTCAACAACAAGGGAGCCCGTTACGATATATGCGAGCATAGGTCCGATATATGTAAGCACGGGGATTAATGAATTCTTCAGCGCATGGCCGAAGATTATGTTCTTGCCCGAAACGCCCTTTGCCTTTGCCGTTCTGATATAATCCTGACCGAGTACGTCAAGCATTGAGGAACGGGTAAGCCTTGTAATATACGCCATAGGATACAGCGCAAGAGTTACAATAGGGAGAACAAGACCCGCGGCGGTTGAGCCGTTAGCGGGAAGAATCTGCAGCTTGATTGCGAACAGCGCAAGAAGCAGCGAGCCCATAATAAACGACGGCATTGATACGAAAGCCGTAGTAATTACCATAATAATACGGTCAATCAGCTTATTTCTTCTCAGCGCGGCAACAGCCCCGAGCACGACGCCGAATAGCGTTGAGAGCGCAGCTGCAATTATACCGAGCTTAAACGAGGTTTTCATACCGTCGGATATAATATCAATTACCATTCTTCCCCTCTGCTTGAGCGAGGGACCGAAGTCAAATTTAGTAACTATATCCTTAAGATAAGTACCGTACTGTTCAATAAGAGGCTTGTCCAGTCCGTACTTAGCCTCCATAGCTGCCTGAACGGCAGGAGTTGTAGCCTTTTCGCCTACAAACGGTCCGCCCGGAACGGCGTGCATTACAAAGAACGTTACCGTAATAACAACCCAGACGGTGAATATTGAAAGCAGTATTCGCTTTACAATATACGTTAGCGTTTTTGAGTTCATTTTGTTTCAATCCTATTCTCATCTTATTTTGCCATAATAATAATAGACTAAATATTTATATGGCGTTTATAACTAATTTAGTTTAGCACATTAAAGCAGCAATTTCAATAATTTTTTTATAAATATTAATAATATGAATCCATCTTTTTTCCTAATTTATACAAAACAGTAATTTTATACTATATTTACAAAAATGGCAGGAGCAAAAAACTCCTGCCATTGATTACTTTTTCAGTTTAAAAAGTTATTCAGCTTTTTCCTCAACCGCCTCATCGTCCTTTTTTCTTGAAAGGACAACGTTTGTGATGATACCGAGAATAAGAGCACAAGCGATTTCGGTAAGAGTAACCCTACCGATTTTAAGAGTCATTCCGCCGATACCGCTGATAAGTATAACGGCTACAACGAACAGGTTCTTATTCTGGTCAAGGTCAACCTTCTGAATCATCTTAAGACCGCTTACGGCAATGAAACCGTAAAGAGTGATACATACGCCGCCCATTACGCAGGAAGGGATAGTTGAAAGGAAGGTTACGAACGGACCGAAGAAGGATATTACGATAGCCATAATCGCCGTGCAGAGAATTGTTACGACTGAAGCATTACCGGTAATAGCAACGCAGCCTACGGATTCGCCGTACGTTGTATTCGGACAGCCGCCGAAGAAAGCGCCCGCCATTGAGCCTACACCGTCGCCGAGAAGAGTTCTGTGAAGGCCCGGGTCCTCAAGGAGCTCTTTATTAATTACTGAAGAAAGGTTCTTATGGTCGGCAATATGCTCAGCAAATACAACAAATGCAACAGGAATATAGGCAACAGCGATAGTTGCAATGTACTTTCCGTCTATAGCAGAGAAGCCTTTGATAGCCTTAATAAAGGTGAAATCGGGAACAGCAAAAACCTTCATCTCGCTGAATACGCTGAAATCTATAATAATCAATTCCGGATTATTTGTTTTTGTTCCGATTACGGTAAATATTGCAGCTACCGCATAGCCTGCAAGGATACCGATAATAAACGGGATAAGCTTTGCCATTTTCTTTCCGAAAACGGAGCAAATCATAACAACGAAAAGAGTAACAAGAGCGCAGAAAAAGCCGAGCCAACCGTGAAGTCCCATAGCAAAACCGCTTCCGTCGTTTTCTGCAAAATGGAGCGCGTCGCCTACAGCGTTACCTGCGAGCGAGAGACCGATGATTGATACCGTGGGACCGATAACAACCGCCGGCATAAGTTTATCAATCCATTTAACGCCCGCTACCTTAACGATAATAGCGATAACTACGTAAACAAGACCTGCAAAGACAGCACCGATGATAATACCAGCAAAGCCTGCTTCAACGGAAACAGCGCCGGCGAAAGCTGCAAACATTGAGCCTAAGAAGGCGAATGACGAGCCGAGGAATACGGGGCTTCTGAATTTAGTGAAAAGAAGATACACAATTGTACCGATACCTGCGCCGAAGAGGGCTGCAGACTGTGACATACCGTTGCCCACGATTGACGGAACGGCGATGGTAGCTGCGAGAATAGCAAGCAGCTGCTGGAATGCAAAGATAATTAACTGACCGAATTTCGGCTTATCTTTGATGTCATAAGCAAGTTTCATTGATTTTCCTCCGATAAATTTATTTTGTTTATTTCAAAAAAACGGAGAACGGAGAACGGGAAATAATCCCGTTCTCTATCCTCTGTTTATTTTGTACCGAATATTCTGTCGCCTGCATCGCCGAGACCCGGAACGATGTAGCCGTTTTCATTGAGATGATCGTCAAGACCTGCGCAGAAGATATCAACATCGGGATGAGCCTCTTCAAGAGCCTTTAATCCCTCAGGTGCTGCAATAATGCACATAAAGATTATCTTCCTCGGTTTACGAAGCTTAATCTGAGAAATAGCGTCAATTGCCGAGCCGCCCGTTGCAAGCATCGGGTCTGTAACAAATACGTCGCGCTCCTCAATATCCTTGGGAAGCTTGCAATAATATTCAACAGGCTTTAAGGTTTCTTCGTTTCTGTAAAGACCGATATGGCCGACACGCGCTGACGGAACGAGCTTTAAGCAACCGTCAACCATTCCGAGACCTGCACGGAGAATCGGAACAAACGCCATCTTGCGTCCTGCAATCTGCTTGCAATCGGCAATTCCGCACGGTGTTTCAACCTTAACACTTTCCGTTGAAAGATCACGCGTTGCTTCAAACATCATAAGCATTGCAATTTCATCAACAAGGTCACGGAAATCCTTCGTGCTTGTTTCCTTGTTACGAAGAATACTGAGCTTATGCTGAATAAGCGGATGGTCAAATATAACTACTCTTCTCTCCATAATAAAACTCCTTTGATTCTTATCTTTACAATAATATCAAATACCTGCCTATAACTCAATTAAAATAGGGTTACAATTAGAATATTTTTGTAATCTAATTGTAACCCACCACAATATATTGATTTCGTTGCGCTTTGAGAGGTTTATAATACCTTCTGAAGATATTGACCCGTGTACGATTTTTTGACTTTTGCCACTTCCTCGGGCGTACCCTCGGCAACAATCCTTCCGCCGCCTTTACCGCCCTCGGGACCGAGGTCGATAATATGGTCGGCGCACTTGATAACGTCAAGATTATGCTCAATAACTACAACGGTATTGCCTGAATCAACAAGCTTGCTGAGCACCTCAAGCAACTTTGAAACGTCGGCTGTATGAAGTCCCGTTGTAGGCTCGTCAAGGATATAGATAGTTCTTCCCGTTGAGCGCTTTGCAAGCTCCGTTGCAAGCTTAACGCGCTGAGCCTCGCCGC
>DFGL01000005.1 GCA_002371215.1 Ruminococcaceae bacterium UBA3751 | reverse complement strand
TGGTTGATATCGCTAAGTTCTTCCTTGACTTTACCGTTGACGAGAGCTGCGGTAAATGTACGCCCTGCCGCGTTGGTACAAAGAGACTGCTTGAAATGCTCGATAAGATTACAAGCGGTAACGGCACTATGGAGGACCTTGACAAGCTTGAGGAGCTCTGCTACTACATCAAGGCTAACTCTGCCTGCGGCTTAGGTCAAACCGCTCCCAACCCCGTACTCGCTACGCTGAAATTCTTCCGCCACGAGTATGAGGCTCACGTTAAGGACAAGAAGTGCCCTGCAGGCGTTTGTAAGGACCTTCTCACCTTCACAATTGATAAGGACAAGTGTATCGGCTGCGGAATGTGCGCGAGAAACTGTCCCGTTGAAACTATTCATAAAACTGATTACACCGCTCCCGGTCACAAGCTTCCTTCCTATGAGATTGACCCGAGCAAATGTATTAAGTGTTCCGCTTGCCTTAATAATTGTAAGTTTAAGGCTATCAGCTGTAAATAAGAAAGGAGTCGTGAATTATGGGAAATATGGTTAATTTAAAAATCAACGGCATTGCTGTTTCTGTTCCTCAGGGCTCAACTATTCTTGACGCAGCTCGTAAAACGGGAATTGAAATTCCTACGCTTTGCTTTATGAAGGATAAGAACGAAATCGGCGCTTGCCGTATCTGCGTAGTTGAGGCTAACGAGGGCAGAGGCTTCCGCCAGGTTACAGCCTGCGTTTACCCCGTAAGCGAGGGCATGGAGGTTCTTACCAACACGGAAAAAATACAGAAATCAAGAAGAACTACTCTTGAGCTGATTCTTTCAGTTCACGATAAGAGCTGTTTATCCTGCCAGCGCTCAACAAACTGCGAGCTTCAGAAGCTCTGCCGCGATTACGGCGTTGATATGACAAGCTTTGAGGGTACAAAGCCTCATTACGAAAAGGATTTCAGCACGGCTCATCTTGTAAGAGATAACAACAAGTGTATCCTCTGCCGCCGCTGCGTTGCCGCTTGTAAAGAGCAGTTCGTAAGCGTTATCGGTCCGAACGAGAGAGGCTTTGACACGTCCATCGGTCAGCCCTTCCACGTTTCGCTCAACAACACTCCCTGTATCTCCTGCGGTCAGTGTACCGTCGTTTGCCCGACAGGCGCTCTCGTTGAGAAGGACGATACGGATAAGGTTTGGGCTGCGCTTGCTGACCCCGAAAAGTACGTTGTTGTTCAGACAGCTCCTTCAGTTCGTGCAACTATCGGCGAATGCTTCGGCCTTCCGATTGGCACAAACTGCGAGGGCAAGATGGTAGCGGGTCTCCGCCGCCTCGGTTTTGACAAGGTATTTGATACAGACTTCGGCGCTGACCTCACTATCGTTGAGGAGGCTAACGAGCTTGTTGAGAGAATTAAAAACGGCGGTACTCTTCCGATGATTACCTCCTGTTCTCCGGGCTGGGTTAAGTTCTGCGAATTCTATTATCCCGAGCTTCTCCCCCACCTTTCAAGCTGTAAATCACCTCAGCAGATGACAGGCGCGGTTATCAAGACTTACTACGCTCAGAAGATGGGCATTGACCCGAAGAATATCTTCTCTGTTTCGGTAATGCCGTGTACTGCTAAGAAATTTGAAATTACAAGAAACGACCAGAACGCAGCGATTTATCCCGACGTCGACGTTGCTCTTACAACCCGTGAGGCTGCAAGAATGATGGACAGACTCGGTATCAACTTCAACGCTCTTCCCGACGAGGAATTTGACAATCCGCTCGGCGACGACACCGGCGCAGCTGTTATCTTCGGTGCAACGGGCGGCGTTATGGAGGCTGCAGTTCGTACGGCTAACGCTTGGCTTAACGGCGCTACCGAGCCCGTTGAACTTCAGGCTGTAAGAGGCACTCAGGCAATCAAGGAGGCTACGGTTAACCTTGCAGGCACCGACCTTAAGATTTGCGTTGCTTCAGGCGCTGCTGCGGCAAAGGTTGTTATGGATAAGCTTGCCGACGGTAACCCCGAAGGCTGGGGCTTCATTGAGATTATGGGCTGCCCCGGCGGCTGCGTAAACGGCGGCGGTCAGCCGATTCAGCCTCAGTACATCCGCGACACGTATGACCTTAAGGCTCTAAGAGCTAAGGCTCTTTATGACCAGGATGAGGCTATGACGCTCAGAATGAGCCACGAATCCCCGATGATTAAGAAAATCTACGAGGAATGGTACACAGACGGCTTCGGCGGTCACAAGGCTCACCACGACCTTCATACAAAGTATGTTGCAAGGAAAAAATACTAATACTAAATCCAAACGGCGCGCGCTTTGTCGGCTTTTCGGCAAAGCCGCCGTTTCGGTTATAGTGCCTGTTTATAATTCTGAAAAGGACTTAAAGACGTGCCTTGACAGCATCCTGGAGCAGGACTTTACGGATTTTGAGCTACTGTGTATTAACGACGGCTCAACAGACAGCTCCCCTGAAATTCTTGCAGAATATGAAAGGCTCGACAGCAGAGTCAAACTTATAAATCAGGAAAACAAGGGTTGCGGAGCACTGGACTTATATATTCTGGAAGTTCAGAGATAATCCCGAAATTAAGGAAAAAGTAAGGCGTGAGCTTAAAGAAAACTTCATTCCCCACACCTCTTTATCGGATATTCCCGAGGAGCTCTACTTCGATAAAGAAAAGTATAAAACAGTAAAATCAATTATAGACTAAGGAAGTGTTATAAATGGATATTTTTGAAGCTATTAAGGAAAGACATTCAGTAAGGAAATACCTTGATAAGCCTATAGAGGGCGAGGTTAAGGAAAAGCTTGAAAAGGTTATCGCTGAATGTAATAAAGACGGAAAGCTTCATATTCAGCTTGTTTGCGACGAGCCTCAGGCATTTTCCTCAAAGCTTGCAAGCTACGGCAAATTTGAAGGAGTTAAAAACTACCTCGTTCTTGCAGGTCACAAGGGAAAAAGCCTTGACGAGCGCTGCGGCTACTACGGTGAAAAAATCGTTCTCGAAGCTCAGATGCTTGGGCTGAACACCTGCTGGGTTAAGCTGACGTATAAAAAAATCCCCGATGCCTACACGCTTGACAAGGGCGAAAAGGTTGTTGCCGTTATAGCTATCGGCTACGGAGAAAATCAGGGCAAGGAGAGAAAGAGCAAGACGGGCGAACAGGTTTGCGACGACTACGTTTCAATGCCTAAATGGTTTAAGGACGGCGTTGACGCCGCTCTGCTTGCACCCACTGCAACCAATCAGCAGAAATTCAAGCTCTGGCTCGTGGGAAATCAGGCTATGGCAAAGGCGGGTATTGGACCTAACACAAACCTTGACCTCGGTATTATTAAATACCACTTTGAAATCGGCGCGGGAACAGACAATTTTGTCTGGGCTAAAAAAGACCCGAACGCAGTTATAATCACAGACTAAGTTAAAAGCAGGAACGAAGGTTCCTGCTTTTTTAAAAAGTTAAATTTTACTATTGATATTTTTTTAACAATATGGTATAATACGGCTGTTCTGACGGAAAGAGCAGTCTGACTGAAAGCACGCTATATATTATAAGTCCGACTGTGCCGCAGGGCGCAGTTATTTTTTATTATGAAAGGAAAAGATTATGGAAACAAGAGTTGCAGTTATAGGAATTATTGTTGAAAACAAAAAGAGCGTTGACGAGCTTAACGCAATTCTCAGTGAATTCGGCGACTACATTATAGGCAGAATGGGTATCCCCTACGAAAAGAAAAACGTTAACTGCATTACCGTTGTGGTTGACGCCAAGCAGGATACAATAAACACCCTCTGCGGTAAAATCGGCAAGCTTGACGGAGTATCCTCAAAGGCTGCTTATTCAAATGTATAAAACGCTTATTGACCGCCTTATCAAAGAGAATAACCTCACCGCTGCCGAATATCTTATGCTTATTGAAAACCGCGACGAAATACGCGATTACGCCGCAAAAAAGGCGTGCGAATTAAGAAATAAGATTTACGGCAAAAAGGTATTTATCCGCGGACTAATTGAGCTTTCGAGCTACTGCAGAAACAACTGTTATTACTGTGGAATCCGCGCGCTCAACAAAAACGCAGAGCGTTACCGCCTTACTAAAGAGGAAATTCTCTCCTGCGCCGACGAGGGGTACAGGCTCGGCTTTCGCACCTTCGTTATGCAGGGCGGCGAGGACGGTTATTACACGGACGAGCTGTTAAGCGAAATAATAAGAGAAATCAAAAGGCGTTACCCCGATACTGCGGTTACGCTCTCTCTCGGCGAGCGCAGTTATGAGAGCTACAGGGCGCTTAAAGAGGCGGGCGCAGACCGTTACCTTTTAAGGCACGAAACCGCAAACAAAGAGCATTACGCAAAGCTGCATCCGAAGGAGATGAGCTTTGAAAACAGGCAGGAATGTTTAAGACAGCTGAAATCCCTCGGTTACCAGACGGGAGCGGGCTTTATGGTAGGCTCGCCCTATCAGACCAACGAGGATTTGGCGCGGGAGCTGATTTATCTCAGAGAAACCCAGCCTGAAATGGTCGGCATAGGACCATTCATACCGCATAAGGACACCCCGTTTGCAGACTTTGAGGGCGGTACGGCGGAAATGACGGTATTTCTGCTTTCGCTGATACGCCTGACGCTTCCGAGAGTGCTGCTCCCCGCAACGACGGCGCTCGGTACTATTGACCCTATGGGACGCGAAAAAGGAATAATGGCAGGGGCTAACGTGCTTATGCCTAACCTCTCCCCCGTTTCAGTCAGAAAAAAATACGAGCTCTACGATAACAAAATCTGTACGGGCGAAGAAGCGGCGCAGTGTATAGGCTGCCTCAGCGAGCGGGTTAAAAACGCGGGCTGCGAGATTGTTAAAGACAAAGGAGACTTTAAAAATGAAATACGACGTTAAATCAATGAAGGCGGAGGAATTTATCAACGACGGTGAAATCCTCGAGACCTTAAAATATGCAAACGAGCATAAAAACGACCTTGAATTAATTGACAAAATACTTGAAAAGGCGAAAAAAAGAAAAGGGCTTTCTCACCGTGAGGCGAGCGTTCTTTTAGCCTGTGAAAACGAGGAAAAGATTAAGGAAATCTACGACCTTGCCGAGCAGATTAAAAAGGATTTTTACGGCAACAGAATAGTTCTTTTTGCACCGCTTTACCTCAGTAACTACTGCGTTAACGGCTGTCTGTACTGCCCGTACCACGCTAAAAACAAGCACATCCCCCGCAAGAAGCTTACTCAGGAGGAGGTTGCAAAGGAGGTAATCGCCCTTCAGGATATGGGCCACAAGCGCCTTGCTATCGAGGCGGGCGAGGACCCCGTTAACAATCCGATTGAATACATCCTTGAGTGCATAAACACCATTTATTCAATAAAGCATAAAAACGGCGCAATCCGCAGGGTTAACGTTAACATTGCGGCTACAACCGTTGAAAACTACAGAAAACTGAAGGACGCGGGTATAGGAACGTATATTCTCTTTCAGGAGACGTATAACAAGAAAAATTATGAAATTCTTCACCCGACGGGACCGAAGCACAACTACGATTACCACACCGAAGCTATGGACAGAGCTATGGAGGGCGGAATTGACGACGTTGGAATCGGCGTTCTTTTCGGGCTTGATAATTACGCCTACGAATTTGCAGGACTGCTTATGCACGCAGAGCACCTTGAAGCCGTTCACGGAGTAGGTCCGCACACCATAAGCGTACCGAGGGTTAAGCCCGCGGACGACATTGACCCCGATGAATTTGACAACTCGCTTTCCGACGATATGTTCTGTAAAATCGCGGCGTGCATAAGGATTGCCGTACCGTACACGGGTATGATTATTTCCACGAGAGAATCGCCCGAGGTAAGGGCTAAGATTATCCGCCTCGGCGTAAGTCAGATAAGCGGCGGCTCAAGAACATCAGTCGGCGGCTATGCCGAAGCTGAGAGACCGCACGACACGGAGCAATTTGACGTTTCCGATAACAGAACGCTTGACGAGGTTGTTAACTGGCTTATGAAAGAGGACTATATCCCCTCCTTCTGTACTGCCTGCTACCGTGAAGGCAGAACGGGAGACCGCTTTATGAGCCTTTGCAAATCAGGTCAGATTCAGAACTGCTGCCACCCGAACGCGCTTATGACTTTAAAGGAATTCCTTATTGACTACGCGAGCGAGGACACAAAGAAAAGGGGCGAGGCTATGATTGAAAAGGAAATCGCCACTATCCCGAAGCAGAAGGTACAGGAAATTGTACGCGAACGCCTTGTTAAAATAGAAAACGGCGACAGAGATTTCAGATTTTAGGAGATAATATGGGACTTAATTCTACACCCTCGTCAGAGAGGGCGCACATTGGTTTTTTCGGGCTGAGGAATGCCGGAAAAAGCAGTCTTGTAAACAAAATAACTAACCAGGATATGTCGCTCGTCAGCGATATTAAGGGTACGACTACTGACGCGGTTAAAAAATCTATGGAGCTGCTACCGATAGGCCCTGTTGTAATTATTGATACGGCGGGCATTGACGACGAGGGAGAGCTCGGCGAAAAGCGCGTTGAGGCTACAAAAAAGGTACTTAAAACCTGCGATATAGCAATACTCGTTACGGAAAACAACAAGCTCAACGCCGACGAGCTTGCGCTTTTCAAAGCTATTAAGGAGCAGGAAATCCCCTACCTTATCGTCCACAGCAAGAGCGATATAACCGAAAAAACAAAGGGCAGGCTCTATGCAAGCGCCGTAACGGGCGAAGGCATTGAGGAGCTCAAGGGCGAAATTGCAAAAGCGCTCGGAACTAAAAGAAAAAAAGTCCGCCTTGTTGCAGACTTTATAAACGAGGGCGACACGGTAGTTTTCGTTACCCCGATTGATTCCTCAGCGCCAAAAGGCAGGCTGATACTTCCGCAGCAGCAGGCAATCCGCGACGTTCTTGATAAAAACGCCGTTTCCGTAGTCACCCAGGTACCTCAGCTTGAGGCGGCGCTTATGAGCCTTAAATACCCGCCTGCGCTCGTTGTTACGGATTCACAGGCGTTTTACGAGGTTATGAAAATAGTTCCCGAGAGCATAAAGCTTACCTCGTTTTCAATTCTGATGGCGCGGTACAAGGGCTTTTTAAGCGAGGCTGTTAAAGGGGCTGAAACGCTTGA
>DFGL01000044.1 GCA_002371215.1 Ruminococcaceae bacterium UBA3751 | reverse complement strand
CGAGCGTTTCTATAAATATCGCCTTTGTATTATCCTTAACAGCGTTTTCAAAATTCTGCGGGTCGTCCGGGTCTACGAATGTGGTATTAACCCCGTAAAGCGGGAAGGTGTGGGCAAGATAGTTATACGTTCCGCCGTAAATGGTTTTTGCCGATACGATATGGTCGCCCGCGCCTGCCAGCGCCTGCAGAGTGTAGGAGATAGCTGCCGCGCCGCTTGCCGTTGCAAGGGCTGCAACGCCGCCTTCAAGAGCCGCAATTCTCTCCTCAAATACGCCCTGAGTTGAATTGGTAAGTCTTCCGTAAATATTGCCCGCGTCAGTAAGATTAAAGCGAGCCTGAGCGTGGTCGCTGTTTCTGAAAACGTATGACGTGGTCTGATAGATAGGTACCGCTCTCGCGTCGGTAGCCGGGTCAGGAGCTTCCTGACCAACGTGAAGCTGTAAGGTTTCAAATTTATATGACATAGTAAAATTTCCTTTCTTAGTTAAATAATTTGGTTTTCATTGCGTTTAATCATTCATACATCGCATTCGACCAAAGCGGAAATTTTGCCTTAAAAGTGATTCAAAAAGTATTTTCATTTTCAATACCTCATAATTCCTACGGTTTTGGTAGGTTTATTGCGTATATCATAACCGATAATTCCTATAATGTCAATAGGTTTTGTGTATTTTTTTGAAATTTTTTTCAAAAAGTAGTTTTTATACGGAATTATGTTTGGTAAAAATAGGTATTGAAATCATTATATATAGATGTTAAAATATTAACGATAAAAAAATAAGAGAGGTATTTTTATGGAAAAGCTTAAATACTTTGTAAACGGTGAATTTAAGGAATCCAAGGCAGAGGTTTGGTACGACCTTCACAACCCGTCAACAGGCGAGGTTACGGGTCAGGCTCCCTGCTGTACAAACGACGAAGTCCTTGAGGCGATTGCAGCCGCTAAGGCAGCGTATCCCGCTTGGAGAAATACCGCTGCAAGAAAGAGAACTCAGATTCTCTTTAAGGTACGCGAGCTTCTCATTGAACATATGGACGAGCTCACTCAGCTCGTTTGCGAAGAAAACGGTAAAACCTGGAGCGAGGCTGCAGGCGACGTAGGTAAAGCTCAGGAGGGCACGGAGCTTGCAACTCAGGCGCCTTCTCTTATGATGGGCGAAAGCCTTATGGACGCTTCAACGGGTTTTGATACGGTTAAGTACCGCGAGCCGCTCGGCGTTTTCGCAGGCATCGTTCCCGTTAACTTCCCCGCTATGATTCCCTTCGGCTGGATGGCACCCGTTTGCGTTGCCTGCGGAAACACAATGGTGCTCAAAGCAGCTTCCCTCACTCCGAGAACTGCTATGAGAATTGCAGAGCTTTACAAGGAAGCGGGAATCCCCGACGGCGTTATCAACGTTGTAACCTGCTCGAGAAATGAGATTAATACTATTCTTGAACACCCCGACGTTAAGGGCATTACCTTTGTAGGCTCAACACCCGTCGGCCTTAAGATTTACGAAAAGGCTGCCGCTAACGGAAAGCGCTGCCAGGCACTCACTCAGGCTAAGAACCACGCCCTCATTCTTGAGGATTGTGCGCTTGAGAGAACTGTTGCGGGCGTTATCAACTCCGCATTCGGTTGCGGCGGACAGAGATGTATGGCTCTCGCTGCCGTTGTTGTTCAGGAGAGCATTGCGGATAAATTCGTTGCTGAGCTTAAAAAGCAGATTAAATCCGTTAACTGCGGTCCCGCCTGGGATAAAAACACCCGCCTCGGTCCTATCACCTACGAAAAGCATTATCACGAGGTACTCGCTGATATTCAGAAGGGTATTGACGAGGGCGCAACCCTTGTTGTTGACGGAAGGAATCCCGAGGTTCCCGCAGGATATGAAAACGGCTACTTTATCGGCGCTACCGTATTTGACAACGTTACTGAGGATATGACAATCGGTCAGGAAGAGGTATTCGGCCCCGTTCTCTGCGTTAAGAGATGCAAGGGCTTTGAGGACGGCCTTGAAATGATGAACAGAAACCCGTACGCTAACGGCTCAGTTATTTACACCCAGAGCGGTTACTACGCTCGCCAGTTTGCAAGATACACAGACGGCGGCCAGGTTGGTATTAACGTTGGTATCCCCGTACCCGTTGGCTTTGTTCCGTTCAGCGGCCACAAGCAGAGCTTCTTCGGCGACCTTCACTGCCTCGGCAAGGACGCTTACCGCTTCTTTACAGAGAGCAAATCGGTTACTCAGCACTGGTTTGACGAGGAGGAAAAGAAGGCTAAAGAGGTTGACACCTGGGACGGACTTCTCTAATCTCATAATAACAAAATTAAGCGGACAACCGATTGGTTGTCCGCTTTTAGCTTGCGTTATTTAATTATTCTACCGAATAGCTGCCGTTGTGATTTGAAGAAGCGTAAGCAATGTAAACCTTACCGGGATTGAGGAGAACGTCGCTGCCGTCAGCCTTGGTAAGAACAATCTTCTTATCCTTAACTTCCCATTTAATCTCAACGTAAGTTCCGTTTGAGGCAACCATACCCTTGCCGCCGTCAAGCTTATATTCGCAATAGGTTTCGCTGTTTCCGCTGCCCTTATAGTTATGCTTAACGATATACTCCGTAGTATCAAAGAGAACTATAATATTTTCAAACTGTGGGCTTACCTCTCCGTACTTGCTGTTGAAGTCATCCGTTGTATAAGTGCCCTTCTTTTCGTTGTAGGTGAAGGTGCCGTGCTTATTTCCGTTATCGGACCACTTGATTTTAACCGTTTCAGCCTTATCGGAACTTAAATCCTTAATCTCGCTGCTGAATTTGAAGCGGGTAAAGTTATCCTCATTGAGCTTCGTTCTGAAGTCCTTGCTTGAAATAAGGTCGGGAGCGTTATTGCCCTTGAAATAGTGCTGATGCTCTATTGTCGGGCGGCTTGTATCATTGCCCGTATATGCTCCGCCTGTTGAATAATCAAGAAGGTTGACGTGGTCTGTATTATGCTTTTCAAACACAGTATCGGCGCCTACGTAATCGCCCTTTGAATGGGAGAGACCAGCGTGGATAAAGATACCGTCAAAAAGCTCTGCGAAGCGGATAAACGGAGGTCTTGCCGAACGAACGGGACCTATTTTTTCAGGCGCGTTGGTATAGTCTGCCCAGAACATCAGAAGGCGGGTGGCGAACTCAGTTTCGCCCTCCATTACCATATCGGCGTCCTCAAGTCCCCACTGGGGGCGGCTCTGCTGAGCGTAATCGTTTGTACCGTATTCGTTTTCAACAACAACTGCCATCGGGCGTTTGCCGATTGCGTCCTTATTAAAATCCTTCTCGCCGGTAAGCGGGTTGGTATCTTTACCTGCAAGCGCCGCCGTCTCGGTTGTTGAAACAACCTCGCTCGCAGGAGCTGCCGTAGTTTCGGGAGCGGGTTTATCCTTTCCCTTTGCGAAAACAACAATAAGGATTACTGCAATAACAGCAACCGCAGCGCAAGCCGCAATAATAATCTTCTTTTTCTTATCGTCAACGGGAGGCTTCTTATCCTCTTCCTCCGCAGCTTTTTTAGCCGCATGCTCGGAGAGAACCTCCATAACGTCAATATCGTTGTCATCGTCGCTTCGTCTTGCTTCCTCGGGGAAAAGGTTAACCTCGTCGTCAATAGTCTTTTCCTCCGTTATTTTAAAATCATTTACCGGCGCAGGAGGAGTAACGTCGTCCTGAAGCGGAGAGTCGCCGCCTGCTGCTTTATGCTGTTTGATTTCATCAAGTAAATTATCAAGCTCTCTGTCGTCCATAACACTTTCGGCGCAAAGCGCCTTTCCTTTCTTATATTTTCATTTAATTATATCATAAATCTTTACAATATCCATAAAAGTAACAGGATTGTAACCTATTGAAAAAACCTGAGTAATATAGTATAATGATACGAAAAAGAGGTGTTAATAATGGCAAAAACGATACCTATGATAATAACAAACAAGAACATCCTTGTTAAAATAAAAGAAAAAGACGAGTTTGCAACCTTTGAAATGCCCGGGCTTGAGGAGGACTTAAACATTCCGTTTTACCATCAGTTCGCAAGCAGAATTGCCGAATGCCAGAAGTGTTTTAAGGATTTCATCAGGGAGCTTTACGGAAAGCGCTTTTCAAAAAACATTTTAGCAATCATTATTCCCGACGATACGAGCGCGCTTGAGAGAATATTCATTAACGAATTCTTCCTTAACAGCGGCGCGTGCAAGGCTGTTGCGCAAACCACTATGGGACAGACGCTTTCAAAGGAGCATACGAAGTACATCTCCCTTTCAATGTCAACGAGAAATATAACGCTTGAATACGTTAACAACGGCGAGGTCAAGGTTAAAAAATACTACGACGTAAACGACTACGACCCTAAAAAAATCTGTGAGGACGCGAAGCGGCTTCATATTGATATTGAATACGGCGGAGTTCCGATTTTTATTAATGATTTTAACCTTAATATGGACGCTTTTTCCGAAATGGGAGAGGTTATAAATCCAAAGGAGTTTATGGAAAAAATCTGCCGCATTGACGTTGAAAAGGTATAAAATATAAACGCCTCGGTATAATATTACCGAGGTGTTTTTTATGAGCAAAAAGAATAAAAAGAAAAAAATAATTGATTTAAGCAGATTTATTCAGCCGAAAATGACCATGCCCGACGAAAACGGCTCCTACACGGGGGTAACCGAGGATATGCTTTTTGACGCTGATATGGACGACGCTCCCGTTCAGGATGCTGACGATTTATAAAAAGCGGCGGCTCAGGCAAAAACGAAGGTGTACAGCGTTAAGAACATTAATACATCCGCTTGTATAAAGCAAAAAGGAATTGCAAACGCAATTCCTTTTATTATTAGTTTTTTTGTGTATATTCAATAATACGATTATAATCCTCAATTGTATCTACCTCAGACCAGAAAACGCCGTCTACATCCTGAGTAAATATATCTTCACTCTGAGCAAACGAATAGAGAACGTTTTCCCACCATAAATCATACTGACCGGATTCTATCATTTCACAAAGTTTCAATCTGAATTTTTTTATCCATTCACCCCTAAGACAAGCAATCCCGACATACTCGCTATCCCTCTGAGAATAATCAAGTTCTTTGCCGTATTCCTTTAAAACTCCGTTTTCGGTTTTAAAGAAATAGTCCCCTTTCAAACGACGGGTTTTATCTTTAAGTAAAAAATTCTCTTTTTTGCAGTTGAAAATTATTTCCAACAGAGCTTGAGGGAAATAAACGTCGGCGTTTAAGATAATAACCTCGTTTGTGTCAAGTTCATTGCGAGCATACCATAGGCTTCCTATACTGTTAGTTACTTTATAGAACGGATTATAGTATGTTTTAACATTGTAGGGTTTTATTTCTTCTTCAATCAGATTATGTTTAAACCCGGTAATAATTACTATTTCTATATGATTCTTCTGAAGTAATTCTATTGTATGAGCAATAATTGACTTGCCATCAATTTTTAAAAGGCTCTTTGGCTTCTGCCCAATTTCATTGCTAATTCTGCTACCTATACCTGCAGCTAAAAGAATTGCTTTCATCAGTATAACTCCTTTTTTAACAGTTCAATCAGTAAATCGTAATCACATAATTCCAAATTACCAAGATGTCCGACACGAAGCTGCTTATTCTTTAATTCCCCTCCAGAAGGCGTAAGATAAATATCATATTTTTCCTTAAATTTTGTATATATCTCTGACGCGTTATCATCAAAGAGAATGCAAGTGCAGCAATTTGACATCGGATACGATGGAATATTAAGCGGAAGCTCTTTAAGTCTTCTCCTGAAATGTTCTGCTCTGTTTCTATGCTTTTTCCACTCAACTTCAATACTATTATCAATAATCGTTTGTAACCGCTCATCTGTTGCCAGCAGAGTCCCAACCGCAGGAGTAAACGGAGTCTGTCCCCTTTTTTGATTATCAATGTAATAATTGAAATCAAAATAGTATGACAGATGATTATTTACTATTCGCTCGGAATATGCTCTTTCGGAAATAGCAACAAGCGAGATTCCAGGAGCAAGCGCTAACGCCTTTTGACTTGCTGTAAAAAGAATATCAATATTGCATTCTTCCATAAAAATCGGGTCAGCAAGATAAGCGCTAACAGCGTCAACAATAAAAATCATATCGTTTTTTTTGCAAAAATCTCCCAAATATTTCAAATCATATTTTTGAGCGGTCCCCGTTTCACACGCGTTAACAAGCAAAACCGTAAAGCCTTTCTGACTGAATTTTTCAAATTCCTCTTTATCAAACGCTTCACCATAAGGAATAAGATACTCATCGTATTCAAAACCGTGATACTTGCATAATTCTTTAAAACGGGTTCCGAAGCTACCGCCGTTTATAACTAATACTTTGTCGTCTTTATTAACTGTGTTAACGACAGCGGCCTCCATTGCGCCGGTACCGCTGCAAGTCAACGCTACAAACAGCGCGTTTTTCGGAGCAAAAACTGAAGCAAGGAAATTCTTCTCAATGTTTTTCATAACCTTACTAAATTCTTCTGTTCTAAAATATGGCTGCTGCTTTCCTTCAATTTTTAAAGTTGACGGATACATTTCTACAGGCCCAACAGTAAAAAGTTTCATCTTTGCACCTTCTTTATTCTAAATCTTCTTTAGTAAGCGTTGCTTTTTTTGACACACATTTCCAGTTTTTATGCTCCCAGATTGAATCATGAACTGAAAACCAGATTGCAGGGAGATACTGATTTCCATTGTTTTTTGCAATATCAAAATCGTATGACGCAATAATATACTGGTCATGAGCAGTTTTTTCGCTATTATTAATTGCTTTGCCCGTAAAAGGATTAGTCGGGTTTTTAATCAAATTACTGAATGCCAATGTAGGAACATCCGCATTAGTCATAAACTCATCAGAGGTTTTAATCTCTCCCGAGCTATTGAAATCCTTTACAAGCAGAAGCGGAAAGTACGTTTCTGCATCACCTATGCCAGGTGGTATCTCCTTATCAATTATAAGCTCATCTAACAAGTTCATATCAACACCATAGCCATGGTCTGCAACAACAATTATTCTTGTATTATCATAAACCCCAAGCTGCTTGAGATAATCAAACCATTTTCCGAGCTGTATAAGCGCCGCAACATTGCTTTGATAATGTGAATAATTAACAAAATTATTCATTTTCAGTTCTCTGCCGTTAATATTAAAACGCTCTTTGTTTTGCTCATCATAAAGCGTATTATCAACATTTTCTGCGGGTACATATTCAGGCTCTTTCAGGAGTTGTATATCATGCGTTGTATTATTTGACATAATAAACAACTCGTTTTTATTCTCGGTTACCTCCGTAACCATGGGCATATTAGATAAAACGCTGTAAGCCTGAAGAAAATCAACATTGTTTCCTCTTGCTTTATGCTCGTTAACCGGTTCCTGGAAACTATTACTTTCATAATACATTCCATCATTATAAATAACAGGTTGAACCAACAATGGAGAAATCCGCATTATACTGTGGATAAAGAAATTACGGTCATTATTCTTCATAAGCAATCGCTTTATATCGTCGTTGGTGGAAAGCTCGTCTATATTGTAGGCGGATACATAAGGGTATTCATCAAATAGGCTTAAATCGGCAACAAACCTATAATTAGCATATGTTGGATTAACAAAGGTGACATCATAACCGTTGTTGCCAAATATTATTGGCATTATCCTTAGCGCTTCGTTATGTTTTTTACATAGTGACTCATCTTTTCTGGTATTCATTTCAATTGGGGTATACTCGTAACCGCCAAACAGAGGTGAGATACCAAAATTTGTTGTTCTTCCGTATGAAATAACATTTGAATAATATGTAAAACCGCTGAACATTTTCATAAGTTCTGGTTTTTCATTAATAATATATGGAAAGAATACTCCCATAGCCCTATCAATCATTAGTACAACAACATTTTTACCGTTTTTGCTTAGCTTTATTTTAAAATCATCATTGTTTCCATAGGCTGTTTCTATAACCTTGCGCGAACTGTTTTTGTATATATAGCTTGCGTTAACAGCACTTAATCCACTAAAAGCAATAACGGAAACCAATAGCAAAGATGCCAACACTTTAGGTCTATTCAGAAAAACAATTATAATTATTACTGTTACGACTACAATGAGCAGCAAATCAACAATGATTTTTCCGCTTGAAGAATAAATGCCTTTAATATAATATAGGCTTGCCTTTAATGTTCCAAACAGATTGTCAAACACCATATAATTGATTAATGACGAACCGCATAAAATACAAACGATTATTTCAAACAGTGGCTTATACTTATCCGACATCAACCAATAAAAAATTCCGAACCAAACTATGAATGTACCTACCGCGATACACACAGATGATAAAATGTAAACCAGCGGACTCCTGTACATGTTTGGAAAAACAAATTCTGTAGGAGATGATTTTATAATATTTGAAGGAATAACCGCTCCGGTAACAACAGTAAGGAATAGCGTTCCTATAATGAAAATCTTTCTGTTGGGTTCTGTTTTTCTCAGCTTTCGCCCAAACACAGTTGATAAAGGCTTTTTGGTTTTGCTTTTCCCCAACAAATAATATACTATTAGCGGAATTTCCAATACAAAAGCAATAAAAGCAGTTACCAAAAACGCCAGCTCATTTATTCTGTTTTTTAAAAGCAATATTAACAAAAACAGGACTATTCCAACTACAGATAAAAGAATACAGGATGTTTTCTTCTTTTTTTTAGTTTTGAAAACAATAGTCTTAATAAGTGAAAAAACATTATTCAGCGTCCAATAAAAGACAAGACCTGAAGGAGAATTATAAAGCAAAACCAAAAATACAGCAGCCGTAAGATAAAGCTGAATTTTTGATTTTTTATCAAACTGTTTAGAATAGATTGCTGAAGAAATAAAATTGACAGCCGTCATTACAAAAGGAAGAAGATTTATGCTCAACCCGAAAACCGTTATTAGATGGTCAGGTGCGCCTAAATCCTGAATCATTCCCATTTTAACGCCCTTTAAGCTTGATAAATGAGATAAAAAATTATATGCCGCTATAAAAAACGGTATCTGCAACAGAAGGGATGTTGCGCCCTTAAGCGCATAAATAGGCTTATAATTATTCTGCCTGTAATACGTTTGGAGCATCATCATTTTCTCGTCGCCCTTAAACGTATTTTTAATGTGTTCTACTCCCGCAGAAAGTTTAGCCTCTGTTTTGCGCTCCTCATCCTGCATTGCATCAGCTCTGCGATATAGCGGCAAAACCAGAAAGTTCATTGCAACACTTAAAGCTAAAATAGAAAGAACATGGCTATTATATATATCAAAAGCCATTCCATAAATTATTTCAAATACTATTTGCAATGGTTGAATTAATACAGAATACAAAATATCCGAAAAAGAAATAATTGTCACTCCCCTCTTAGTTTGACTTCTTTTTCAACAATAAAATCAACCGTGCGCTTTGAGCCCTCTCCGATATACGCCCAGGTTTCGCTTCGCACCTCGGCTCTTGATTCGTTATATTCCGAGCTGTTTAAGCATTCGTCAATAATACTTTTTAAATTGCCGAGGTTTTCTTTGTTTACCTGTTTGCCCAGTCTCGGCAGAACCGTTAAAGTCCAAAGCGGTCTTTTAAGCCACCAGTTATCGTACGGCGAATCGTCAAAATCCGTATCGGTATAAATAACGGGCTTATCGTAAACAAGAGAAAAATCGTATATTACGCCCGAAAAGTCAGAAATAATAATATCTGATTTGTTGAGCACCTCAAAATTATCAGCGTCTCTGTTCCATTCAATTTGTTCTGAATCCGGATACTTTTCAATCATAGCATCCATCATATCTTTTTCGCTTATAAAAGACTGTGGGTGAGGACGGATTATTATATGATAACCCGTTTTCAGCAAAGCGTCTATCATTTCGTTGCCAAAGCGCTTGAAAATACCGCTTTCTCCCCACGAAGGAGCGAGCAACACCGTCGTTTCCGAATTTTTTTCAGCGCCGCTTGTTTCAAGGCGTTTTTTCATTTCATCCATATACGGAACGCCTACTTTTACAAGCTCCTTTTCGGGTAAATTCCGCAAACGCTCCAGCTCGCGAATATCATTAATCTGATAATCGCCGGATACAAGCACGGCGTCATAATAATCTATTCCGAACATTCTGTAAGCCGTTACGTCACAGGCAGCATGCAGAACGTGGACGTAGTAATCAACGTTTTTTGAACGTTTCCACTGATAAACATCTAATCCGGGGGTGGTTGAAATAAGAATTCTCGCATTCAGAAAATTCAGCTTTGAAAAGGCTTTGTTTCCCGTTCCGATAAACTGAGCGTCTATATGAGAATAATTATTCTCCAGCGCAGGGTCATCGGGAGACGCCGTGAGATAAACAACGTCTACGCCTCTTTCGTCGAACTCTCTGCAAATCGGATTAAACACGCTCCAATACCTTTTATCATCAGAAAAAATAACGATGTTTATTTTATTTTCATTTGTTGCAGTCTTTTTTCCGCCATGAAAAATAAATTTCACTTTTACAAACAGACCCCTTGCTAAATAAAACAATGCGCCTATTACGCTGAACAGAACTGCAAACAGCATACTTCCTGTTCCGGGGTCTATATAAGCTTTAAAGAAATGCATTTAAAAACCTCATAATCTGATTAATAAAACTTTTAATTTATATCAATAGATTCAACAGTACGGTTTAAGCGGAGTATTTCGTTTTATTTTGTATGCTCATCAAGGGTAAGATAATAGGCGGGAAGGAAGTTTTTGCAGAAGAATTCAACCTCGGGAAGATTAATTTCCTCTATCTTTTTCTCCTGAGCCTTCAGCGCAATTTCAAACTCGCGGTTGCCCATTCGCGTTTCCTCGATACATTTTATAAGCGCGCTGATTTTATCCGCAGCCTTAACGAGCTTCCAGAGCGCCTTATCGCTCTCGCTCTGCTCGAAGAACGGGGTGTAATCCGCTTTGTAATCCTCGGGGAGCATTGAAAGAAGCCTCTCCCCCGCTATATGCTCAATATCCTTGTAAACGTTTTTTATTTCATCGTTATAATACTTTACGGGAGTTGGCATATCGCCCGTTATAACCTCCGTCGTATCGTGGTACAAGGCGAGAACGGCAGCGCGGTTTTCATCGTAATTCCTGCCAAATTCCTTATTGCCTATAAGTGCGAGCGCATGGGCTACAACCGCAACGCAATGGCTGTGTTCGGCAATATTTTCCTTGGAGGTATTCTGCATAAGCGCCCAGCGGTCAATCATTTTCATACGGTTGACCATGGCGAAAAAATTATATCCCTTTTCCATTATTCCTCAACCTTTAACACTGTAAGTCCGAGTTCGTCAAGCTGAGCGTCGTCAACAAAGGACGGAGCGCCGCTCATAAGCTCGCTTGCATTTTGTACCTTCGGGAAGGCAACAACGTCGCGCAGAGAATCCGCGCCGCAGATAAGCATAGCAAGGCGGTCAAGACCGATTCCCATTCCGCCGTGGGGCGGTGCGGCATAATAATATGCGTCTACGAGGAAGCCAAACTTCGCGTCAATCTCCTCCTGAGTCATTCCGAGAAGCTCAAACATCTTTGTCTGAAGCTTGGTATCCGTAATTCTCATTGAACCCGAGGAGAGTTCCGTTCCGTTAAGCACAAGGTCAAACGCCTCAGCCTTAACCTTTGATTTATCCGTATCAAGATACTGAATGCTCTCTTCAAGCGGCATAGTAAACGGATGGTGAGCGGCAACGTATTCGCCCGTATCCTCGTCAAGCTCAAAGAACGGCATTTCAGTTATCCAGAGATAATTCCACTTGCCCTCGGGGATAATTCCGAGTTCCTTTGCAACAATGAGTCTGAGCGCGCCCATAATGGTAAGCGCTTTTCTTGTTTTATCGCTTACGATAAACACGGCGTCGCCCTGCTCTGCACCGAGCTGAGATATAAGTTCTGCAAGCTCGCCATCCTTAAGGAATTTATTGAACGAGCAGTTGGGCTCAGCGTCAGCCCAGCGGATATATGCAAGCCCTTTTGCACCTATTCCCTTTGCGTGCTCGGTAAGCTTATCAATCTTCTTTCTCGAATAAGCCGCAGCGCCGCCCTTTGCAACAATCGCCTTTACAGCGCCGCCCTCGGCAATAGCGTTTTTAAATACGACAAAGTCCGTTTTATCCGCCCAGTCAGATATATCCTGAATAAGCATATCAAAACGGGTATCGGGCTTATCGCTGCCATAGTTATTCATAGCCTCTTCAAAGGTCATTCTCGGGAGCTTTTCGGGAATTTCAACGCCGATAGTCTCCCTCATAAGCTTAACTATAAAGCCCTCAGCCATTGACATAATATCGTCGCAGTCAACGAAGGACATTTCAAGGTCAATCTGAGTAAATTCAGGCTGACGGTCCGCTCTCAAATCCTCATCGCGGAAGCAGCGCGCAAGCTGAATATAACGGTCAAAGCCCGCAATCATTGTGAGCTGCTTATAAATCTGAGGCGACTGCGGAAGCGCGTAGAACTTTCCGTTGTGAATTCGCGAAGGAACGACGTAGTCACGGGCGCCTTCGGGGGTTGATTTAATCATCATAGGAGTTTCAATCTCTATGAAATCGTTATCGTAAAAATAGTCGCGCGCAATTTTCGCAATTTTATGGCGCATAAGAATATTTTTAGTGAGTTTCTCGTTCCTCAGCGCAAGATAGCGGTATTTAAGCGTTGTATCGTCGCCGACCTCAAACGCCTTTTCAACCTCAAACGGGGGCGTCTGCGCCTTGGAAACGATGCGGAAATCATTTACCATTACCTCAATATCGCCCGTCGGGATTTCCTTGTTTTTGCTTTCGCGCTCTGCAACAACGCCCTTTGCAGCAACAACCCACTCCGTACGAGCGGACTTTGCCTTTTCAAAAATCTCTCTGTCGGTATTATCGTTAAAGGACAGCTGGATAATTCCGCTCCTGTCCCTTAAATCGATGAAGATAAGGTTACCGAGGTCGCGCTGGCGCTGTACCCAGCCGAAAACCGTAATCTCCTCACCGACGTTTTTCATATCAAATTCAGCGCAGTACGCCGTTCTTTTAAGTCCTTTAATGCTTTCGCCCATTATTCGTTTCCTCCGAAAAGTGAATTAAAATCAAATGCCTCGCCGTTAATCTCAAGGTCCTTGAGCTGCTCAGCCATACTTATTGAATAGAAGCCCGAAACAAAGGTTGTAAGGTCAATTTCGCTCTCCTCGCCGTTTTCCATATTTTTAAGCACGGATTTTCCTTTTTCAATCTCATCGTCGCCGAGAACGACGTTGAACTTTGCGCCAACCTTATCCGCGTACTTCATCTGTGCGCGGAGTCCTCTGTCGTTGAGGTCATAGATAACCGAAAAGCCCTCTGCACGCATATCCTTGGCAATCTCAACGGCTTTGAGCTTTGCCTTGTCGCCCATTGCGGCAATATATAAGTCGGGAACAGACGGCTCGGGGAAGGCGCAGCCCTGAGCTTCCATAACGAGCTGAAGCCTTTCAAGCCCCATACCGAAGCCGAGGGACGGCGTTCTCTGACCGCCGAGCTCCTCAATAAGTCCGTCATATCGCCCGCCGCCGCAAACGGTTCCCTGAGCGCCGATTGATGAGGCAATAAATTCAAATACTGTTTTCGTATAGTAATCAAGCCCGCGTACAATCTTAGGATTAACGCGGTATTTTATATTCATAGCGTCAAGATACGACTTAACTTTTTCAAAATGCTCCTTACACTCATCGCAGAGATAATCGAGAATTTCCGGCGCGTTTTCAGCGAGCGCCTTATCCTCGGGGCTCTTGCAGTCAAGCAGTCTCATCGGATTGCGCTCAAGACGCTCCTGACAGGTATGGCAAAGCTGCTCTTTGTACTGAGAGAAATACTCCTTCAGCGCCTTGTGGTATTCCGCACGGCATTTCGGACAGCCGATGGAATTAATTTCAAGCTCCAAATTCTTAACGCCGAGCTCATCAAAAATCTGAGCGGCGAGCGCAATCATTTCCGCGTCTGCAAGCGGAGAGGCGGCGCCGAAGCACTCAATCCCGAACTGATGGAATTCACGAAGTCTTCCTGCCTGAGGCTTTTCATAGCGGTAGCAGGAGGTAAGATAACAGATTTTCTGAGGCAGAGCGAGGTTTGAAAGCCCGTTTTCAAGGAAAGAACGGGCAGCACCCGCCGTACCCTCGGGACGCAGAGTAATTGAACGCCCGCCCTTATCGTCAAAGGTGTACATTTCCTTTTGAACAACGTCCGTTGTGTCGCCGACACCGCGCTGAAAAAGCTCCGTATGCTCAAAAACGGGAGTTCTCATCTCCTTATAGCCGAAGTTTTCCGCCGCGGAAAGACAGGTTGCCTCTATGTACTGGATTTTATGTACCTCTGAGGGAAGTACGTCCTTTGTACCCTTTATAGCCTTTGTTATTAACGCCATAATTTTTCTCCTATATACAATAATCGGGGGCGAATTGAATCGCCCCTAAGTTCTATTTTCTGTTATAACGCGGGTTGACAATCTCGCGCCATTCAAAATCGCCGCGCTCAACGCCTCTTATAAGAGCCTCAGCCGTTGCGATATTTGTTGCAAAGGGAATGTTATGCACATCGCAAAGACGGAGAAGGTCGCTGTCGTTTGGCTCATGAGGCTTAGCCGTCTGAGCGTCGCGGAAGAATATCAAAAGGTCAATTTCATTGCAGGCAATACGACTTGCAACCTGCTGTCCGCCGCCCTGTGAGCCGCTGAGGAAGCAGTTTATATTAAGACCCGTTGCTTCTTTAACGAGCTTACCCGTTGTTCCTGTTGCGCATACGTCGTGTCTGCTGATAATTCCGCAATATGCTATACAGAACTGAACGAGGAGCTCTTTTTTTGCGTCGTGTGCGATTAAAGCAATATTCATACTTTCCCTCCTAAAAATTATTTGCATGGGTATGATTTATAAATTCTAAACTTTTTCTATAATAACACAGATTAAGACTTTAAACAAGAATAAATTACTTAATTTATCAGTTCTCCCTCTCTCTGTGCTTTTTTCTCGTTTGTATTCTGAGAATAGTAATAATTGATAATTGAAGATGTTATTTCCGAGGTTGAAGAACCCGAGCCCGCGAGCTCAATCGCTGAGGCAACGGCTATTTCGGGGTTGTTGTACGGAGCGTAGGTAATAAGGAAACCGTTGTTATGCTTAACTCCGTGGACTACAACCTGAGAAGTACCCGTTTTGCAGGCAACCTTTGTATCAATATTATTAAAAACATAAGCGGGACCGCCGGAGGTTGCAACCATACGCATACCCTCCTGAACGATTTTAATGTTATTTTCGCTGACGTCAATAGTACGGACAATGTTTACGCCCGAATCGTTTGCAACGCCCGTTGAATTTGAGATGCTTGCCTTGACGAAATGCATCTGGTACCTTGTTCCGCCGTTAGCTATAGTCGCGCAGTAGTTACAAAGCTGAAGCGGAGTGAAAAGGTTATCCGACTGACCGATAGCAGCCTGAACGGTATCGCCCGGGTGCCACAGCATATCAAAGCGTTTTCTGTATTCGGGACCTGCGAGAATTCCCTTTGATTCCGGAATTTCAACGCCCGTTTTTTCGCCGAGTCCGAACATTGAGCCGTAAAGATTCATCTTTTCAATACCGAGCCTTCTTGCACAGTTATAGAAGAAAATATTACAACTGTCCCTGATAGCCGTTCTTACGTTCTCACCGCCGTGGGTAGCAGTACATTTAAAATCCATTTCGTTAACGTGGTAAATCTTATTGCAGTCAAAAACTGTATTTTCGCTTATTACTCCCTCCTGCAACGCAGCCGTTGCCATCATCGGCTTGAACGTTGAGCCGGGAGCGTATGCTCCCATTGCAAAACGGTTATACAGCGGGGTGTTTTTATCCTTAAGGAGCTCTGAATACTTTTCGTAGTAATCCTTTAAGTCAAAACTCGGATAACTTGCCGCTGCAAGCACCTCTCCGTTATTGCAGTTTTCAACGACTACGGCGCCCGTTGAATCATAATAATCAACACTGCGGCAGATTTCACCGAGCTTCTGCTGAGCGACGCGCTGAAGGTCCCTGTCTATTGTAAGAACTATAGTATCGCCCTGCGAGGGTTCCTTAGTAATCTCTTCGGTAACGTTTCCGTCGCCGTCAATGGTAACGGTCATCTCCCCCGGGACGCCGCGCAGACGGCTTTCCATTGCAAGCTCAATGCCCGATTCACCTATATCGTCATTGATTCCGTAGCCCTCTTTTTTCAGCTCGGAATACTCCTCGGCGTTAATTTTTCTTACCGTACCGAGAATATGGGGGGCGAGGGTTGAATCCGCATATTCGCGAAATGCAACAACCCTTACGTCCGCTCCGCGGTAGGTATCCGTCATCTCTTTAATCTCCGCAACGGTTTTATCGCTTACGTCCTCTGCAATAGTCACGGGATTTGAAACCGAAAACAGCAGCCTTGTAAGCTCATAGCGGATATTACCTATTTCAAGCGCGTTTTTTAAATCTCCCGACTTTACGTAGCTTTCAAGCCCGTACTTTTCAACCATAGCGTTAAAGCAGTTTGCCGCCGTTGCATAGGGCTGAAGGTTAAGCATATCCTTGCTCTTCATCGTTTTAATTGAGGTTTCGTACTTTTCATCGTCCTTTTCGGTGAAAAATACAACCTTTTTGCCTTTGAGTTTAAGAGGCAGGTTATGAACGTATTCCTCATTATTTCTGTTAAACAGTTTAATGAGGTTCAAAACGATTCTGTTTCTCTCCTCATTTTCTTCGGACGAAGGAAAATACGCGGCATTGAGAACGATACTGTTAGCCTGTCTGTTTGTTACAAGCGGGTTACCGTTTCTGTCAACAATCTCTCCCCTTGCGCCCTGCAGAGGAACAGTATAGGTTTTAACGTTATTATTCTGAGCGGCGTAAAACTCGTGGTTTTTAATCTGAATATCATACAGCTCATAGGCAAAGCCCAGAATTGTAAGAACAATCAGAATAAAAGCAAAGGTAGTTCTTCCGCTTTTATATATCTTACCCATTCTATCCCTCCTTTTCAGAATTTTTTAAAATAAAATCAATCGTCAAACTGTTTTGCTTTGTTCAGCTTCGTTTTAATCAAAGTAAGCAGCGCCTCAATAACGGGGATAAGCACAATAGTGTAAACCGCGCTGGGTATATAGAAAAACAACAGCGCCCCGCCCGCGCCCTCAGGACTCATAAGAAGAATGAATATCAGCCAGTAAATGACAGTATACAAAACAACAGCCGCCGCTGACGAAATGAAGCCCGTTATAAACGTGTTTCTGAAGATATACGAAACAAGCGCTGAGGATATAAAGCAAACGAGCATAAGGAAAATACAGTTAAAGCCCATATGCTGAACGCTTACCGCATCCCACAAAAAGCCGCCGAAAAGACCGAGCAACGCGGCTATTCGCTCATCCTCATTTATGCCGAGAATAATACACGCGGGAATCAGGAAAAAGCACCGCGCTGAACCGATATGCGGAAAAAGCCCGCTCACATTCTGCAAAAGAGAAGCAACCAGCAAAATAACGCAGTAGAGAATGTATTTAATTGTCTTTTCCTTATACGACAATTCCATAATCTATCTTTAAAAATCAGTTAATACAAAACATTCGGTAATTTCATCAAGGTCAGCCTCGGGAGCGATAACTGCGTGGGAGGAAATATCCGTTGATTCCTCCTCAACAGCGGTAACGCTGCCGATGACGAGCCCTTTGGGTATAGTGCCGCCAATACCCGCGGTACAGATAATTGAGCCGTAGGCAACGTTTGTTGACGAGGGGAGGTTTGCCATCTTGCACTTACCCTCTCTCGCCAGCTTTGCATTACCCGTAACATAGGAAATCTCTCCGGAAATAATCTCATAAGCAGAAACGTTGAAATTTACATCCAACACGGTTTTTACAATGCTGTAATCCGGATACACCTTATCAATTACGCCGATAAGACACTTTCTGTACAGCACTGCGTCGCCTACTTTAATGCCGTTTACAGCGCCCTTGCTTATTGTAAAAGACTTATAAATATCCGAGCTGTCCCTTGCGATAACGCTCGCTTCCTCAAACTTATAATTCGGGTTGTTTTCCTTAAGCTCAAGGAAATCCTTATACAAATCATTCTGACTTTTCAGGTTTTCGTAATCCGCAAGTCGGGCTTTATAATCGCTTATCTGGTCCTTAAGGCTTCTTATTTCCTTTTCGTACTCAGCGTTTCCCTTCAGATTACCGAAAACATGGTCTATTCCGTTGCTGATTTTCTGCGCTACGTAGTGAAGCGGAGCAGTCACCGTACCTACAACGGCTGACTGAGCCGTCTCACCGTGGCCGACAGCGCCGGCAAGCAGAGCGCCGACAAGCAGAAACGCCAGAATTGAAAAAATCAGTTTAAAACGCGTATTCTTAAAAAAGCTTTTCATTTACTTAGCCCTTCTCAGTTTAATTGATGTTCCCCTGACAACGCAGTCCGACGGCGCCTCGGGAATAATTACGGGTATACCTATAGCCGCCTCAATTCTGTCCTTAAGACCTTTAAGGCTGCTTCCGCCGCCCGTAAGATAAACGCCTTTTTCCATAATGTCCGCCGAGAGCTCGGGGAGAGTAACCTCAAGAGTTTCCTTAACCGCAGAGATTATTTTATCAACGCTGTCCGAAAGCACGCCGCGGATATCCGAGGAGGAGATTTCCGCAGAAGCAGGAAGTCCCTTTTCAAGGCTTCTTCCCTTAACCTCCATAACAGCCTCGCCCTCATATTCGGAGGCAGAGCCGATTTTCAGCTTAATATCCTCTGCCGTTCTTTCGCCGATAAGGAGACCGTGTTCGCGTTTCATATATTCCACTATTGCCTCATCCATAGTGTCACCGCCGAGCTTAAGGCTCTTGCAGGAAGCAATTCCGCCAAGGGAAACAACGGCTATATCGCAGGTTCCGCCGCCGATATCAATTATCATTGAGCCCGAAGCCTCAAAAACAGGAAGCCCTGCGCCGAGAGCGGCAGCCATAGGCGCCTCTATAAGTTCAACGTCCTGAGCCCCCGCTGCGCGCGCAGCGTCCTCAACGGCGCGGCGTTCAACCTCCGTAACGCCCGAGGGAACGCTGATGATAACTCTCGTTTTGGTAATGATTTTCGGTTTGTTTGAGCGGTACATAAAGTCATGAAGCATGTCCGCCGTCATATCAAAATCCGCAATAACGCCCGAACGGATAGGCATAACGGGAACGATTGAGCCCGGAGTTCTGCCAATCATTTTTTTAGCCTCATCGCCCGTTGCGAGAACTCTTCCCGTTTTAACGTCAACGGCAACGACGCTCGGTTCGCGGATAATTATGTGTCCCTTTCTGTCGGCAACTCTTGTGTTGGAAGTGCCGAGGTCTATTCCGATTTCTCTTGAAAAAATCATATGTAATATTCTCCCGAATAAAATGTCTATTTAATAAAGTTACAAAATATTAGAAATATATTATATAATATCTTGTTGTCAATCTCAACAATAAAAACCAAATTCACAAAATGTTTAATAAATATACAAAATATAGGGGAGCGTTTTGCACTCCCCAACGATATACAATATATAGTTACGATTTTTTACAAGTCTGTTGTGAAATTATAGCCCTGACTTCGCACGTCGTCTATTACCCTTCCGAGAATATCGGCGTTGGTTTTGCTGACGGCGTGGAGCAGCATTATCTCCCCCGAATGGGTGCTCTCGCAGATTTTTGCAAGCGCCTTATCGGGTTCCATTTGTGAATCGGGGTTCCAGTCAGCATAGGCAAATGACCAGAAAACGCTCGTATACCCGAGAGACTGCGCTATAGCGAGGCTTTTTTCAGAGAACTCACCCTTGGGAAATCTGAAATAACTCATTGTATAATTAAAA
>DFGL01000074.1 GCA_002371215.1 Ruminococcaceae bacterium UBA3751 | reverse complement strand
ATTTACGGTATGACAGGCGGCCAGATGGCTCCTACCTCGCTTCCGGGTCAGGTTACTCAGACCTCTCCTTACGGACGCGACGTTAAAACTGCGGGCTTCCCGATTAAAATCAGCGAGCTCCTTGCAGCGCTTGACGGACCTGCGTATATTGAAAGAGTTGCGGTAAACAACGTTAAAAACGTAAGAAACGCCAAGAAGGCAATCCTGAAGGGCTTCAAAAATCAGGTTGAGGGCAAGGGCTTCTCTCTTATTGAGGTTGTTTCCTCCTGCCCAACTAACTGGGGTATGACTCCTCAGCAGGCGCTTGATTGGGTTGAAAGCGATATGATTCCGTATTATCCGCTCGGCGTTTATAAGGATAAGACAGCAGAGGAGGGCGAATAAAATGACAAGTAGAATTTTAATTGCCGGCTTCGGCGGTCAGGGTATTCTTTTTGCGGGCAAGGTTCTTGCGTACAAGGGACTTGTTGAAAATAAGCAGCTCAGCTGGCTTCCCTCATACGGCCCTGAGATGCGCGGCGGTACCGCAAACTGTAACGTTATTATCAGCGATGAGCCCGTTGGCTCTCCGATTGTTGATAATCCGGACGTATTAATCGTTATGAACCTTCCTTCTCTTGATAAATATGAGAACGAGGCTGTAAGCGGAGCAAAGATTTTTGTTGACGAAACTCTTATCACCCGTAAGGTTGAAAGAAGCGACGTTGAGGTTTTCTATATCCCCGCAACAAAGATGGCTCAGGAGCTCGGAGTTCCTACTCTCGCAAATATGATTATGCTCGGCAAGGTTATCAAGGAAACCGGCGTCGTTTCCTTTGAAGGAATGGAGGACGCGCTGAGAAAGGTTGTTTCCGCAAGGAAAGCAAACCTTATTGACGTTAACCTTAAGGCTATTAAAGCAGGATATGATTATTAAACTATAAAGGCAGGCAAGGCAAACCCTTGCTTGCTTTTTTTATTGACAGGGTGGGGAATATAATATATATTAGAATTAAAGATATAGGGAGGCGAGAGCATGACTTTGAATAAGGACGAAATAATCCGTATAGTTAAAGAGGAAAACATTAAAACCGTAATTCTTGCGTTTTGCGATATTTTCGGGAGGGAAAAGAATATTACCATTATGCCCGAGGAGCTTTCCTCCGCGTTCAAGCACGGCGTTGCCTTTGACGCTTCCGAGGTAAAGGATTTCGGCGAGGGAATTTACCGCAATCTTATTCTTCACCCTGAGCCTGAAACCTTTTCGGATTTGCCCTGGCGCCCCGAAAATGACCAGGCGGTAAGAATGTTTTGTAATATGACCTATGCCGACGGCGCTCCCTTTGAACGCCGCGGAACAAAAAGCCTGCTTATCAAAGCGCTTTCCGAGGCGGAGAAGTCGGGCTACGAATTCTATTTCGGAACAGAGCTTGAATTCTATCTTTTTAAAACGGATTCAGACGGAAAGCCCACTAAAGAACCTTATGATGACGCAAGGCTTTACGACATTCCGCCCGAGGATAAATGCGATGAAATAAGAAGAAAGATCTGCCTTACTCTTGAGGAAATGGGCGCCCGTCCGAATAACGCCTTTCACGAGGCAGGCCCCGGGCAGAACAAAATCACCTTTGGTTATTACAGCCCCCTCACCGCGGGAAATCATTTTACAACCCTTAAAACAATAATAAAAAATGAAGCGGCTAATGCAGGGCTTTATGCGGACTTTTCGCCAAAACCGCTTCCCGATATGCCCGGTAACGGCTTTCATATCAATATTTCCGTAAGGTCAAATGACGGCGGAGATAATCATATGGCTTATGCGATTGCGGGAATACTTAAAAGAATCCGCGAGATTGCGGCGTTTCTCAACCCTTCGGAGGAATCCTTTAAACGTCTCAGCGTTAAAGGTGCGCCGAAATACATATCGTGGACGAGTGAAAACCACGCGCATCTTTTAAAGGTTCCCGAATATGTCGGAGCATACCGTCAGGCAGAGCTCCGCTCTCCCGATTCAACGGCTAATCCGTACCTTGCTTTCGCGCTGATTATTTATGCCTGCCTTGAGGGAATTAACAATCAGTACGAGCTGCCGCCCGTTGCTAATTTCAGCTTCAGGACTATGCCGCAGGAGGTGGTATCACAGTACGAGCTGTTCCCGCATAGCTTTGAGGAGGCGAGCGAAATTGCAAGAAACAGCGAATTCGTTAAAAAGCACGTTCCCGAGGATATAATCAATATGTATCTTAACAGAAAATAATAAAAACAGCAGGAGTCGTCTTTGATTCCTGCTGTTTGTTTTAACATTATAAACAGAAGATTATATTTTAAATACCTTTTCGGCATTTTCTGAAAGAATCTGACGCATTTCGCGCTCTGAAAAGCCGAGCGATAAAAACCTTTTCAGCTCCTTATCGGGCGACCACATAGGATAATCCGTTCCGAACAGTACCCTGTCCGTACCGTAACGGCGGATTATTTTTATTATCACATCATCGCTCAGCCAGTTAAAGCTTGAAGAGCAGTCAACGTAAAAGTTCTTATGGCCGCTTAGCTTTTCGGAAGCCTCCTCCCACACTGACCAACCGCCCAAATGAGCGCCGACAACTGTAAGCTCAGTGAAAATTTCAAGAATCGGGAGCAGTCTGTTAGGGTTTGAATTATCAAACCTGCTGTCGCCCGTATGTATGAGTATGGGAAGCTTGGCTTTTTCGCAAAGCTCGTATATTTTCAGGCAGCGGTAATCGTCAATTTTGAAGCCCTGAATATCAGGGTGAAGTTTAACGCCGTGTAGCCCGAGGGAAAGAATTTCCTCAATATCCTGCTCCGTATTCTCACTTTCGGGATAAAGCGTTCCGAGCCCGATAAACGTTCCGTTTTTTGCATTAACCTCGTGTGCAATAAATCGGTTAATGCTTGAAACCTGGTGGGAAGAGGTTGCAACGGACTGGACAATGAATTTGTCAATTCCGGCTTTTTTACCCTCTCTGAGGAGCATTCCCGCCGTTCCGTCGCCAAAGCCGTGAACATGGTAAAAGTTTTCAATAGCCTGTTCCGCCTTGGTGGCGATTTTATCGGGGTATATATGGCAATGGGCGTCAATTACCGTAAATTTACCGTTTAGCACTAAGCTGTTACAACTCCTGCTGCTTTTTCAAGCCCGAGCTTTTTAACCGCGTCCTCGCGCATCTGATATTTAAGGATTTTGCCCGCTGCATTCATTGGGAACGCGTCAACAAAATCAACGTAGCGCGGTACCTTATGCCTTGCCATGCTTGCGCCTACGAAATCTTTCATCTCCTGTTCGGTCATCGTTTCGCCTTCCTTAAGGATAACGCACGCCATAATCTCCTCGCCGTACTGCTCATCGGGTACGCCGATAACCTGAACGTCGCTTACCTTCGGGTTGGTGTAAATGAATTCCTCAATCTCTTTGGGATAGATGTTTTCGCCGCCGCGGATAATCATATCCTTGAGCCTTCCCGTAATCTTATAGTTACCGTCGGGCATACGGCAGGCGAGGTCTCCCGTATGGAGCCAGCCGTCCTTATCAATAGCTGCAGAGGTTGCCTCGGGCATTTTGTAATAGCCCTTCATAATGTTGTAGCCTCTTGCAACGAACTCGCCCGTTACGTTATCCGGGCAGTCCTCTCCCGTTTCGGGGTCAACTATTTTACATTCAATCTCGGGCATTGCTCTGCCGACTGTTGCAACTCTGACCTCAAGCGGGTCGTCCGTTGAGCTCATAGTACAGCCGGGGGACGCCTCCGTCTGACCGTAAACTATCGTGATTTCGCGCATATTCATCTTGTTTACAACGTCCTGCATTGCGGAAATCGGGCAGGGACTTCCCGCCATAATTCCCGTTCTCATATATGAGAAATCCGTCTTTTCAAAATCGGGGTGCTCAAGCAGGGCGATAAACATTGTAGGTACGCCGTGGAAGGCGGTAATATGTTCGTTATTTATGCACGCGAGCGACGGCTTCGGAGAGAAATAGGGGATGGGGAGCAGAGTTCCGCCGTGAGTCATGGTTGAGGTCATAGCCAGTACCATACCGAAGCAGTGGAACATCGGAACCTGAATCATCATTCTGTCCGCCGTTGATAAATCCATTCTGTCGCCTATGCATTTACCGTTATTTACTATATTGTAATGGGTTAGCATAACGCCCTTGGGGAAGCCCGTCGTACCCGAGGTGTACTGCATATTGCAGACGTCGTCGGGCTTAACAGCCGCCGCCATAGCGTAAATTCTGTCTTTATTAACCTGGGTTGCGCGTTCAAGCGCCTCGTTCCATTCAAGGCAGCCCTTCTGCTTAAAGCCAACCGTAATAACGTTGCGCAAAAACGGAAGCCTCTTACTGTGAAGCGGTGAGCCCGGCTTTGTGTTTTCAAGCTCGGGGCAGAGCTCAGCAACGATATCGCCGTAGCGGGTATCCTTCGCGCCCTCTGTAATAACGAGGGTGTGGGTATCGGACTGCTTGAGCAGGTATTCAAGCTCATGCACCTTGTATGCGGTGTTTACCGTTACAAGCACTGCGCCGATTTTAACCGTTGCCCAGAAGGTTATAAACCACTGCGGAACGTTTGACGCCCAGATTGCAACGTGGCTGCCCGCCTTAACTCCCATTGAAACGAGAACGCGCGCGAATTCGTCAACGTCGTTTCGGAATTCCGTATAAGTTCTCGTATAGTCAAGAGTTGTGTATTTAAACGCATACTGGTCGGGGAATTCCTCAACCATTCTGTCAAGCACCTGGGAGAAGGTCTTTTCAATAAGCAGCTCCTTTTTCCAGACGAATCTTCCCGTATGCGCCTTGTTGTAGTAGAGAGTTTTTTCGTTGGCGGCGGTATCCGTAAACTGCTTCATAAAGTTAACGAAGTGGGAGAAAATTATCTCCATATCGTCAAGCTCAATAAGCCATTCGGGGTCCCATACGAGGGAGATAAAGCCGTCGTAGTTAACCGAGCGAAGCGCAAGCATAACGTCCTTTATAGGCAGTTCGCCCTCGCCGATAAGGCAGTAAACGACCTCGTCGTTTTCCTTACGGCAGTCGCTGAGCTGAACGTGCTTAACGTACGCGCCGAGGTTTTTAATAACGGTATCAGGCTTTTCGCCCGCAGTCTGATACGCCGCGCCGACGTTCCAGAGCGCTGCAAGGCTGTCGCTCGCAAAGTTTTCAAGTATATCGCGGAGAACGGCTGTATCGGAAAACATTCCCTTTGTTTCGATTAAAACGACAACGTTTTTATCTTCGGCAAGCGGAACGATTTCCTCAAGCATTTTTGTAATAAAATCAAAGTTTTCGTCCGTCTTTTTCTCCGCCTCTGCTCTTACGCGGATATAGGGTATCTGGAGATTTCCCGCTATTTCAAGGCACGCCTTGACCTCGTCCATTGTTGCGTCCGTGTTCTTCTCGTCAGAGATGTCGCAAATTGTGTCAATACAGGCGAGGGTAAGCTTCCTTTCAAAAAGCTTACGGCGGGTTGCCATAGCGGCGTATTCGTGAAAGGCGCCGTCCTTATCCGTAAAAAGACGGTTATGGATATTATGAAGCTCAATGCCCTTGAAGCCTAAATCCTCGGCTATGTCGCAGAACTCGTTAAAGTCCGTTTTATGCCAGCCCTTTGTTGAAAATGAGAGGTTCATACTTCCTCCTCCTCGTAAACAATCTTGTTGATTGCGTTAAGATACGCTCTTATGCTCGCGCCGATAATATCGGTTGAAATACCGTTGCCCGAATAGAGCTTACCGTCCGAGCGGAGTTTAACAACCGCGGAGCCCATAGCCTCCTTGCCCTCGGTAACTGCCTGAATCTGGAAATCGTCAAGCTCATAGTGCCTGCCGATAATCTTATCAATAGCGATAAAGGATGCGTCAATCGGACCGTCGCCGAGTTCAATACCTTCGGTTGTAACGCCGTCGCGCTCAAGAACGATATGGGCGCTCGCGGTAATAATATTTCCGTTGTTGATTACGTAGCTGATTAATTTATATGCCGAGGGCACCTGAAGCGCTGAGGAAGCAACTATCGCGTCAAGCTCCTTTGCGCCTACGTTTTTCTTTGCCGCAACTCTTAAAAATCCCTCGTAAACCTTGATTCCGTCCTCGTCCGAAAGGTCGTAGCCGAGCTTGGTAACGGCTGCGAGTACGGTTTCAATAGAATCGTTTTTATCGAGTTTAATGCCCTCAAACTCGGTGCTTACCGTAACGGTTGTTTTTTCATTTTTGGAGTTATCGGTAATCCAGTTAATCTGGCTTACCGTTCTGTGAAGCTCGGTATATTTAATGTTGCAGGACATACCGTAGTCGTTTCCGTAAGACTTGATAATAGAACCGAAATTGTCAAGGCTTGCGGTATCTCCGCCGACTGCGCACTTAATGCAGGCTGCGCCGCTTCTTACCGCAAGAACAGCCTGAGCGTCCGCAAGGCCTGTTTTGTTGCTGCATTTAACGCCAATAGGAACGCCCGTATTATCAATAATTTCCTTAACGAAAGCCGCAAAATCATCGGGGAGCATTGAGCCTGCAGTATCGCAGACCGTAACCTTTTCAGCTCCCGATTCAAGCGCGGTTTTGATTGCGCTGTAAAGGAAGTCCTTCTCAGCTCTTGTTGCGTCTGTTGCGCAGAATTCAACGGAGGAGCATTTTTCCTTAGCCGCTTTTACTGCAGCTTCAATGCTTACGAGCATTTTTTCGGGCTTTTTATGGCAGGAATACTCCATTCCTACCGGAGAAACGGGAAGCTCAATTCTTATCGTCTTTTTCTTTGCGTTTTCAAGCGCCTGAGCGGCGTCTGCAATGCTCTGAGCGCTGATACCCGCCGCAACGGAGAGAGCGCTGTTTTTAACGAATGAGGAAATTGTACGCACCAATAGGATATCAGCAGCGCCGTCCGTAATCTCGGGCAGCTCAATAATGTCAACGTTGAGCTTTTCAAGCTGACGCGCAATTTCAATCTTCTCCTTGAAGCTGAAGCTGTTGTTTTCGCGGCACAGTGTTGTGTCTGCAATTTTAATCTGTTTCATAACCTTTTTCCTTTCTGCGTACATTTTACATAATAAAAGCCCTGAGGCATTTTGCCTCAGGGACGAATAATCGCGGTACCACCCTGATTGATTTGATAAATCAAATCCACTCTGCGAGGTTCTGTCAAACCCCCTGCCATGATAACGGGGCAAGCCGTAGCTTCTTACTTGTTTCCGAAGCTCTGCTCTGGAACGAGACTTGTTATCCGTTCACACCGTCTTACACCAACCGACGGTTCTCTTTGCTGAATGGAGGACAACAATTAATTCCTTCTCTGCATTTATCTTAAATTATCGGTTATTTTATCACAATTATTTCCTTTTGTCAACTCAATTTTTTTGAAGCGGGCATTATGTAAGGCAAATCATCCTCAACGGGAAGGTTTAAAAGATAGTTCAGCGCCCATATAACGTCCTCCTCGGGAGATGTTTCACCCGTAATATCAATCATTTCTAAGCGTTCTTCATCTGTCATAATTCACCCCGCCGCTGTTTTTATGTATTAAGGATAACATATTTATTTGCGGCTGTAAATTAGAACAAATTTTCCGTACCGATATTGGTACATTTTTCTTTAAATCGCTAAATAATATACTTTTTATCTATATTATGTCTGAAAAAGTTTATAACGTTCCGAGCTGAAAGGTTGTTCATCTCAATAAAATTTGTTCTTGTAAACGGAGCCGTGTGAGGGGTGAGAATAATATTGTCAATTCCTTTAAGAACGGAATCCGTACAGGGCTCGGTTTCAAAAACGTCAACCGCTGCGCCGCGGATTTCTCCGCTTTGAACGGCGTTTTTGAGCGCGTTAACGTCAACTATTCCCGAGCGGGCAACGTTAATAAGAACGGCGCTCTTTTTCATTTTTTTGAGCGCGTTTTTATCAATAAGCTCTCTTGTTTCCTCTGTAAGAGGAAGCGCAAGAACAACGTAGTCGCTCTTTTCAAGAAGCTCCGGAAGGGGAGAAAAGCTGTATTTCATTTCGTCTTTCGGAGTTTTGCAGTTATATAGAACGTTCATACCGAACGCCTCAGCCTTTTTTGCGAGCGCCTGACCGATTTCGCCGAAACCTATAATGCCGAGCGTTTTTCCCTTTGTTCCCTCGGTCATAATTCTCTCCCATTTTCCGCTTTGCATCAGGGCGTTGAGCGAGTCTATTTCCCTTGCAAAGTGAAGAATGAACGCCATCGCCTGTTCGGAAACTGCGTCGCCCACGGTACCGACGGTACGCGCTATGGCAATATTGTTTTTTCTGCAGGCGTCTGAGTCGATATAATCGTAGCCAACCCCTCTTACGGAGATGAGCTTAAGCTTTTTACATCGTTCAAGCAGCTCCCTGCTCATAGGCTCAAAGGCGTTTATAACCGCGTCAGCGTCCTTAATTATATTGTAATAGTCATTTTCATTCTTAATGCCGCAATCGGTAGCGTCAACAACCTCGAAGCCCTCCGCTTTGAGCATATCAACCGCGCCGCAGCCCTCAAAAACAAAATTCCTTGCAGAAATTACAATTTTCATAGCGCCCCTCCGTAACAATATAAAACTATAATAACTTATTAAATAAAAAAATACAAGTGTAGGGCTTTGTTCCCTCCATTATTCTCACCTTCTTACTTTCGGGTATAAAAAAAGCGCCCTGCTATGCAGAGCGCAATTAATCACAATTATTCAAAATACGGGTCAATATCAAATTCCGAAACAATGTAAACCTCATTAACATCATAACTGTTATAAACATACAGCTTTTTACCGTTAAGGTGATATTGCCTAATCGTTGTGTTGTCAACGTCTTTATCCTCTTTGATAAAAACTAAATTCGGAATAGTATTTTCCAATGCTGCACATTGTTTTTTAAATACCTCAATGTTTTGAGGTACGCAGATAGAATATGTGTACTCCTTTGTAACTGTGCTCATTATTCGGTTACCCCGTATTTCTTGTTTACAGATTGTCTGGTTCGTTTTGACGAATCTATAATTAAACGATATACATCGTCATCAGATAGACCGTCTTTTTTGTATTTATTGTAATAAAACTCAAATGGTTTTATCTTTTCTTTTCCTTCGTCTAATTTTTTTGTTTTTTTCTGTCAAGCATAAGGGCTCTTGCTTGAGATTTGTATTGATTTCGTAATGCACACGCTTGTCTTGCTTGTGATTCTAATGACACAGAAGTATCTAATTGAGCCTTAATACCTTTATTATCAACCCTTTATAAAGCGATAACTATATTCTATAATTTTTAGAAAATAAGTCAAGTAATTATAGTTTTATATAGCGTCAAGATGTCATCAAATTGTTATCAAGTACAAAAAGAAAACTCCCGAAACCCGCTTTATTGCAGGGTTTCGGGAGTTAATTATTTAAAAATTGATTATTACGAGCCTTGCGAGTAACAAGGTTCTCGGGTACCCGTTCAAAATTGCACAGCAATTTTGCAAACGGGTGAGGTTCTTATTCCCACTCTACTCTGAAACTTAAAACCTTAACATTTTTGTAAGGGTAATATTGTTTCAGTTATCCTGATTATTTGCATTATCCTATCCACATAGGCTGCAAAATTTTCTGTTGCCATATTGTTGCCATTTCTTTTTAGAAATTGGCTATTGGATATTAATCATTATTTCCTAAAGCTTTTGCATAGTCAATTCCTTGATTTAATAGCTTTCTCTTCATTTCTTTGCTATTATCGCTAACTTTTTCAGCTTTAAACCACAATCTCTCACGTTTAAACACACCGTTCACTTGATCTTTGGTAGCACTTTCTCCGAAGATATCAGTCATCAAACACAATACATCCTGTGTGGTAAACCAAGTTCCTTTGCTCTCGTTAGTAACTATGTACATAATAAGTAACATTTTTTCTTTAAAGTTTTTTAAATCTTTTACAGAAGGATAATTATTTAGATTAAGTTCATCACAATTAATATTTGCATAATTTGATTGCTCTTTTACTCTTGGCTTTTTGGCTCTTGAGGTCTGCTTCTTTGGTTTACCTTCTTTGGGTTTCATATTCTTAACCATTTCTTCTCCATCAGAAGTTAGAACATATTGTTTTGGAGTCTGTCCTTTGGCATTGATATCTTCCATTATTAATCCCTTTTTAACTAATTCGCTTAAAGACATGCTAAGATTATTAGGAAGAGGCTTTTTAGCTTCAGAATATAATTCTTTTATTGTAGTTGATGAAAAAGCAATAACTCCTGTTCTTTTTCCATTAAAATAAACTGCGCATATGATAAAATCATAATGTGCATCAGCACCCTTTGATTTAACATATGATACTAGACTAGTTTTTGTAAAATCATCAACCGCTTCATAAGTGTTACTATGCGTATCTTGTCCCACAGGCGGCAACATTACAGTATTCTCTTTTGCCTCAATATATTGTTCATTTTGATTAAGACTGCGTGTACGCACTATTGCTTCAACCGCAGCTGGCAACAGTGTATTATTAAAAATACTGCGTTCTCTTTCTACTAATTCTGCAGAACCTTCTGCCTCAAATTTTATATCGCCAATTTCAAATTTTACACGAATTTCATGTTTATCACTCATTACAATAACCTCGCTTTATTATATAACTCTTCTATTAACACCCTATAATTCAGCTTTATATCATCAATATCTTTTTTACTTGCCGTATATGTAAGTCCGTGAGCTGAAAAATTACCAACTTTTCTGATTGTATCAAGCTCATTTTTTATTCGCGACAAAGCAAGTGTTGAGTTTGATACAGCGTTCTTAACAATACCATCAAGCATTTTATAACCATTGCCATCAGAATTCTTGATCTCTTCATCAATTCCTAATTCTATATAGGCTTGTATTAACAATATTTCTAACAGACGTCTCATTAAAACAGCCGTTGCGTCATAACAGTTGTTTGAATAACAATGGTTTATTTGATGAATAAGCCTGTCCAAATACTGACGTTTTTTACAGAATTTATCCTCATCCAACAATTCGCTATTTGAATCAACTGTAATATTATCTTCCCATAAACCTCCGATACTTCTTTCTAATTCTTGAAGTACTACAGGCACAATTTCAATTAATGAAGATTTTTTTGTTAAAAGAAAAGTTTTGTTCTTGCCGGTTGTAAGATTACTCTTCAATCTTGAATTATTTGGTACAGAGTATCCACAGTTGTCAAAGAGTTTGGAAACAAGTGACATACTAAAACTATTTTCACCTGTCTCCTTATAATGATAAAAGCACAAATATAACGCCCGTTCTTTTTCGCTTTTGTCGTTTAAGCTAATTGATTCGATATATTCTAATAATTCCATACTTTTGATTCCAAGAAACCTATATTTTCTTTAATAAGCCAAAACAATCACTTATAATTTTGTACTTGTTCCAATTTACTGATAATAAAAACTTATCAATTTCAGTAAACACCCTATCGGGGAAAATAACAGCTAATGTTGTCCCTAATTTAGCCTTAATTTTCAATCGTTTCGAGTAAATATATTTATCAGCTGAACCTTCAAAACCATCTATAAATTGTGATGACCTCATTACAATATTTTCATCATAATCATCTTCAGCAAGAGAAGATAATAAAACATTCTCTAATGCACCTTGACCATCATCAGGTATAATTATTGTTAAAACATCAATATTTTGTTCCATGGAAAAATTGTCAATATATGTACAGTTTTTCCATTTCTGGTTTTCAGAGTCAAATCCTGTAATTTGATTATTTAATTCTACTAAATATTGAGTGTCATTCTCGTCCTTATCTCTAATTATTACTAATTTTGAAAAATTACCAACCTCATCGTAATTAAGGATAGGATCTTTAACAAATTTATTATAGATGTTTTCAAAGTTATCCTTCCCGCCGACTCCAAATATTAATAAATAATCCTCGTTCTTTTTATACCAATTAACTTCTATATTTGGATTTTCAACAGCAATATCAAGCCCAGCAGGTCCTTTATTGGCATATTCCCAATTACAAGTGCTTATTAAATAGTAACTAATTAGTATGGCATCAGTTTTCCCCTCACATAAAATAACGCTATTCATATTCTTACCTCAAGTCCATAGTTTTTACGATCTTCATAAGCTTGTTTACCATTTAATACCCTTGAAAAAGTACGGTTATTCCTTTTCCTAAAAGTTATCACACGAATTAAATCTTTGTTTGCTGGATAATCATCATATCTTTGTGTAGACAAAAGACCATCAACTGCTTCAATACTATGTGTTGTAATGAATAACTGAATATTAAATTCTTGACAAGCTTTAACAACAAAGTTAAAAATATCATCATAATACTTTGAGTTGATTGATGTTTCAATTTCATCGATCAACAAAATTCCACCTGCAGCTTTTGCTATGCTGTTAGCTAATAGTATAACTTTTTTTACTCCGTCACCAAAAGACAACAACGGCATGTTTCCTAATTCTTTGTGATAGATGTATTCAATGGGCCGCCCCGTTTGTTCGTTTTTGAGGTACAACAAATCAGCAATGTTGGGGTCGAATAACTGTACTACTTTTAACACCAACTCTTTAAAAGATGGTTCTTTTAAAATACTACTGAAAATCATTGTTGATGAGTGTTCAATAGAAGATACATATTCAAAATCAATATTATACGGTCTGCTAATTCTCATACCGCTAATATTAGAAATTTCATTAAGATTAATTTTTGATGTTCTGGTTCGATTTCCATACTGATTTTTTATTGTGCCATTAAATTCTGTAATCTCATCTTCCAAAATCAAGTTGTCGTCAGAGTTTTCATTTTCGTCAAAATCTAATAGACTAACTTGTTTATTGTTTCTTTGTATTTCAGTTCTATCAACCATAACCTTTTGTAAAATACCAGATATTTTTAGGCTTACTGGCACATCATTTAAAACTCCTCCAATAGATATTGTTTTTTTGTCAAACATTGGATTAAACATATATAAAAAGCTATTAAAAGAGGAAAGCCTATTAAAATAAAAGTAGTTTGAACTTCTAATTCGAGATACTCTTATTACATTTGAAAAATCATTTATATTTCTCAAAAGCATTAGCGATTCAAGAAAACTAGTTTTGCCGCAGTTGTTATCACCAAGTATCAAATTAATATCGCCTAAATCTTCTAATTCTAAATCGGTGATTCCTCTAAAACTTTCAACATGGTATTTTGATAAATAAATCATTATTGTTTCACCTTTCTAAATCATCTTCAAAAGTAATTTGAACTTTACAATTTAACGCATTTGCAATTTTTTCTAAAACTTCTATTGTAATATTATAATCAGCATTTTCTATTTTACTTATATTTGATTGTTTGATTCCGGTTAAACCAGACAGTTCTTTCTGTGTTATACCCATTTCGTTTCTTCTTGATATTATTTGTGTAGAAATTGATTTGCGCAAATATGATACATCGTCCTTATTTAACTCACAATTTTTTAGTGCAGAATCTAAATAGTCTTGAAACTCGCTCAAGTTGCCACCTCCCGTACATTCTAATAATATCACAAGGATTTAATATTGTCAACAATATATGTGACAAATATATCGTTTTCTTTTTTGAAGCCATACAATTGATGGCTTATAGTCTTGGCAACAGTATTATAGAATACTATATGCTCATCACAATTAGTCAGCATTTTAAGGTTCTGAAACCCGCATTATTACTGCATTTCAAAACATCAAAATGTGGGTAGCAATAGTATATCATTGCTACCCTCAAAATTGGCTTCTAAATGCTTATTTCACAATATCTATTTTCTGTGTTTTTTTGCTTTTACTATCAAAAAAGTAGGCTTAATAAACTCTTTTTTCAAGCCTTCCCGTGTTTTTAATGCTTCTTCACTCGGAAGCGGTTCATCAATTGTTTCTATCGTAAATCCACATTTGATAAGGGTATTGATGATATAACTGAACGTTCTGTGATACTTTTCAAGCCAAAGTTAAAAGGCGTCGCAGTAATGCGACGCCTTTGGTTTAGAATTCAACCATAATAGTTGTTCCTTTGCCCACCTTGCTATTAAGTGTAACCTTGCCGCCGTGATAGGCTACGGCGTGCTTTACGATGGAAAGTCCAAGACCCGTTCCGCCGGTTTCTTTGGAATGGCTCTTATCCACACGGTAGAAGCGTTCAAAGATACGGCTCTGATGCTCGGCAGGAATACCAATACCGGTATCGCTGACCGAAAGGATGATATTGTCGCCTGCGTTTTTGAGATCAATCGCAACCTTGCCGCCGTCCTTATTATAGCGGATAGCGTTGTCACAAAGATTATAGATAATTTCATAGAGGTATCTGCGGATACCTTTCATCACACAAGACTCACCATTCAGGTAAAGCTCTACCTGTTTCTTCGCCGCCGAAATAGTCAGCACCTCGATAACCTCGTTTGCCACGTCATAAAGGTCAACTGACTCGGTGGCAGGCTCGCTGTCCTCATCAAGCTGAGAAAGACGAATAATATCGTTAATAAGAGAAACAAGTCTTGTGGCTTCGTTTTTGATATTACCGACAAAACG
>DFGL01000085.1 GCA_002371215.1 Ruminococcaceae bacterium UBA3751 | reverse complement strand
TCATCAAGGCGGTTTTTACTCTATTTCCTGTTAAATATCATTGAACAAATCATTGTCAAAAAAGTCCCGTATTGTGATTTCAAGTCCGTTGCAAGTTTTTTTGAAGGGAAACAACGCCGGGGATTTGACTTTTTGTGTTGAGCATACAGTAAATCTTTGACGGACCGTCGCTCCTAAAATGCCGAACGTGAATGTGACAATATTGTAATGGAATGTTTATACTTATTATGTTAAAATAGACGCGAGGTGAAACAAATGAATGTTTTTCTTTTGGAGGACGACGGCGCAATCGGTATGGCGCTCCGCTATTCACTTGAAAGCGAGGGATACGGTGTTACGCTTGCAAAAAGCATAGCTGAGGCGAAGGATATAATTAAAAGGCAAACCTTTGCAATTTACATACTTGATTTAACCCTGCCCGACGGCAGCGGCTACGACATTTGTAAAACTGTTAAGGAGCAGGGCGATTATCCCGTTATTTTCCTTACCGCATACGACGATGAAGCAAACGTTGTTATGGGCTTTGACTTCGGCGCAGACGATTATATTTCAAAGCCGTTCAGACTTAAGGAATTGCTTGCAAGGATTAAATCAGTGCTCCGCCGTTACAGCAAGGACAGCGCAGACGGAATTATTAATATCAAAAATGTTAAAATCAACACAAATGAGGCGAAGATGTTCAAAAACGGCGAGGAGATTATTCTTACCGCTATGGAATATCGCCTGTTGCTGACGATGCTTAATAATCGCGGAATTGTTTTAACACGAAACAGACTGCTTGAGGACATATGGGACGTAGAGGGCGATTTTGTAAACGACAATACGCTGACCGTTTACATAAAAAGGTTAAGAAACAAAATTGAGGACAATCCCGCTGAGCCGAAGATTATTAAAACCGTGAGAGGAATGGGGTATATTATTGATGAAAAATAAAGAATTCTTTATTCCTGTTATTATTGGCGTTTCCGCTACTGCCGCAGCTTCAACAATAATGCTGTTTATGAATAAATCGGGGGCAATAATCTGTGCTGCGCTCGGCATTATTCTTATTGCTATATTTTGTTTTTATACAAATAGGCGCTACCGCGCAATAAGTGATTTGAATGATTATTTGTTGCTTGTGTGTTCAGGTAATTACGATTTGGCTCTTGAAGATAATACTGAAGGAGAGCTTTCAATTCTGCAAAACAATCTTTTGAAGGTTATCAGTCAGCTTAAAACGCAGAATGAAGTGATTGCGGCTGACAAGACGTATCTTGCCGACTCTCTTGCGGATATTTCACATCAGCTTAAAACACCGCTCACCTCAATGCTCGTTGTATCCGAGCTTCTTGAAAAAGAAGAGGATGAAGCAAAGCGCAAGGAGTTTACGGAAATAATCAATACCCAATGCGAAAAAATGAGCTGGCTTATTCAAACGCTTTTAAAGCTTTCAAAGCTTGACGCGGGAACCGCGGAAATGAATATTGAACCGATTTCCGTAAGCGAAGTGATTGAAAACAGTCTGACTCCGTTTTTACTCACACTGGATTTAAAGAATATAAACGTTAAAAAGAGTATAGATGACTTTACCTTCAGCGGTGATAAAAACTGGAGCGTGGAGGCGCTGCAGAATATTATTAAAAACTGTATTGAGCATACGCCGGACGGAGGGACGCTTTCTATAACAACCGACGAAACAACGGTGTTCAGTCGAATCGTGATAAGTGATAACGGCTGCGGAATTGCAAAAGAGGATTTACCCCATATATTTGAGAGGTTTTACCACGGAAAAAACTCCTCCTCCGAAAGTGTGGGCATAGGTCTTGCGCTGTCCAAAACTATACTTAATAAGGAAAATGCTTCCGTTTCCGTTACAAGCGAGAAAGGAAGCGGAACGCAGTTTGAAATCAAATTCTATAAATCCGTAATATGACAAAATTGTTATATAAAATTCACTTAATTGTAAGGTACAAGCGGTATCATTGTGTCATCGAAAGGAGAAAAAGTATGAAAATTTTAGAAACAGTAAATCTTTGCAAAACATATGGAAACGGCGACACAATGGTAAAAGCGCTTGATAACGTCAGTTTTTCTGTCGAGCGCGGAGAATTTGTTGCGATAGTGGGTCCAAGCGGCTCCGGCAAATCAACGCTTATGCACATTGTCGGCGGCGTGGACACCGCAACAAGCGGCAGCGTCATTATTGACAAAACCGATATATCCACTCTTGATGAAACGGCGCTTGCAATCTTTCGCCGCAGACAGATAGATCTGGTGTATCAGTTTTACAACCTTATTCCGATTCTGACGGTTGAGGAAAACTTAACCCTTCCGCTTCTTCTTGACGGCAGAAAGCCCGATGAAAGACAGATGAACGGCATTGTAGAACGCCTTGGCTTGCAGGACAGACTCAACTATCTTCCTTCCCAGCTTTCGGGCGGTCAGCAGCAGAGAGTTTCCATCGGCAGGGCGCTGATTAATAATCCTGCTCTTATGCTTGCCGACGAGCCGACGGGAAATCTTGATTCCGAAAACAGCAAGGAGATTATTTCCCTTCTCCGTCAGTTCAACAGCGAACTCGGTCAGACTGTAATTATGATTACACATGACGAAAATATCGCACTTTCGGCAGACCGGCTTATAGAAATCAAGGACGGAAAAATTGTCCGCGATGAAAGGAGAGTACAATGAACATAGTCAACAGGCTTACTCTCCGTCACATAAAAAGTCACAAGCGGCGCTCACTGCTGACGCTTCTTGCGATTATAGTGTCCGTTGCGATGGTAACCGCTGTGTTTACAAGCGTTTTTTCGTTTGTGAAATTTATGCAGGATTCCACCAAAGCGTACGACGGCAACTGGCACGCGCAACTTTGGTATGAGAAACTGCCGGAGGAAAGCAAACTGCAAAGCGGAGATTTTGATTATTACCTTGGCGCGAATGTGATGAATTTTCGCTATGACAAGGAAAAGGATGTTTCAAAAGCATATGCCGAGGTGGACGCAGTCACCGAAGAAGCGGTGAAAATGCGAAATATCCATATTCTTGACGGCACATTTCCGAAACGGGACGGCGAAATTCTGCTCACCAAAGATTATATAGAAAAGAACAAACTGAACTGGAAGGTCGGCGACACAATCCGCGTGTATTGTGTGGATTACGCCACGGAAAAAGAGGGATATAAGGAATATAAGCTCTGCGGTATTGCAGAGGCAAACGTAAGTTTTCTTGACAGCCGTGACGGCGTGATTGCTTTTACGGATTCTGTCAGAAACAGCGGCACCAACTGTTATGCTACGCTGAGCTATCACAAGCTCGATAATTCCGTATATGAAAGAACGCGTACCCTTGAAAGCGAAACAAACGGGCACGATGTCAACTACAATGTGGATTTGCTCAATTTTTCGGGCGTGATGGAAAACAACGACACTTTAAAAGCCATCGGCGGCTTTGCGGCGGTTATTCTTGCTGTTATCGTTGTTGCTTCCGTTATTATGATTTATGACTCCTTTGCCGTATCGTATCAGGAACGTGAACGCTATCTTGGTATGCTCGCTTCCGTAGGTGCAACAAAAAGACAGAAACGTGCATCAATTTATTTTGAAGGCTTTATTCTCGGCTGTATCGGTATTGTGTTCGGAATTATTGCAGGCTTTGTCGGAATGGCGATTACATTCAAGAGCATCGAGGGCGCGTTTCTAACTACACTTTCAATCGCGATTAAGGGCACGCTTAAACTGCACTTCAGCCCGTATATCATTCTTGGCACGGTTCTTATCAGCGCGCTTACCATATTCATTTCGTGCTATATTCCCGCCCGCCGCGCTTCAAAAACTTCACCGATTGAGGCGATTAAGGGGACGAACACCGTTAAGGTAAAGAAAGCGAAGAAGCTGCGCGTTTCAAAGCTCACACGAAAGCTGTACGGCTTTGAGGGCGAGCTTGCCGTCAAGAATTTCAAGCGAAACGGCAGAAGAAGCAGAAATATTGTTTTTGCCCTTGCGATGAGCGTGGTGCTGTTTTTAACTGTAACGAACTTTTCACAGATGTTTACCACCCTTGTAAAAAATTCAGCAGGGGAGGAAAATGCTGATTTTATCGTTTACACCGAAAACGAGTATAAGGACAAGGTCAGGGATTATTTTGACGGCGCAAATATTGACGGCTATATCGGCTATATCACGTCAGAGGCGACACTTGTTAACACAGAGCTTTTTACCGAGGATGCATATCGCGCCTTCAGTCTTTCAGAGGGAGAGGATATCACGGATTTGTTCCTCTTTGTGATGGATAACGCAAGCTTTGACGATTATCTTAAATCAATCGGCGAGCAGCCTGAAACTTATCATGATAAAACGCACCCGAAGGCACTTGTTTTCAACCGTGTGATTGATACAACGGACAGCAAACCAAAGGAGTGCAAGGCATTTAAAGATGAAGCAAACGGCAAAACGCTGAACTGCCTTGTTGACGAGTATAACGAGGAAACGGGCGAATATGATGACCGCCGTAATTTTTCCGTGACAATAGGGGCGATGACTGATAAAAAGTTTGAGTCATCTTTGTTTGAACCGATATACGTAAGCGAGCCTTCACTCGTTTTTTCCGAGGATGCTATTTCCTCCCTGCCGCTTGAAAGGCGTATGTTCTGCTTCGGCATTTTTGCCAAGGACTACAAAGCTGTAATGAGTGCAGCGGATGAGTATTTTGAAAACGCAGGCATCGCCTATTCAATAGAGGACAGCACCTCGCAGATGCAGGCGGTAAATGCGATTACAAAAATAATGAAAGTCTTTATTTACGGATTTATCACGCTTTTAACACTGATTGCGATTATCAATATTATCAATTCAATTTCAAATTCAATGAACGAACGCAAAACAGAATTTGCAATGCTCAAATCCGTCGGCGTAACGCCGAAGGGCTTTAAGAAAATGATTTATGTTGAGAGCATACGCTATGGCGTAAAATCGCTTTTGTGGTCGCTGCCAATCAGCGCAGTTCTGCATTATCTGATGTCCTACGCTCTGTCAACATCAGAAGGAACGGTAATGAATTTCTCGCTTAATCTTCACTTCTATCTTGCCGCAATAGTGACGGTATTTCTTATCATTCTTCTGTCGCTGCTCTATTCAGCAGACAAGATTAAAGATGATAATATAATTGAAAACTTAAAGCAGGATTAACGCCTATTATTCAGATCATCAGTAAGCATTTAGAAGCCAATTTTGAGGGTAGCAATGATATATCATTGCCACCCTCATTTTGACGTTTTGAAACGCAGTATTCATGCGGGTTTCAGAACCTTAAAATGCTGACATATTGGAGCATGTTTTTAAATGCTTTTTTACATAAAAATGACCTTGAATTTTATCTTTCAAGGTCGTTTTGTTATTAGTGTAAAGATTTGTGAGAACAACTGATTTTCATTTGTCAACCCCTAATTCTTGATTAATTATGTCTTTTTTTGTCGTTTTTTTGTACATTTTTGCATTTTGGGTTGACATATAGTTTGATTAAGTTATTAATTTAATCTAAAGGAGGCTTGTAGAGATGCGTAGCAACTTCAAAAACTATGATAATTGTGCGTATATAAATGAAGTAAAGACAAAAAAGTTTGAGAATATTATAAGACTTATTGAAATTGTAGTCTTAGTTATGACACTAGTTGTTTCTATAATAAGTTTGATCCGTGTTTTAGCTAAGCAACTATATATTGAACAGAGCCAATTAAAAATCGAAAAAACTATGGCGGATCCAATTATTGATTGTAAAGTTGAATATAACGAAGATGAAACGAAAATAGAAGAGATTGATATTACCGTTGATAAGAATCCCGCAAATGATTTAAATATTAATGTTATACCTTTATATTCAATCTATGTTTTATTTTATGAAGGGTATTCATCAAACAATGAAAAAATGATATCAGTACTCACTACTGGTAGTATTGTTATACCTATAAATTCCTTTATCAAAGATGATTTATATACAATTCAACACAGTGCGAATATAGGTAAAATATGTACATTATATCCCTTAAGGATTAATGAAAAATATTTTGATGTTTTTTTTAACACAAATATAGATTATTCTGAGTTATCAGGAAAATGTATAATTTCTACGGTTGAATTAGCTTATTTTATAGAAATTACTTATACTGATATTTTAGAAAATGAAATTAGAGAAATATATTACTGTAAACCAAATTATTCAATTTCTTTTGATAATAAATATAATGTTTCATCATATTTAAGTTCAACAAATTTCTATCGAATTAGCGAAGGAGATAAACTATATGATTTGTATAACAAAAACAAAAATAAAGAATGTGTCACTTACAATGCAACAAGTTTCGCTAACGAAAATGAAATAACTAGATTAAAAGAAGCAATTGAAGAAGCGATAGATAAAGAACAATATTATTTGATAAGTTAACTATATCTATTAAATAAATGTGCAAAGATTTATCTGTCTTTTTGTTGTTTTTCCATTATTATTCTATGTTAAATTATAATAAAGATCAGCCACATGTAGTATATCGTCTTCGTTGAAAACTATGTTTATATGGAGTGTATTATATATGAATAAAATTATAAATTGGTATAATAGTTTAACAAAGCGCACAAGAGATAGCGTTTTTATTTCAGCAACAATAGTAGGTTTAATTTCTACTGCTTTATCTATACTTGGCGTTTCATTAGGCGATATGAAAAATGCAAGCCTTTTCCTGCGTATAAGCATTGTCCTAATAGCGTTTTTGTTGCTTTGCGTTTTTGTCTACTTCTTAATCGGTATATTATTTAAGGAATCTATAAATCTCACAATACGTAATACCCCGGTATCTATTAGCTGTGGCGATATTTTTGAAACATCAGGTTTACGAGTCATTGGATGTGATACACATTTTGATACGAGAATTGATGATATAGTTATAACTAAAGGGTCTTTACATGGTCAATTGTTTCTTGAACACGGAAATATCGATGAAATAAAAACGGCTATTGAAACAGAGGCAAATCGGCGTGGATTACATAAAAATGGTGAAGGATTATATGATTTTCCTATAGGAACAATTATTCGATATGATAGCAGTGTAGATAATAATACATATTTAATGCTTGCAATGATGAACTTAAATGATGACTATGAAGCCCATACTAACATGGCTGAGTTTGAGCATATGCTTATGCGAATGTGGAAAGAGATTGATAGAGTATATGCACGTAAAGAAATTGTTCTACCTTTATTGGGAACTGGAATTGCTCGATTTGATGATGGACCTAAGCAGAAGGATTCATTGTTGAGGTGCATTCTCTGTACTCTTAATAGTAGCGGTGTAAGTTTTAATTCAAAAGTAAAAATAATTATATACGGCGATAATAATGGAATTCCGCTGTATGAATACAAAAATATATTTCATGTATAATCAAGGAGGTAAATCTAATGTCATACAGAAATGCAAACTATGTAGCGTTTTATGTCGCTGAACCGTTTAGCGAGTCTAATTTAGGAGCCAATGCAACTCCAGACTTTCTTTATTACAATCAATTACGAGCATGGAAGGGTAAGGATAGTACATTTCCTTTTATTGATGCACATGCAAAAACATATAATGTCCGTGACGGAAGTGAGTGGGAAACGTTAAAGAGAAGATTACACGACAGACTAAATCTTTCAAAAAATCTTGTGCTCATTTTAAGTGAAAACACAAAAAATAGCAGGGCTCTTAGGGAGGAAGTAGATTATGCCATTAACACAAAAGGTCTTCCTGTTATTGTCATCTATCCGGATTTCAAACTAAAATCTGACATCAGTGATAGTAATGGAATTCGCAAGCAAGTGAAAGATTTATGGGATAAACTTCCTGTATTCCGTGATAATATGAGTAAGGTCGCAACGCTTCATGTTCCATATAATCAAGCGCTAATTACTAGTGCATTAAATAATTCGAATTTTAGAGTCCAAACCACAACAAAGGCTAGTGCTTATTACTATACACTTAAATGATAGATTTATTTAAGTGATTAGAAAATAAGGAAAATAGAATACATCTAAACTTAGGCATTTAGGGCAATGAATATTTCTCAACAGGTCATAGGGTGTCTCTGTGGATTACCGTTTTGTGCCGATGTGGTACAAAACGGTCTGCTTGTTAAGAAATTACATATGCTTCAAACATTGTAAAATCTATCTTAGTTTTTGAACTTTTCTCGATTCTGTTACTCTTGTCAAGAGTAACGCAATGGCACTTTTGACATTTACATATCAAAAGTTCATTGCGCTCTGACGAGTATTTTCTGCCCGTAAAACATCATTGGAAAGAATAGCATTGCGCTGTCTTAACGAGCAGACCGTTTGTAGCCAATTTGGCGAAAACGGTAGTCGTTAGGAGAACCTAAAACCCTTAAAGAGAAAACACCGTTCACGGTTGTGAACGGTGTTCCTTTTTGCCTATTGTACTTCATTGACTGTATCAACTTCAAGTAAGTCTTTGCCTTCATTGATGATCATAAACTTTTCAAGCGTATCCCTGCGGATGATTGTTTTACGACCAACCTTTAAGACGGGGAGCTTACCTCTGTCAATAAGCATTCTGATTGTGTTTCTTCCGATTCCGGAAGAAGCGGCTGCCTCTTCGACAGTCAATCCTATCTTTTCGTTCATTCTAATTCCTTTCTTAGATAAACCAAAAAGAGAGGATGATATTTATTAGCCTAACCATCTTTAGCGTAAGTTTCTGAAACAACTCACACTTGTATTATACAATTGCATTTCTAATTTGTCAAGTATAGTGCAACAATTATTTTTGTTATTTTTCAATTATATGTTGCATTATGAAATTTGTTATGATATAATAAAGTTGTGTTAAGGAGGTGTCACTATGCCAAAGAAAGCAATTGAAAGAGATATTGAGATTGGCAAGCGTGTTGCACAGCGCCGTGAAGAGCTTGGCTATTCTATGGACAGAGTAGCGGAATTACTCGGCGTGAACAAATCCACTGTTCAGCGATATGAAACACTCGGCGTTGACGCAAGCAAAACAATGACGATGATAGGTCTTGCCGATGCACTATGCACCACGGTTGAGTGGCTGAAGGGTGAAAGCGAAGATAAAAGCAAAGAGGAGTTCCTTGAAACCGAAAGACATGTTTACGATGAGGTATCGGGAATGTTGGATAGACTGTATAGCCAAGAGGACGATGCCGATATTCGCAAAGCAGCGGTAAACATCTTTGATGAATCACTTGAAATCATTTCTATCTTCAATACCTATTTCAGTAACGCTTGTCATAAAGCAAAGGATACTGCGTTGCAGTTGTCAACTACGGATATTGACGCTGCGCTTGTTGCACAAACCGTATACCGTGCCGAAATCAAAGAAGGTATTGACACTATGCACGCTATGGTAGACGAGCTCTACAAGCTCTTTGATAAAGATAGCGTTGCAAAGCGTAATGAGAAAACAAGAAAATTGAAAAACTCACCATCGCAATATTTAACCGATGTTACGATGGAATCCATAAATACATTAAAAAGAAAAATGACATCCGTGGAGGAGGACGAAACAAACTAATTACTTAATAACATTTACACATTACAGCCTTGAGCCACAGATGGAAATACATACATTTTAATTCAGAAAGGAAAAATCATTTATGGCAAAAGGCTCAGTTAGAAAGAAAGGTAAAAAGTGGTACTACCGCTTTTATGTTGAAGATGAAAGCGGCAATCTAAAGCAAAAGGAGTGTGTGGGTACGGAGAGTAAATCCGAAACCGAAGCAATGCTCCGCAAGGCAATGGAGAAATACGAACAGAATCACTTTGTTGCAAAGCCGGAGAATATGACTGTCGGAGAGCTGCTTGACTTATGGGTGGAGGAAGAACTAAAGCCTGGCAGTTTAAGTAATGGAACAGAGATGGCATATATTGCTACGGTGGGCAGAATCAAAAAGGATTCGATTGCTGAACGGAAGTTGAAATCTGTTACCTCAGACCATCTGCAGAAATATATGGATGACTTAACCTTCAACAGAGGATACAGCAAAGGATATATGCGCTCATTCTCAGCAGTGTTAAGAAGTGCCTTTAAGTTTGCGGTATTCCCCAAAAGGCTGATATCGTATGATCCGATGCCCTATGTAACAGTTCGCTACAAAAATGATAATTCAAATATCTTTGAAGCGGACAATGCAGAGGAAGGCAATGTGCTATCCCTTGAACAGTACAATCAACTCCTTGCCTATCTCAAAGAAAAGGACAATCCTGCAATACTGCCGATACAGATTGCATTTTACACAGGACTCCGAATCGGAGAGGTATGCGGACTGATGTGGAGCGATATCGATTTTAAGAAGCAGCAGATAACCGTAAGGCGAAGCGTTAAGTACAATTACCAGCGCAAGTGCTATGAAATTGGTACAACTAAACGAAGCAAGGTAAGGAAAGTTGATTTCTGCAATGCTTTAGCGGATATACTGAAAGCAGCCAGAAAAGAGCAACAGGCAAACAAGCTCAAATACGGTGTTCTATACAGTCACAATTACTATACCGAAGTAACAGACGGCAAGAGAAACTACTATGAGCTTAAAACGCTGAACGGCGAACATACTGTACCCGACAATTACAACGAGATACAATTCGTTTGCTTACGGCAGGATGGTTGCTTAGAGTTGCCTACAACAGTATCAATCGTATGCAGAACTATCCGCAAAAAGCTGAAAGGGTTTGAGAATTTCCACTTTCATATGTTGAGGCACACCTACACAAGCAACCTACTCAGCAACGGTGCAAACCCAAAGGAAGTGAAGGAGCTTCTCGGACATTCCGATGTCAGTACCACGATGAACATCTACGCTCACTCGTCACAGCAAGCCAAGCACGAATCTGCTATGCTGCTTGACAAGATAGTGAGCTAACAAAAAAGTTTCCCTTAAATTCTCCTGCAAGGGAAAATTTAAGGGAAATCAATCATTTTTCAACACTTTCAAATCTCAAAACGCCCTATTTACAAGGGATAAGGGGTTTAGATATCAACAAATTCTGATTTGTATAAGCCAATAAGAATTAACCACATGAATAATTATGGGAGAGCACAATGGAATTCAAAAAAGGAATCGGCTGGCGCTGCTGCTACGACCCTAAAACCGGACTTTATACGGCGGAAATCGGCGGCGGACCCAACCATGATTTATATGAAATCACAAAGGAAATATATGACCGTGTGGACGACCCCGATGTGAAACACCCCACCTGGCTCATCAGCGAAGGACGGCATTTATATATGGCAGTCGATGACCGTTGCGGGCCTCCCTACACGGTCATTTTGGACACGGATTACAAAACGCTTTGCCCTTGGGCAGAAACCAAAACCTCCGGCACGGTCTGGGATGAGGACTTGACGGACGCCGCCGTTGAGGCGTTTGCATCGGAGGCGGATAACCGTGAGCAGCGCCGCGCAAAACGAAAAGCAAGGGAAAAAGCAACCGAAAAGAATTTATAATAACGGATAATTTGAGGGTACTATGTTAGAGAAAAATAAGGAAAAACAAAAGCGAAAAGAGCGCCCGACCTGGCAACCCTCTTACCAAAGAATTACAAAAGACAAGACGAAGTATACCCGAAAGGTAAAGCACAAAAACAAGAACACAACCGAATAAACGCACGAGAAAAGGGAGCCTATTTGCATAAGCTCCCTTTTCTTTTTGATGACCTTTGTATACATAATAGAATTAAGCTATCCTGTCGGATTTTGTAATACGGCTTTATCTATAAAGGATTAGTCTCGAGCAATACCGCATGGGCAATGCCCGGGATAGGCTGCCCCTGTTTTGTAGAAGTCGGGCTCATAAGCGCTCCGGTTGCAACAAAAAGGACTTTGTTAAGCTCGCCGAGGCGCATTTTCTTTAAAATATATGAACTCAGTACGGAAGCGCTGCAGCCGCAACCCGAACCGCCCGAATTAACGTCCTGCTTTTTGCGGTCATATATCATAAGTCCGCAATCGTTGTGTACGCTTCTTATATCCTTGCCATACTCAATTTCAAGCACCTCGTGGAGCAGCTCCGTTCCCGTTGCTCCCAAATCACCCGTTAGTATCAAATCATAATCCCCCGCCGCACTATCAGTATCGTTAAGAAAATCATTAATAGTCCTCGCCGCAGCAGGTGCCATTGTCAAGGTAAGACGATAAATTTGTACACTTTGCCAAATATTGTAAATGATTTTTATGCAATTTCCACAATTCGCCATTTTTCGCTCAAAAACAAGACAACAAATAATTAAAATATGTCTATTTTTATCAATTATGGTCATTTACTGACAACGGCCTATACAAAAATGCCCGAAACCGTTGCTACAACTGCGTTTCAGGCGTTTTTTCTTGTTCAAAAGGTTACAGTTTGTAATATTTGAAATTAGCACATATATACGAATGGTACGATAAAGCGTACAATCTATTGATATTGCATACATGGATTTAGTGAGGATTGCATTGTCCGCACGGTGTGTATCCTTGCGCTTCAAATTCCTCCAAAGTCCCAACTACTTCTTTTTTATTCTTACTACTCATTTTAGATATAGCAGAACATCCAGGATAATGAATCTTCATAGTACTTGTATTAAGAACATATTCCTGTTCAACTAACCTGTCTTCTTTAGTAGTTACCTCTGTTTCTTGTTCTCTGACTGTAACATCTAAAGGCTTGCATGTAACTTTATTATCCTTGCCGGTTATTGTAACTGTTGTCTTTCCGGGCTGAAGACCAGTAAGGACTACATGTAAATCATAACCGTCAGTGTATTCAACTTCTGCTTTTAGTATTTCAGGGTTCTCAACACTTGCGGTGAAATTATACTCATCCATTTTGTCTTCAAGAAGAGAGGGATAGATACGGTAACTAATATAGTCATCAACCTCACCAACTTCAACACTCCAAGCGTCGTTTTTAGGTGTTAATTCAACGTTCTCTAATTCATCTATTGTAGTAAGTTCAGTAGTGGTAATAGTGGTTGTTTCTGTAATGATTGTTGTGCTTTCAGTTATAGTGGTATTTTCAGCTTCTCGTTTTGAAGCAGTATTACCAACAATAGCCATAACAGCAACAAGCAAAGCCAAACCAGCAAATACTAAACCTACAAGTTTCAAGATTTTCTTTGTGTTTTCCCTTCTTGATTGATTAAGATTATCCTGACGTCTATCTAATTCAGCAAGCTTATCAGATAATTCACTAAGTTCAGCGTTGATTGTTTCAATCTTACTATCCTTTTTTTCTTGAAAAAAAGAAATTTTTGATGGATTAGCACTTTCCTTTTCAAGTTTTGCTTCAAGTTTCTGTTTTGCTTTTTCAACACTCTTTCGTTCTTTATTAATATCCTTTTGTATTCTATTGAAGGTTTTTTCATCAATAATTATAAAGTCTTCCTTTTTCATAAAACCCCTCTAACTCACTGTTTTATAATTGTATTCAATTATCTCAATTATTGTAACGACAGTAATTCGCGTGCGCGGACGTTGATATAGTTTTCAATAGCAGTTAAACGCTCTTCCGGAAGATTGATTGACGGGTGCCTTGTAAACTTAAAGTCAACGATTTTTCTTAACTGATTTCGCTGCTTCGTTCCCATAACCTCTCTGCAAACGTCCTCAAACGAGAGCCTGTATGGAGTCGTTCTGGTTTTTGCATATTCAGCAAGGTTTTTGAAATCGTCAGGCATACCGAAATTGAACAGGGACAAGCCGTTATCAAAAATCGGCGCAGGCGCAATGACTTTACCGCTGTGATTATCACGCAGCAGACCGAAGTTGCCGAAATGTCTATCCTCGTTATAAATCAGCGCATCAAACACAAGCATACTGTTTACCTGCTCTCGGAAATCCTTACCGTACTCATCATATATATCAAGTGCGGCTTTGAGGGTGCCCTCTTTCATCAGCCTTCCAATAGGCACAAATGCCGTGTCAATGTCGGTAAAGAGCTTGCACTTTGAGGCAAGAATGCCCTTCCAGTTTTCAAGGTCATAGTGAACGGCGTTCAGCCCCATCACTTCTGCAATCTGCGAAGCATAGTATTCGCTGTACGGCTCGTTACCTGTGTTTGCGGCGCCCTCGGTTCCGCCTTTGTAAAGATAAATGCCTTCGTCCTCAACAAATCGCCAAGCCTTGCGGAGCATACCGTTTGTAGTAAATTCGGGCGAGGTTGAAAACGCCTCGTTGCCTTTTCCAACACCTGTGAAAGCGACAAGCGAAAGCGCCTCGGAGAAGCGGTTTTCATAAAGGTTGTAATCGGCATATTTACCGTCGAAGCCGTTTTTAACAACCCAGTAGCTGTCGTTGAGTGATAAACCCATGCAGACGTCAATAATGCCCTTGCTGTTGTTAACGCTGAGGCCGAAGGATTTGAGAATCTCATCAACAAACTGACGATTTTTCGGAATAACTCTGTGCTCCAACCACTTGACGATACCTTCACCAGTAAGCTTCAAATCAATTGGAAACAGAGCTTTTTTACTATCATTAATGCTTGTAATAGTCGCCTCCAAGCCTTCCAATGGTTTGGTTTCAAGTGTAAACTCTATCAACGGCTCGTCATAAAGCTTTAGAACATAATTGTTGCCCATGGTATCACTCCTTTCGTCTAAAATTATGTTGACATCCTTGTCAAGCGCATGAGAAATTTTGATTAACATATCCAGCGAGAGATTTTGCGCTCCGCTTTCAATTCTGCAAATGTTGGAACGCTGAGTTCCTATCATTTCCGCAAGCTGTGCCTGCGATATTCCTTTTTCAAGCCGTGCCTGCGTAAGCTTTGATATAATACTATGCCGCATTTTAATGATGCTGTCATCCGTCAAATCCCTCACCTCCTTAATACTATTCACTTTATGTTATCATATATGATAACAAATGTCAAATCATAATTAATGAATAATCATTGTGTTCGTCTTTTTGGACCCAGAATTTTTATTAACAGTTATTTATTGATAATAATTCAGTTATTTGATATTATGTAATTAGTATTAGGAGGAAACCTTATGAATAATAAGCTTTTATTAAATGATTTATTGAAATTTAGCCAAAGTGAAATTGATAATATAAAAGTTAGATTTAACCAAGCAAATAGTGATGATGACCCTTTGTTGCTTTATCTTAAAAACCCTGAAATAGTAAATAATCAATGGTTTTTGTGGAAAAGAAAAAACGCTATGTTCACCGTTGGTCAAGTAGGAATCTGCCTTTTGAAACTATCAAAGGACGAATGGTTATTAACAACGATTAAAAGGATTACCGAGGACAAAGGCATAGTAAACGGTGTAAATTATATCGGTGATGAGCTTGAGGAGTTTGCTTCACTTTACGGAAGGGTTATTGTTAAATATCACAAATCGCAATCTCAACTATACTGGTACAAAAATATTTATAACGATTTAGAGGTTGTTCAGGTTTTACCTGCTGTATTTGATGGATATGCTTTTCCCGGATATGATAATGTTAGACTCCGTTTTGATGAACTTGAAACTATTATTCAGCGAAAGAAAGCCGACTGGATTGGCGCACTTCAGAATCAGAAAGCGGTTTATCTTATAACCGACAAGAGCAACGGTAAACTATATGTCGGTTCGGCTACTGGCGATAACGGTATGTTACTTCAAAGGTGGACAAACTATGTTGAAAACGGACACGGCGGAAATGTTGAATTAAAAAAGTTAGATTTTGATTATATCAAAAAGAACTTTCAATACTCTATTTTAGAAAACTTCAACTCCAAGGTTTCCGATGAATACATACTCGGCAGAGAGGCTTGGTGGAAGCATACTCTTGACAGCATTAAACACGGCTATAACGATAATTAAAGGAAAAACTTATGCAAAATTTCAATACAGAATTATTTGAAAAAACAATAAACGAAATTCTGCCGGGTCTTACTATGTTTGTTCGTGATGTCAATCTTAGTCCTCAATGTGCAGGAAAATACCATAACGACTTAATAATAAAAGAACGAGGCTTCACTGATGCCTCGGCACGTGTAATGGGAATGAAAACCAGCCATAGATTTGCAATACTATCAAATCACATGGCTAACTTAAGCGCTATGGAACAAGGAACGAATTGGGGGCTTTTTGTAGCTCAAAGAGATTCTCATTTCTTGGTGCTTGATGTTTATGAATATTTTGATATGACGCAAATTTTGCTTTTACATCTACCCGACGATGAACGGTGGAAACTGTTTCAAAATGTTCACTGCAATGTATTTAATGATTTAGTCGAAATGTGCAGACAACGTTTTGAAAACAAATGCGAATTAGAAGCTATCCCTGAACTTGCAACCGACGAATGGCTAAAAAGATGTGCCTTCCCTCTCGGTATGGATGAAAATGGGAATTTGTTTGATTTATAGTTGGTACAAGGAGTTGAAATGATCAACTCCTTATTTTTTACATATTCTGTCCGCTTTTTTGGACTCAAAACAGAGATTTTGGTAAATCTGTTTACTTTTGGATTTCAGCGTGATATATTCAAGTTACCATAAAGAGTGTGCGAGGGACAAGCCC
>DFGL01000070.1 GCA_002371215.1 Ruminococcaceae bacterium UBA3751 | reverse complement strand
GGGTATGAACCGAATGCTCTAGCCAGCTGAGCTATAAAGCCATTTGCGCACTGCTTAAAGTGCAAGCAAAATTATATAATATAATATTTAAAATGTCAAGTGTTTTTTTACTTTATTTTTTTGCGCTTATCATATATAATAGTACTGAATATTTATAAAAATATACTATATCGCTTGACAAATCCGTATGATTTGTTATAATTGCAACAATATGTATAATATAATTATACAAAAAGTAGTATTTTGAGAGGTACAATATGCTCACTTTAAAAAACATTCACAAAAAATATTACACTAACGATAGTAGCGTTGAGGCGCTCAAGGGCGTTTCAATCTCCTTTCGGGAGAGCGAATTCGTTTCTATCTTAGGTCCGTCGGGCGGCGGAAAGACGACGCTTCTTAACATCATCGGCGGGCTTGACCATTATACCGAGGGCGACCTTATTATTAACGGCACTTCCACTAAGGCATATGACGACAGCGACTGGGATACCTACCGCAACCATTCCGTAGGCTTTGTTTTTCAGTCCTATAACCTTATTCCCCACCAGACAGTGCTCTCAAACGTTGAGCTCGCGCTTACCCTTACGGGAGTAAGCAGGGAGGAACGCCGCAAAAGAGCAACAGAGGCGCTCGAGGCTGTAGGTCTCGGCGACCAGCTTAAGAAAAAGCCCGCGGAGATGTCGGGCGGTCAGATGCAGAGGGTTGCTATTGCGCGAGCGCTTGTTAACGACCCCGATATTCTTCTTGCCGACGAGCCCACGGGTGCTCTGGATACACAGACCTCGGTTCAGGTGCTTGACCTTCTTAAAGAAATCGCCAAGGATAAGCTCGTAATTATGGTAACGCATAACCCCGAGCTTGCGGAGAGATACTCAACGCGAATTGTTAAGCTGCGCGACGGCGAAATTATTGACGATACAAACGCGTTTGAGCCCGACGAGCAGGAGAGAAAGTCAACTGCAGACAGGGTTAAAAAGCCGTCAATGAGCTTTTTCACGGCTCTTTCACTCTCGCTCAACAACCTTATGACAAAGAAAACGAGAACTATTCTCACCGCCTTTGCAGGCTCAATAGGAATTATCGGAATAGCGCTGATTCTTTCGCTTTCAACGGGTATAAATAACTATATTGACAGCGTTCAGCAGGACGCTATGGACAGTTTTCCGCTGACGGTTGATAAGCAGACCTTTGACCTTAACGCCTTTATGGCAAATACTCCGTTTCAGGCTTCCTCCGCTCACCGCGAGCACGAGGAGGGCAAGGTGTTCTCAAATACGGCTATGGTACAGCAGGCGAGCGCAATGACGGGCAGTATGAAGGAAAACAGCGTCGCAAAGTTCAAGACGTACCTTGACAATCCGAATTCGGAGATTAATAAGTATACCAGCAAAAACGGTATAGTTTATTCCTATAACGCTAACTTTGATATTTTCGCTTTTGACAGGGACGACGTTCTTATTAATACGGACGGCACAACCTTTGTTAACGAAAATGCCGCTGCTCAGATGATGATGAATTCTGACTTTATGAGCGTTGAGGATATGATGGATATGATGAATTCCAGCGGCAGTATGGGCAACTTTGTAAACTGCTTTACCCAGCTTGTTCCCAAGGCTGACGGAACGGGAATATCCGACGCGATAACAACCCAGTACGACGTTATTTACGGCAGCTGGCCGAAGAACTACGACGAATGCGTTCTCGCACTTGACGCCAACGGCGAGGTAATGTCCACCTATCTTTACCAGATGGGAATTCTGCCTACCTCTCAGTACAACGAGATTATGGATAAGGTAAACAAGGGCGAAAAGGTTACCGAAAAGGTTGAAAGCTGGACGTATGAAGAAATCTGTAAAAACGAATTCTACGTTATTCCGTCCTGTGACGAATATATTAAAAACAAAAACGGCTATTACGATTATATCGGCACGAGCGAAAAGCAGATAAGAAAGCTTACCAAAAACGCGATTAAGCTCAAAATTTCGGGAATTATCAAGATAAAAAACGACAACGTTGCTATCCCGACCATCCCCGCTATCGGCTACACAAAAGAGCTTACTGACCATATTATTGAGTATACAAAGAGCAGCAAGGTAGTAGCCGACCAGCAGAAAAATCCGGATTTTGACGTTCTTACGGGCAAAACCTTCAAGGCTGAAAAGGACAATATTTTTGCAAAAATGTTCGGCGCTCTCGCAAGCATGATGCCGCAGAAAAGCTACGAGGCAAACCTTGAAAAGCTCGGCGTTGTGAGCGAGGATACGCCAACCTCTATTTCGATTTATTCCGCTTCGTTTGACGATAAGGAAAAGATTATTGATTGTATTAAGGCGTATAACGAAAGCGTTGCCGAGGAGGATCAGATTATCTATACGGACTACGTCGGAATAATTATGTCCAGCGTTTCCTCAATTATAAACGCGGTTTCGTACGTTCTTATAGCGTTCGTTGCGGTTTCGCTCATCGTTTCGTCTATTATGATAGGTATTATAACCTATATTTCCGTTCTTGAAAGGAAAAAGGAAATCGGTATTCTCCGCGCAATGGGCGCTTCAAAGAGAGATATTTCCCACGTTTTCAACGCGGAAACGTTTATCGTAGGGCTTGCGGCGGGACTTCTCGGCGTAGGCGTAACAGGATTGCTGCTGATTCCTATAAACGCTCTGCTTCACCACTTTGTTAAATCGGTTATTGTAAGCGCGGCGTTCCCGATTGCGGGCGCGGTTGTGCTTGTAATACTCAGCGTATTTTTGACCTTCATCGCGGGGCTTATTCCTTCGGGAATCGCATCGCGTAAAGACCCGGTAGAAGCGCTAAGAAGCGAATAAAAAAAGCACCCCGAGGGGTGCTTTTTTTATTCGGAATTCGGAATTGAGGGTGCTCGCCGCACGGCTATTATTTCAAGGGCGGGAGCAGAGAACTACAGGCGTAGCGCCATATCCCCCTGCGGGGGTTGTTTATGCTTTCGGAATAATGTAAAATACATATATCAATCAAGGAGATTTTTATTATGAAAAACAATATCAGAAATTATGTATTTTGCGCTCTTTGCATTGCGCTTTGCGTTGTGCTTCCCATGGCGTTTCACGCAATTCCTAACGCAGGGCAGGTTATTCTTCCTATGCATATTCCCGTTTTGATTTGCGGTTTAATCTGCGGCTGGCATTTCGGGCTGCTTTGCGGACTTGCAGGACCTCTGCTTTCTTCGCTGTTAACGGGAATGCCTCCCGTTGCACTGCTTCCGTCAATGATGGTTGAGCTTGCGGTTTACGGGGTTATAACAGCGCTTATGATGAAACTTGTAAACACTAAAAGGCTTTATGCGGATTTATATATCAGCCTTGTTACCGCAATGATTATCGGCAGAATTGCGGCGGGTATAGTTAAGGGCTTTATTCTTTCAAGGGGCGGTTTCACATTTGAAATGTGGCTCACAACCCATTTTGTAACTGCGCTTCCGGGAATTGCTATTCAGCTTGCGCTTATTCCTTCGCTTTTTGTTGCGCTTCAGAGAGCGGGAATAATTCCGAGAAAATACGAGGGTAAAAAGGCAGAGGAAGCTAATGGATAAAACTAAAATTGCAGAGTTTTTCAACAGACTCTCTACGGGCTGGGACGCTCAGCTTGAAACAGACGGCGCAAAAATTCGCGAAATACTGGACGTTGCCGGAGTAAGAAGCGGGCTTTCGGTACTTGATATTGCCTGCGGAACGGGAGTTTTGTTTGATTATTACCTAGGCAGAGATGCAGAGCATATTACGGGAGTTGATATTTCCGAAGGGATGCTCGGCGAGGCAAAGAAAAAATACGCTGAAAACAGCAGGGTTGAGCTGATACTCGCGGACGCAGAGGAATACAGCTTTTCTGAAAAATACGACTGCTGTATGGTTTTTAACGCCTTTCCTCACTTCTGCGAGCCCGAAAGGCTGCTGAAAAACCTTAAGGCTGCACTAAAGGACGGAGGAACGCTTACCGTTGCTCACGATTGGGGCAGGGCTGCGCTTGACGAGCACCATAAAAATGAGGCGAGCGACGTTTCCTGCGGACTTATGGCGAGCGGCGAGCTTGAAAAGCTTTTTACCTCCTGCGGCTTCAGGGATATTTATTGCAAAGAAAACGAAGGGATTTATATAGTTTCAGGGATTAAGTAGGGACGAGCATTGCTCGTCCGCTTTTTAATGAAGAATGAAGAGTGAAGAATGAAGAATTGAGGGCGCTCGCCGCCCCCTACGGTAGTTTTATTGCAACGTATTTCTTAATTCTTAACTCTTAATTCTTAATTTTTACTAAGCTCTGCCTTGTGGACAGGGCTTTTATTTTATGGTAAAATACTGCAAAAGGAGCGGATGGTTATGAATACCTTTGAGAAGATATACGAGGCGGTAAAGCTTATTCCGTACGGAAAGGTTGCAACCTACGGTCAGATTGCCGCGCTTGCGGGGAATCCTAAAATGAGCAGGGTAGTGGGCTACGCGCTCCACGTTAACCCTGACCCTGAGTCTATTCCGTGCTTTCGCGTTGTCAACCGTTATGGCGAGGTTTCCGAGGCTTTTGCTTTCGGCGGGAAGAATATGCAGATTCTTCTGCTTGAGGGCGAGGGCGTTGAGTTTACAGACGGCAGGGTTAACCTTGAAAAGCACCTCTGGCAGCCTACGGAATTAGATGTTGATAAATTAAGTAATTTATAGTATAATTATAAGTACTTTATAATTAAGGAGATTAGTTATGAGCGACAAAATGCCAAATATGGATTACGATGCCGATGAGGTTATTGAAAACTTTAAATCAAAGTTTAAATGGCCCTCTAAGGACGAGGTAAGCGTTGTTTCCGCCCCGCCTAAACTTGGACTGAAGGTTTTGCTTTCAATTCTTGTTACTTTGGTAATCAGCGGAATTTATTACTATGCAACGTTCCCTGCATTAAACTTTAAAACAACGGAAACATATTTTTTCATTATTGCGGTAATAGCTATTTTCTGCGCCGTTTTTGCGTTCCTTATCGGAGCGAGAACCCAGGTCGAGCGCAAGGAATACGCTAAGAAAAAATCCGTTATTCCGCTGTTGATAATTGCGGTAATTATTGTTGTTATGGCTATAGGCTGGCTCTTTGGCGCAACTATTTTCCGCGCTAAATCGTACAGCGAGCTTATGAAAATAGAAAACAGCAATTTCAGCGAGGATTTTGAAGCTATTAAATACGATGAGGTTCCGCGTCTTGATTCGGCTACCGCCAAGGTGCTTGCGGACCAGCAGCTCGGTCAGCTTGACGAGTATATGAGCCAGTATGTTGTAACTCAGAGCTCAACCCAGATTAATTATAAGGGTACTCCCGTACGCGTTGCGTATCTTGAATATGCGGACGTTTTCCGTTGGCTTAACAACACTAAGGACGGTCTCCCGGCGTATATGCTTATTGACCTTGTAAGCCAGAAGGTTCAGGTTGTAAACTGTATTGAAAAGTTCGGTGAAGGAATTAAATATTCGCCTACAGAGCTGTTTAACGAAAAGCTTATGCGCCACCTTCGTTTCCAGAATCCTACGGCGATTATGGACACGCCGAATTTCGAGATTGACGATAACGCGCACCCGTACTGGATTACTCCCGTGCTTGATAAGACGATAGGTCTTTTCGGCGGAACGGACGTTAAAGGCGTTATTATTACCGACGCGCTTAACGGCAAGAGCGAATACTGTTCAATTGATTTAGTCAGGAACGAAGAAAAGTACAGCTGGATTGACGTCGTTTATAACGAAAACCTTATTATCCAGCAGTATAATTATCACGGCAGGCTTAAAAACGGCTTCTGGAACTCAATCTTCTTCCAGAAGGACGTTAACGTTGCTTCAACGGGCAGCGGTAATATCGCGCTTGACGACGACGTTTGGGTTTATACGGGCGTTACCTCCTCCGAGGCTGACACCTCCAACTTCGGCTTCATTCTCTGCAACCAGAGAACGAAGGAAACGCGTTACTATAAAAACGGCGGCGCAACGGAGATTTCCGCTCAGGAAAGTGCGAGCGACGCTGTTCAGAACTACGGCTATAAGCCTGTATTCCCGATTCTTCTTGATATTGAAAATCAGCCGACCTACTTTATGTCGCTTTACGGCGACAGCTTAACCGTTAAGGGCTATGCGCTCGTTAACCTTGATGATAAAACCATCGTAGGCACGGGACTGCTTGACGTTGAAAAGAGTGACGCCAAGGCGCTTAACGCCGCGGTTGTTAACTATATTGACGCGCTTAAGGATAAGGGCAAGGTTGACGACAGTGCAAGCGCTGAAGAATATAAGGTAGACGAAAGCGGCGACGCTGAGAATGCTCAGAAGGAAACCGCTGAGAAAACCGACGAAAATCAGCAGACGGATACCAAGCAAAGCGGAAATTCCGTAACGGGCGAAATTACCGATATTAAGACAGCGGTAAACGACGGCAATACCGTTTATTACCTTCAGGTAAACGGAAAGTATTATTATATTAAGGTTTCCGATTGTATGGACGTTCTTCTTATGAATAAGGGCGATAAGGTTGAAATAACCTTTGAAAAAGACGGCGGAAACTTCACCGCTGCAAAGACGGTAACTAAAAAATAAAACAATAAAAATAAACCCGGGAGCAGTTGAACTGCCTCCCGGGTTTTACTTTGCTTATTTCCATTCTTTGATTACGGACGGGTCTGCGAAGATTTCGTCGAGCCTTCTGAAGAAGGGGATAATATCGGGGTAATCGTACGCTCTGTGGTCAAAGGCGAGAGTCATAGGGAGAATCTGCCTTATTGCGATTTTGTCCTCGCCGTTTTCATCCGTTACAACAACGGGCTCCTTTCTTATTGAAAGAAGGGCTATAACGCAGGTCTGGGGCGGAACAATCTGGAGCATATAGCAGCGCTGAGTTCCCTCTCTGTAAACGGAGCCGAGGTTTGAAACCGTAATCGTTCCCTGCTCCAAATCCTTTTGGGAAAGCCTTTCGCTTTCGGGAATGGCGTAGTATCTTTTCTTTTCCTCGCCTCCGAGGGTTTTAACCTTGTGCTTACCCGGCATTTTTGAGCCGTAAAGACGGCGCACCGCCTGAAGCACCTTGCCCTTTTTAAGCCCCGTAATCGTATCGTTAAAGGACACTCCGTAAAGCGCCTCGTTTATATCGCTGTTCTGCGCTTTTTTAACGGTTTCCTTAACAGCCTTGTCCATTTCGGAAATGCTCTTTTTTTCCATATCGCGAAGGTTTACCGTCATCATTTCACCGGTAGGAAGGACCATGGGAATTGAAATATTAATTGTATCAAATACCTTAAGGGTTCCGCGTACCAGCTTCCGGTTGAATTCAAGGTGGGAATTGATAAGGGGCATAACCTTGATTCCCTCGGTTATAATTTTAAGCATAACCGAATTAACCGTGATTTTGTTTTCCTTTGTCGCACCTTCGTTCATCTTTTTAATCAGGGGCATAAGCTCCGTAACGTCAGCCTCGTAGGAAACAACGCTGTGGGTAATATGCTCCCAGCTTTCGCCGGTCATATTAGCCTTGATTTTTCTTGCAATTCCGAAGGTCTGTTCTTCTCTTAATTTCATAAGTTTTTCTCCTTTGCCGCAATTTTGGGGCATTTTTCAGCCGCCCGAGAATAAAAAACATTATAAAAAATATTATCACTATTACTTTTTAAAGTCAATAAATTTTTACAAAATGAACGGTTGTCTGTTCTTTACAAAATCAAACTTTTTTAAAAAAACTGTTGACAAATAAACTGCTCGGTTATATAATAAGTAAAAATTAAAAGCTATGACGAAGACGGACGAATTCTTAGCTTCAAAGCGAATCGGGGACGGTGAGAGCCCGACAGGCGACGTTTTCATTATCCTATCCCTTCCGAGCCGGAAATCCGAAAGCGTAATTTTGCGAGTAGGCGTTTCCCGTACGGCCGCGTTAAGGCATACGGCTTGATAGAGCCTGAGTGGCGCGAAAGCGCAATTTGAGTGGTACCGCGGGTGCTGAATAAAAGTATTCAACGCTCGTCTCAAAGGAAACTTTGGGACGAGCTTTTTTGTTCCGAGTTTCGCAAAAATCTATCAAATTTCATTAATTGAAAAGGAGAAGAACAATGAGCGAAAACGCAGTATTATCTCAGCTTAACGAGGTTGCCTCAAGAATCAGAGGTACGAGAGAAATCATGGGGTGGTCAACCTCAAAGATGGCGAGAAAAACAGAGGTAAGCGAAAAGGAATATATCGCTTACGAAAGCGGTGAAACGGATTTGCCGTTTACCTTTATCCACAAATGCGCCCTTGCGTTCGGCATTGAAATTACCGAACTGCTTGAAGGTCAGGGAGCGCACCTTTCCTCCTTTACCGTAACGAGAGCGGGCGAAGGTAAGGAAACCGCAAAGGAAGAGGGAATTACAATTAAAAATCTCGCCCACGAATTCAAGCATAAAATCGCAGAGCCATATTGGGTTAAGTACGAATACGCCGAGGAGCTTCAGGATAAGCCTATCCATTTAACAAAGCACAGCGGCCAGGAATTTGACCTTGTAATCAGCGGAGCGCTTAAGGTTCAGGTGGGCGCAAATTCAACAGTACTCCACGAGGGCGACTCGATTTACTATAATTCATCAACTCCTCACGGTATGATTGCAATTGACGGAAAGGACTGCGTATTCCTCGCTGTAGTCCTCCCGGGCAAAGAAACAAAAGAGGAAAAAATCCGCGAGAGCATCGTTTCAACAAGAGCTACCGAAAAGCTGCTCTGCGAGGAATTTATTGATACAACCGAAAACGAAAAGGGTAAGCTTACCGATATTAAATTTAAAAATACAGAGCGCTATAACTTTGCTTACGATACCGTTGACGCTATTGCGGATAAATATCCCGATAAGCTCGCTATGGTGCATCTTGATAAAAACAAAAACGAAAGCCGCTTCACCTTTAAAAATATGAAGCAGGAGAGCAACAGAACGGCTAACTATTTTACCTCGCTCGGAATCAAGAAGGGCGATAAGGTTATGCTTATTTTAAAGCGCCGTTATCAGTTCTGGTTCTCAATGCTCGCGTTGCATAAAATCGGCGCAGTTCCGATTCCCGCTACTAATCAGCTTAAGGCGCACGACCTTGTTTACCGCTTTAACGCAGCGGGCGTAAAGGCGATAGTTTGTATGGAGGACGACGGAATTCCCGAGTCTGTTGAAGAAGCGCTTGCCGAATCACCGACGGTTGAAACGAAAATTCTCGTCGGTAAAGAGCGCGAGGGCTGGCATAACTTCACAAGAGAGTATTCCATTTTCTCAACCCATTTTGAGCGCACGGCTGAAACTGCCTGCGGCGACGATACGATGGTAATGTTCTTTACCTCGGGCACGACGGGCAATCCGAAAATGGCGGCTCACTCACATCTTTACGCGCTCGGTCACTTTGTAACCGCTAAGTACTGGCATTGCTGCGAGAGAGACGGGCTTCACCTTACTATCTCCGATACGGGCTGGGGAAAATCACTCTGGGGCAAGCTCTACGGACAGTGGCTCTGCGAAGGCGCGGTATTCGTTTACGACTTTGACCGCTTCCACGCGGACGATTTGCTCCCGCTTTTCAAGGAGTACAATATAACTACCTTCTGCGCGCCGCCCACAATGCTGCGTATGTTCATCAAGGAGGATTTATCTAAGTACGATTTATCCTCAATTCACCATATGACAACCGCAGGCGAAGCGCTCAACCCCGAGGTGTTCAAGCGCTTTGAGGAGGCTACGGGTCTTTCGATTATGGAGGGCTTCGGTCAGACCGAAACGACGCTTATTATCGCCAACCTTTACGGCAGCCGTACTAAAGTGGGCTCAATGGGTAAACCGAATCCGCAGTACGATATTGATATCGTTGACGAAAACGGAAACAGCGTTGCTAACGGTGAGGTAGGCGAAATCGTTGTAAGGCTTGACGGCGGCAGACCCTGCGGACTTTACAAGGGCTATTACCGCGACGAAGAAAAAACCAACGAGGCAATTTACGACAATATGTACCATACGGGCGATACCGCATGGCGCGATGAGGACGGCTATTTCTGGTACGTCAGCCGTATTGACGACGTTATCAAGTCCTCGGGTTACCGTATTGGACCGTTTGAGATTGAAAGCGTAATTATGGAGCTTCCGTACGTTCTTGAGTGCGGAGTTTCCGCCGCTCCCGATGAAATCAGGGGTCAGGTTGTAAAGGCGAGCGTCGTTCTTGTTAACGACGTCCGCGGAACGGATGAACTCAAAAAGGAAATACAGAATTACGTTAAGAAAAATACCGCTCCCTATAAGTACCCGAGAATCGTTGAATTCAGGGAATCGCTTCCGAAAACTATCAGCGGTAAGATTATAAGAAACCAGTTATAATGAAAAGAATTACACTTTTTGCCGGTCACTACGGCAGCGGAAAAACGAATATTGCCGTTAATTATGCGCTGTATCTGCGCTCTCTCGGAAACGAGGTTGAAATTGCGGATTTGGATATTGTAAATCCGTATTTCAGAACTAAGGATTCCGCCGCTGAGTTAGCTGCAGCGGGGATTGAATTAATCTCTCCCGCATACGCTAATACGAACGTGGATTTACCTGCGCTTCCTCAGGAAGTATATGGATTAGTGCAAAACACAAAAAAGTATGCTATAATGGACATAGGCGGCGACGAAAGGGGAGCGCTTGCTCTCGGAAGATACCGCCCGTATATCCTTGAGGAAAACAATTTTGAAATGGTATTCGTTGCCAATTTCTACCGCCCTCTTACAAGAACCGCCGAGGAGGCTATTGAAGTAATGCGGGAAATTGAAACGGCGTGCGGGATACCGTTTACGGCAATAGTAAACAATTCAAATATCGGGGAGGAGACCACCGCCGAGGACGTTAGGGCAAGCTTTAGCGAGGTTAAAAGGCTCTTTGAGCTTACAAAACTCCCGATACTGTTTACAAGCGTTAAGGAAAGTTTATTAAATGAGTTTGAGGGAGAAGAAATTCTTCCGCTCAGGCTTCAGAATAAAATAATATGAAGGAGAAAGATTATGCCAAAGGTAACCTTTAACGAGGATTTGTGTAAGGGCTGCGGACTTTGCGTCAACGCCTGCCCCAAGCAGATTATTGAAATCAAAAAAGATATTATTAACAAGAAAGGACATTCTCCTGCAGGTATTACCGACCAGTCAAAGTGCATTGCCTGTGCTTTCTGCGCAACGATGTGTCCTGACTGCGTAATCACAGTTGAGAAATGAGGTGTATGCTATGACAGAAAAAGTATTAATGAAGGGTAACGAAGCTATCGCAGAAGCCGCTATCAGAGCAGGCTGCCGCCATTATTTCGGCTATCCTATCACTCCGCAGACAGAGCTTGCAGCTTATATGGCAAAGCGTATGCCGAAAATCGGCGGTACCTTCCTTCAGGCTGAAAGCGAAATCGCCGCTATCAATATGGTATACGGCGTTTCAAGCACGGGAAAAAGAGTAATGACGTCATCTTCAAGCCCCGGCGTTTCTCTTAAGCAGGAGGGCATTTCATATATCGCGGGCGCAGACCTCCCCGCACTTATCGTAAACGTACAGCGCGGCGGCCCGGGTCTCGGCGGTATTCAGCCCTCACAGAGCGATTATTTCCAGGCTACAAAGGGCGGCGGACACGGCGACTACCACCTTATCGTTCTCGCTCCCGCTTCTGTTCAGGAAATGGCTGACCTTACCGCAAAGTGCTTTGAACTTGCGGATAAATACCGTATGCCGTCAATGCTTCTTGCTGACGGTACAATGGGTCAGATGATGGAACCCGTTCTTCTTCCCGAGGAGAGTGACGTTTCCGTTGAAAAGCCTTGGGCGCTCACAGGTACTGAGATGAAGAGAGAGCACAATATCGTTAACTCCCTTTACCTTAAACCCGAGGAGCTTGAGGTTAAAAACTTTGAAAGATACGAAAGATATAAGCTCGTTGAGGAAAACGAGGTTATGTTTGAAGAATATATGATGGACGACGCAGAGGTTTGCGTTATGGCTTTCGGTATTGCTGCAAGAGTAAGCAAAAACGCTGTTGTTGAAGCAAGAAAGCAGGGCATTAAGGCAGGTCTTTTAAGACCGATTACCCTTTGGCCGTTCCCGAGCAAAGCAGTTGCAAAGGCTGCTGAGCACTGCAAGGCATTTGTTTCCGTTGAGCTTTCAATGGGTCAGATGATTGAGGACATAAAGCTCGCTTCAGGCTGTAAGCGTCCCGTCCTTCTCTGTAACCGCGCGGGCGGTATGATTCCGTCACCCGAGCAGGTGCTTGATTCTATTAAAAAAGCAGGAGGTAACGAATAATGGTAGTATTTGAAAAACCGAAATCACTTGCGGACGTTCCGCTTCACTACTGCCCGGGCTGTACCCACGGTATAGTTCACCGCCTTGTAGCTGAGGCTCTTGACGAGCTCGGCATAGAGGGAAAGGCAATCGGCGTTGCTCCTGTTGGTTGCGCTGTAATGGCGTACGATTATTTTAACTGCGATATGATTGAAGCTGCTCACGGCAGAGCTCCCGCGGTTGCAACGGGCATTAAGAGAGCGCTCCCCGAAAATATTGTATTCACATATCAGGGCGACGGCGACCTCGCTTCCATCGG
>DFGL01000036.1 GCA_002371215.1 Ruminococcaceae bacterium UBA3751 | reverse complement strand
AACCCCAAGATGGCTGAGTACATCTTCACAGAGCGTAACGGCATCTACATTATCGACCTTCAGAAAACAGTTAAGAAGCTCGATGAGGCTTATATGTTCGTACGCGACCTTGCAGCAGACGGCGGCAGCATCATCTTTGTAGGTACAAAGAAGCAGGCTCAGGACAGCGTTAAAGAGGAAGCTCAGCGCTGCGGTATGCCCTTCGTAAACGCAAGATGGCTCGGCGGTATGCTCACTAACTTCAAGACTATCAGAGGCAGAGTTGCTCGTCTTGCACAGCTTAAGAAGATGCAGGAGGACGGCACTTTTGACCTTCTTCCCAAGAAGGAAGTTGCAGGCCTTGAGCTTGAAATCGAAAAGCTTGAAAAGTATCTCGGCGGTATCACAGAGATGAAGAAAATCCCTGACGCAATGTTTATTGTTGACCCGCGCAAAGAGAGAATCGCAGTTCAGGAAGCATTAAAGCTCGGTCTTCCCATCGTTGCTATCGTTGATACAAACTGCGACCCTGACGAGATTGACTATATTATTCCCGGTAACGACGACGCTATCCGCGCAGTAAAGCTTATTGCAGGCGCTATGGCTGACGCAGTAATCGAGGGTAGAGACGGCGTTGACGCTACTCAGGCAGCTGAGGGCGAAGCAGAGGCTGAGGAAGCTCCTGCAGAGGAAGCAGCAGACGCTGAATAATTTAATATAACAGGAGGATTTTAACTATGGCTTTTACAGCAAAAGACGTTAAAGCGCTTCGTGAAAAAACAGGCGTTGGTATGATGGAATGCAAGAAGGCTCTTGTTGAGGCTGACGGCGATATGGACAAGGCTGTTGACTATCTCCGCGAAAGAGGACTTGCAGCAGCACAGAAGAAGGCTTCAAGAATCGCAGCTGAGGGCGTTGTTCTCCCCTACTACGATAAGGCTACAAAGAAGGGCGTTGTTGTTGAGGTTAACTCCGAAACAGACTTCGTTGCTAAAAACGAAAAGTTTATGAGTTTTGTTGAGGGCGTTGCTAAAACAATCCTTGCTACAGACCCCGCTGACGTTGAGGCTCTTAAGGAAGCTAAGTTTGACTCAACTGACAGAACAGTTACAGAAACTCTTAACGACCTCGTTCTTTCAATCGGTGAGAATATGAAAATCCGCCGTTTTGACAGAATGGAAGGCATCGTTTCAACATACATCCACGCAGGCGGTTCGGTAGGCGTTATGGTTGGCTTTGACGTTGCTGACGAGAGCAAGGCTGACGACGCTGAGTTCGTTGCTATGGGCAAGAACATCGCTATGCAGATTGCAGCTATGAACCCTGAATATCTCAGCAAGGCAAACATTTCAGAGGACGAGCTCAACAAGATGGAATCCATCACTATAGACAGCGCGCTCAATAAGCCTGATTCACTCCCGATGCCTATCCTCAGCGGTCTTATTGCAGAGGCTTGCGACGGCAAGTGGACAAGCGAAGACACGGAGATTTATCAGGGCCTTGATAACAAGCAGAGAAAGAACTTTACAAACTTCATCTCTAAGGAAGCTTACGAAATTCTTGCTCAGATTGCTGTATCTCATAAGGAAGAAATTGTTAACAACAAGATTTTCACAGGTCTTGTTGCCGGCAGAATGAACAAGCAGATTAAGGAAACCTGCTTACTTGAGCAGGAATTCGTTCGCAGCGATTTATTCCAGGGCTCAGTTCAGGGCTACGTTGACAGCGTTGCAAAGGATCTCGGCACAGAAATCAAGGTACGCGACTACATCAGAATGATGAAGGGCGACGGACTTGAGAAGAGAGAAGAAAACTTTGCTGAAGAAATCGCAAAGCAGATTAACGGCTAATAACAGCATATTAAAAGGCTATCTCAAACGAGATAGCCTTTTTTTCTTGTGCTGTAATATATCTTGATAACCCGTTGCTTTTTAACCATAGTTCTCCAAAACACTATAGATTTCGCTAAGGCTGAAAATTTCATAATCTATCTTAACGCCTTTGCTGTTTATATTCCTTTGCGGGTTATACCAACAGCATTTTATCCCCGCATTTACTCCGCCGAGCATATCGCTTGTAAGGCTGTCCCCTACAATTAGCACCTCGCCCCTGTCTACCGGCGGAATATGGCTTAAAACATAGGAAAAATACTCTTTGCTCGGCTTTTCAAAGCCTACGCTGTCGGAAATAAAAGCGCCGTCAAAAAGCTTTTCAAAGCCTGATTTTTTAAGCCTGACACTTTGAACGGAGTATGAGCCGTTAGTAACGGCATACTGAAGATACTTCCCTTTCAGCGACTCAACAATTTCCAAGCCGTTTTCGTTGAAGAAAATTTTATCGGCAATGCCGTTTTCGTAAGCCTCGTTGAACTCCTTCACCCTGTTAAAAGGTATATTTTCCGTACTGAAAAACTCTTTAAAGCGCGCCTCAAGTATTTCGCTCTTTGCCATTTCGCCCTTTTCAAGCTTTTCCCAGTACTTAATATTGATTTTGTTATAACGCGCCACAGCTTCATCGTTGCACTCACCGAGAGAAAACTCCTCAAACCGTCTTTTCAGAGAATACGCCTCAGCAGAGTTAAAATCAAGAAGCGTATTATCAATATCCCAAAGAATTATTTTAAACATACTTCACCTCAGAGTAATATATATTAATTTATCACAATAAATAATAAATGTCAAAGTATACTAAGTTATAATATCGGTAATAATAAGGTTGTACATAAAAATTAAGGAATGATTATGTGCAATATTATAACAAGGTTGAAATTTGCGGAATTAACACGGCTAAGCTAAAGGTTCTTACCGAAAAGGAAAACCAGGAACTGTTAAAGAGGGCAAAAGCAGGAGATAAGACGGCAAGGAATAAGCTGATTGAAGGAAATTTAAGGCTTGTCCTCTCCGTTGTTCAGCGCTTTGCAAACCGTAACGAGAATATGGACGATTTATTTCAGGTGGGCGTTATCGGGCTGATTAAAGCAATAGATAATTTCCGTCTGGATTTGAACGTAAAACTGAGCACCTACGTTGTGCCGATGTGCATTGGAGAGATTAGGCGCTACCTCAGAGATGACGCGCCTATAAGAGTCAGCCGTTCAATGCGCGATACGGCGTACAAGGCAATGCAGGTTAAGGAAAAGCTTACAAACGATAACGGAAAAGAGCCGTCAATTGAAGAGATAGCCAAGGCGCTTAATATGAAAAAAAGCGAGGTCGTACTTGCGCTTGAGGCGATTGTTGACCCGGTTTCGCTCTACGAACCCGTATACAGCGACGGCGGGGATACAATCTACGTTATGGACCAGGTTGGCGACAGCTCAAGCGATACTGACTGGCTTGACGAGATAACGCTCAGAGACGAGCTGAAAAACCTTAACAAGCGCGAAAACAGAATACTTTATATGCGCTTTATGCAGGGTAAAACACAGATGGAAACTGCCGAAGAAATAGGCATTTCTCAAGCGCAGGTAAGCAGGATTGAAAAGAACGTTATAAACAGAATTAAAAGCAAATAGCCTCGCAAGGGGCGCCCATCATAAAGAATGTTAGCTCTAAAATCGCCTCTTTTTCGCTATAATTGCGTTAAAAAACGGGTTAAGGCGGCAAGCCTTAACCCGTTTTTATGCCTTGTTCTAACAAAAAATAGTCTGATTTTAGAGTGCGAAGCAGTTTTTGCAAAGTAATTTTAGGCAATAAAGAAATTATAAAATCGCCTG
>DFGL01000042.1 GCA_002371215.1 Ruminococcaceae bacterium UBA3751 | reverse complement strand
GATAGCTTGGAGCTTCATAACCGGGTACTAATCTCTTATACGAGTTAACCGTCGGGTTTGAGAATACCGCAATACCCTTGACGTGTTCCATAATTCCTGCAATAAAGGAATATGCTTCTTTGGAAAGACCAAGCTCGCCGTTCGGGTCGTCAAATACATTCTTACCTGTTGCGATATCGTAAAGGCTCATATTCGTATGCATACCGCTGCCGTTGATACCATGAATCGGCTTCGGCATAAAAGTCGCGTGTAAACCGTGCTTTGTTGCATAAGTTTTTACAACGTGCTTAAAAGTCATAACTCTGTCAGCAGTGAGAAGTCCATCGCCGAACTGAAAGTCGATTTCGTGCTGTCCCTGTGCAACCTCGTGATGAGACGCTTCAATGGTATAGCCCATTTCTTCAAGCGCAAGACAAATATCGCGGCGGCAGTTTTCGCCGTGGTCAATCGGGTTAAGGTCAAAATAGCCTGCCTCGTCACCAAGCTCAATGGTAGGTTTGCCATCCTCATCAAGCTTGAAGAGGAAGAATTCACATTCGGGACCGACGTTGAAGCCGTATCCAAGCTGCTTGGCTTCCTCCATAACCTTGATTAAAACGTTTCTCGGGTCGCCCTCAAACGGCGTTTTGTTGTCAGCTTTATATACCGAGCAGATAAGTCTGCCTGTCTGAATATTCTCGTGTTTTCTCCAGGGAACAATTGCCCATGTATCATAATCGGGATGAAGATACATATCGCTCTCATCAATACGAACGAATCCGTCAATGGACGAGCCGTCAAACATACAGTCGTTATCCAGCGCCTTTTCAAGTTGAGATACGGTTATAGCAACGTTCTTCATTTTGCCGAACAGGTCAGTAAACTGAAGTCTGACGAATTCTACGTTATTTTCCTTTGCACTCTTTAAGATTCCTTCTTTAGTCATTTTTTTCTCCGAATAGTTTCATTATTCTTTTTGAAGCTTCCGCCGTATCCGCTACATCACCGAAAGCGGTCAGTCTGAAATATCCCTCTCCGTTTTCTCCAAAGCCTGCTCCGGGAGTTCCGACAACCTGAATCTCGTTAAGCAAAAGGTCAAAAAACTCCCAGCTTTTCATTTTGTTCGGACATTTAAGCCATATGTACGGAGCGTTTTTTCCGCCGCAGTATTCTATATTAACGCTGTCAAGCGCATTCATTATAACCTTGGCGTTATTTTTGTACACCTTAATATTATCCTTAATCTGACGCTGTCCCTCATCTGTAAAAACAGCGGCGGCGCCTTTTTGAAGAATATAGGAAATACCGTTTGTCTTCGTCGTGCGGTTTCTTACCCACATAGCGTTCAGGCTCATACCGTTTCTTTCAAGCTCTGCGGGAATGACGGTGTAGCCTACTCTCGTTCCCGTAAAGCCCGCCGTTTTTGAAAGCGAACAGATTTCAATAGCGCAGGTACGCGCGCCCTCTATTTCAAAAATACTATGGGGTATATCCTCATCCTCAATAAACGCTTCATACGCCGCGTCAAACAGAATAAGGCTTTCATTTTTATTAGCATAATCAACCCAAGCCCTTAGCTTATCTTTTGTAAAAACCGCACCGGTCGGGTTGTTCGGAGAGCAGATATAGATAATATCCGCCTTTATTTTTTCATCTGGGTATGGAGCAAAACCGTCCTTTTCGGAAGAGTTAAAACGGATTATTTCCCTGCCCTCGATAATATTGGCGTCAAGGTAAGCGGGGTAAGCGGGTTCAATAACGAGCGCTGAATTGCCTTTATCAAACAAATCAAGAATATCGCCGAGCTCGTCGCTCGCTCCGCTTGAAACGAAAACCTCGTCCGTTTTCAGAAAAACGCCTCTTTTTTTATAATGCTCTGCAATCGCCTCGCGCAGAAACGGCGCGCCGCATTCATCAACGTAACCCTGAAAGGTTTCCTTTTCTGCCATTTCATCTACCGCGCTGTGCAGTGCAGATATTACCGCACTGCACAGGGGTAAAGATACGTCGCCTATTCCGAGTTTATAAATGTGTTTGAATGAGTACATTTTTGAATAGGCTGTTATCTTTTCAGCAATATTGTAAAACAAATACGAATTTTTAAGATTTGAATAATTCATATTGGGTTTCATAGTTTATTTCTCCTTAGTCAGAGCAGCGCCAATAAATCCCTTAAAGAGCGGGTGCGGTCTGTTTGGTCTGCTCTTAAACTCAGGGTGATACTGCACTCCTACATAAAAATCTCTGTCTGAAAGCTCAACCGTTTCAATCAAACGTCCGTCGGGCGAAATACCGCTCAGGGTAAGCCCGTTTTCCGTAAGAGTTTCTCTGTAATCATTATTGAATTCATAGCGGTGGCGATGGCGCTCGCTTATTTCTTTATCCCCGTACAGCGAACTGATTACGGTACCCTCCTGCAAAACGCAGGGATAAGCGCCGAGGCGTAGCGTTCCGCCCTTTTCAATATCCTCGTACTGTCCCGGCATAAAATCAATAACCTTGTTTTTACAGGTTTCATCAAATTCGCCGGAATTCGCGCCCTTAATTTTTGCAACGTTTCTTGCAAATTCTATAACTGCAATCTGCATACCGAGGCAGATTCCGAAATACGGTATTCTGTTTTCCCTTGCGTATTTTGCTGAGGAAATCATTCCTTCAATCCCTCTGCTTCCAAAGCCGCCGGGAACAATTATTCCGTCAAGTCCTCCAAGGATTTCAGCGCTGTTTTCATCCGTAATATTCTCTGAATCAATCCAGCTTATTTTAACCTTTGCGTCGTGGTAATATCCCGCGTGGCGCAGAGCTTCCGCAACGGATAAATACGCGTCGTGAAGCTCAACGTATTTTCCTACAAGCCCTATTTTCACCTCTTTGCGCTCCGCCTTGATTTTTTCTACGAGCGCAGTCCAGTCCGCTAAATCGGGCTTTGGCGCGTCAATATTAAGTTCGCGGCAGACAATCTTTGAAAAGCCTGATTTTTCAAGCATAAGCGGCGCTTCATAGAGGTTGGGCAGCGTTATATTTTCAATAACGCAATCGCGCTTAACGTTGCAAAAAAGAGAGATTTTATCAAAAATAGATTTTTCAAGCGGCTTATCACAGCGCAAAACAACAATATTCGGGTTAACTCCCATGCCCTGAAGCTCTTTAACGGAATGCTGGGTAGGTTTTGTTTTATGCTCATCCGAGCCGCTTAAAAACGGGACGAGGCAAACGTGGATAAAAAGGCTGTTTTCCTTCCCCACCTCAAGCGAAATCTGCCTTACCGCTTCAATAAACGGCTGGCTTTCAATATCGCCGATAGTTCCGCCGATTTCAGTTATAACAACGTCCGCGTCCGTCTTTTTGCCTACGGAATAAACGAACTCCTTAATCTCATTGGTTATATGCGGAATGACCTGAACTGTTGAGCCGAGATACTCTCCGCGGCGCTCCTTGTTAAGAACGTTCCAGTAAACCTTACCCGTTGTGAGGTTGGAATACTTATTTAAGTTTTCATCAATAAATCGCTCATAGTGGCCAAGGTCAAGGTCAGTCTCCGCTCCATCCTCAGTAACGTAAACCTCGCCGTGTTGAAACGGGCTCATAGTCCCCGGGTCAACGTTAATATACGGGTCCAGCTTCTGCGCTGCAACCTTTAATCCTCTTGCCTTAAGAAGCCTTCCGAGAGAGGCGGCGGTTATACCCTTTCCGAGCCCTGAAACAACGCCGCCCGTTACAAAAATATACTTTGCCATACTAATCCCCACAGCCTTTCCGCCCATAAATTATCTATTATAATTCATAAAATATAATGGGATTTATGCCGTCGCTCGTTGCCGCTCGCGGCAAGCTGAACGGGCTATACAACTGATTAATCCCACGCAGTTGTGTTCAGGCAGTATTCACACTCCCTGTCTAAATCCGAATTGTAATAAGACGTATCCTTGTTCTTCTTTTCTTGCGAAATAATATCCTCAATTACAATCATTCTTGCAATTAACGGAACTTCCTTAATCATATTAATTCCTCCTGAAAAGCGACAAAGGCGCCCCGGATTTCTCCAAGACACCTTCGCCCTTTATATTAAAGTTTGTTATAGGTTCGTTTGCGACCGCTGCCGGCGGCAGATAAAGGGAGCAATAAGAACTGCCGAACGGTCAAAATTTTCAGGCTGCCGTAACGGGCTGCCGCAAAAATTTTGGGCACCGTTGGTCGTCTTCGTTTGCGACCGCTGCCGGCGGCAGACAAAGGGAGCAATAAGAACTGCCGAACGGTCAAAATTTTCAGGCTGCCGTATCGGGCTGCCGCAAAAATTTTGGGTACCGTTGGTCGTCTTCGTTTGCGACCGCTGCCGGCGGCAGATTGTTTCCGAATTCCGAATTCCGCTTTCCGAATTCCGAATTATATTAAACTACTCCCTGAGCAATCATAGCGTCCGCAACCTTTTCAAAGCCCGCAATGTTTGCGCCCGCTACGTAATCGCCCTCAAGGTTATATTTTTTAGAAGCCTCGTCAATATTATGGTAAATATTAACCATAATTGCCTGAAGCTTACGGTCAACCTTTTCAAAGCTCCAGTAAACTCTTTCTGAGTTCTGGCTCATTTCAAGCGCTGAGGTTGCAACGCCGCCTGCGTTAGCCGCTTTGCCGGGAAGGAAGAAAATTCCGTTTTCCTGAAGATAAGCGGTTGCGTCGCGCGTTGTAGGCATATTAGCGCCCTCTGCAACAGCGATAACGCCGTTGGCAACAAGCTGCTTTGCGTCCTCAAGATGAAGCTCGTTCTGGGTTGCGCAGGGTAAAGCAATATCGCACTTAATGCTCCATACGCCCCTGCCCTCGTGGTATTCAGCCGACGGACGAGCCGCAGCGTATTCGGTAAGTCTTGCGCGCTTAACCTCTTTGATTTCCTTAAGAAGCTCAACGTCAATACCCTCGCTGTCATAAACCCAGCCCGTTGAATCGGATACGGTTACAACCTTAGCGCCGAGCTGCTGAGCCTTTTCAACGGCATAAATTGCAACGTTACCCGAGCCTGAAACTACAACGGTTTTGCCCGCGATATCAATTCCGTGGCATTTAAGCATTTCCTCTGTTATATAAAGAAGTCCGTAGCCCGTTGCTTCCGTTCTTGTAAGCGAGCCGCCGAAGGAAAGACCTTTACCTGTAAGAACGCCCTCGTATTTTTTCTGTATTCTCTTATACTGACCGAACATATAGCCGATTTCTCTCGCGCCTGTTCCGATATCGCCCGCGGGAACGTCCGTATTTTCGCCGATTACCTTACAGAGCTCTGTCATAAAGCTCTGGCAGAACATCATAATCTCTCTGTCGCTCTTGCCCTTTGGGTTAAAGTCAGAGCCGCCCTTACCGCCGCCGATTGGCAGACCTGTTAAGGAGTTTTTAAAAATCTGTTCAAATCCGAGAAATTTAATTACCGAAAGGGTTACGCTCGGATGGAGTCTTAAGCCGCCCTTATACGGACCGATTGCAGAGTTAAACTGAACGCGGTACGCTCTGTTAACGTGTACCTGACCGCTGTCGTCAATCCACGGTACTCTGAAGCGAAAAATTCTTTCGGGCTCAACAAGTCTTTCAAGCAGGGCGAGCTTTCTGTATCTTTCCTCATTAGCCTCGATTACGGGGCGCAGGGAATCAAAAACCTCGCTGACAGCCTGAAGAAATTCGGGCTCGTTGCCGTCGCGCTTCTTTAAAAATTCCATTACTTCGTCTACATAAGCCATAGTTTTTCCTCCTGAAAAGCAGAAAAAGGCGCACTAATGATAAACCATTAATGACACCTTTGCCTTAAATTATTTAGTTAAAAAGATAAAGAGTCCTTGAGCGTTGCCCAAAGACTCCCTTGCCTTTACGAAAAAGATGTTACACCAAAAATTCCCCGTTGTCAAGCCTTTTTTCAATTTTCTTCTTGACATAATCCGCTGCGTATTATATATTATTCATATAGAAAAATTCAAAATTTTTGAGCAATGGCGTTCATTAATTACGGGGTTCCCGTTTTTAGTGGGCGCATTTTTTGAAAGAGGGTTATAAAATGAATTATACAAAGGATGAGGTTATTCAGTTTTGTATTGAAGAGGACGTTAAATTCGTTCGCCTTGCTTTCTGCGACGTTTGGGGAAGGCAAAAAAACATTTCCATTATGGCGGATGAGCTTGAGCGCGCCTTCGGCTACGGAATTGCGCTTGACGGCTCAGCTATTTCGGGTTTCGGCGGAGAGGTGCATTCCGACTTACTGCTTCACCCTGACGCCGATACCTTAACTATTTTGCCGTGGCGCCCCGAGCAGGGCAAGGTTGTAAGAATGTTCTGCTCCATCACCTACCCTGACGGGAAGCCCTTTGAATGCGACACGAGAACTCTGCTGAAAGACGCAGTTGCTGAGGCTGAAAAAGCAGGCTACCGCTTTTATTTCGGCGCGGAGCAGGAATTCTATCTTTTCAAGCTTGATGAAAACAACGAGCCCACAAAAATTCCATACGACAAGGCGAGTTATATGGATTTAGCGCCTTTTGACAGGGGCGAAAACATCCGCCGTGAAATCTGCCTTACCTTAGAGCAGATGGGCATTTCACCGGAAAGCTCTCACCACGAGGAAGGCCCCGGTCAGAATGAGATTGATTTCCGCTATTCAGAGGCGCTCACCGCCGCGGATAACGTTATGACCTTACAGACAGTAGTTAATACGGTTGCAAACCGCAACGGACTTTTTGCGGACTTTTCGCCGAAGCCTCTTGATAACGCGCCCGGTAACGGTTTTCATATCAACGTTTCAGTTAAAGCGGATGACGGAACGGATAACATTATGCCGTATATGATAGCGGGCGTTCTCGACAAGGCCGTTGATATGACCGCATTTTTAAATCCAACCGAAAAATCATACGCACGCCTCGGAAACAATAAAGCGCCGCGCTACGTTTCCTGGTCAAGCGAAAACCGTTCGCAGCTTGTACGAATTCCCGCGGCAGTCGGCCAGTACAAAAGAGCGGAGCTCCGCAGCGCAGACCCTTCCGTTAACCCGTATATAGCCTTTGCGCTTATGATATACTCCGGACTTTACGGAATTCAGAACAAGCTTGATTTACCGTTCGTTGCGGATTTCAATTTATTCACCGCCGACGAGGAAACGCTTTCAAAATTCGATATACTTCCTCAATCGCTTGAAGAAGCGAAGGAAGCGGCGGCAAAAAGCGACTTTATTAAGAAATACATTCCCAAAAAGATATTTGACATTTACTGTAAATAACATATTATAAACTGCTGAAAGGAGGGAGCAAAATGTCAATGGAAGAGCATTCATACAGCACGCTTATTGTATCTTCCGCAGAGAGTTTTAACAATGCAATGGCGCTGATGCTCCCTAAAGCGAGCTTTCAGCCGACTGTCAACGTTTCCACAATTGCTGCGGGAAAACGCGCCGTTGCAGAGCGAAGCTTTGACTTTGTTATTATCAACTCGCCTGTAAAAGACGATTTGGGAATGAGATTCGCTATTGACTGCAGCACCTCTTGTCACGCCTTAGTGCTTCTGCTCGTTCCGAACGATATTCACGGCGACGTATATGCAAAGGTTGCTCCCCACGGAGTTTTCACCCTCCAAAAGCCGATGAACAAGCTTTCAATGGAAAATGCACTGCGCTGGTTGCTAACGGCAAAGCGTAAGCTTTCAGGCGCCGAAAAGAAAACGACCAAAATGGAGGGCAAGATGGAGGAAATCCGCCTTGTAAATAAGGCGAAATGGCTGCTGATAAGCAAGGAGGGTATGCTTGAGCCCGAGGCGCACCGCTATCTTGAAAAGGAAGCGATGGACCGCTGCATTACAAAGAAAGCAATAGCAGAGGAAATAATTAATAAATACGCATAAAAAATCCGACTCAAAAAGGCGAGGTGCGATAACGAAGGTTAGTCCAAAAATCACATCTTTTCCGCCATAACTACATTA
>DFGL01000058.1 GCA_002371215.1 Ruminococcaceae bacterium UBA3751 | reverse complement strand
ATGATGATATTAGATGTATATTTCGGGTGATTCAATGAGATATAAAGGTATTTACTGGACTGCCTTTAGTCCGCTGATAAAGAAAAGTATCACAAAAAGATATTCAAAAGAGCTTGCCGAAAAGGCTATAAAAAACGGCAATGCAGAGTATAAGGGTCTGTTATCCCGTGCAGACGAGCTCGGCAAGGGCAATCCAATGGCGATGAACGCCTATTTTGCTTATGTCTTTGCCGCTGCTTGGCTTGGCACTGACAAGGAAATCGCGCCAGACGGTATGGGCAGGATAATGACCGACGTTCTTACTTCACCATTACTCAAAACCTTTTTCAGCATGACTGACATTAACTCTGTAAAGGGCGAAAAGAAATGGTATCACGATATGAAAAAATATGAGGTGTGGTACGAAAAGAATAAGCACGATTATCCTGTAAACTGGGTGGTGCATTTTGACGAAACGCTTCACAAGGACGGCAGCTTTTATTATTTTACACGTTGTCCGATTTGTGAGTTTTGCAAAAAAGAGGGAATTGAAGATCTGATGCCTGCACTGTGCGCAACCGACGAGGTAATGTTTCGCTTACAGCACGGAGTACTTCACCGACAGCACACGCTTGCCAGAGATGAAGGCGAATGTGATTACTGGATTGTCGGTGACAAAGTAAAAAATCCGAGGTAACAGCTTATGAAATATATTGGTATGCCTGCAGGAATGTGGGCGCTTTTTGAAAAATCTTTCAAAGAAAAATTAGTGTCTGTACTCGGCTATGACGAACAGACGGCAAAAGAAATAAGAGCCAAAGCCAAGCCGAAGTACAAGGAAATCATCAGCGATATTCCGGAATTCGAGAAGGATGACCGCTTTAAAATGAATATCGTCAACTGCGCGATGCTCGCCGCCTTTCTTTTGCAAATGGAAGAAAAACCGGGCGTAGAAGTGCTGACAAAATACTATGCCGAGGCGATGATGACAAAGCCGATGGAATGGTTTTGCAAAATGAGCGGAAAAAGCAAGTTTACCGAAAAGGATATCGCGGGGATGCAGAAAACGGCGGCGCTGAACGCTGCCGACAGAAACCCGTATTCGTGGAATATGGAGTTTTATCCCTATGAGGACGGCAGCGGCTATGAGGCGCGCTTCACAAAATGCGGTATCTGCGCGCTGATGAAGGAGCTTGGGCTTTATGAACTTACGCCCGCGCTCTGCCATCTTGATTACACGATGAGCGAAGCGGGCGGCGCATCAGATTTTATCAGAGAATACACACTGGCATCAGGAGGACCGTATTGCGATTGCGGGTATAAAAAGCTATGAGCAAAGAAATAATCAGATTTGAAAATGTAACAAAGGTTTTCGGCACGGGCGACGGAGCGCAGAAGGCGGTGGACGGCGTCAGCTTTACGGTTGACGAGGGCGAATTTGTCGTCATTCTCGGTCAGTCCGGCGCGGGTAAATCCACCGTGCTGAATATGCTTGGCGGGCTTGACCACCAGACAAGCGGCGAAATCACCGTCAAAGATATTAAGCTGAAATATATGGACGACGCTGACCTTGCCGCCTTCCGCGCAAGAAATATTGGCTTCATCTTTCAGTTTTATAACCTTTTGCCGAGCCTTACCGCTTATGAAAACGTGGCGCTTTCCAAAAGCATTTTAAAGGAGTCGCTGGATGCGATGGAAATGCTGAAAAAGGTTGGCTTGGAAGCGCAGGCAGATAAATTCCCGTCACAGCTATCGGGCGGCGAGCAGCAGAGAGTGTCTATTGCAAGAGCGCTTGCAAAAAATCCGCCGATTCTCCTCGGCGATGAGCCTACGGGCGCGCTTGATTCTGAAACAGGCATCGCCGTTTTGGAGCTTCTTTCCAAGCTCAATAAGGAAAACGGCAACACCGTGATTATCGTAACGCATAATGCGGACATCGCCCGCTGTGCCGATAAGGTGATCCGTATGAAAAACGGAAAAATCAAGGAGATAACAATCAACGAAAATCCCGTTTCCGTCAGGGAGGTACAGTGGTAATGCTGCTCAGGAAAACCCTACGTGAATTGAAACAGAATTTCGGGCAGTTCTTTTCGCTGTTCATCCTCGTTGTCCTTGCCACCTCGCTGTATGCAGGGTTTATGGCGGACCCCGTCGGCGGCAACGTGGCAAGAGAAAAATTCCATAACGACGCCGCGCTCGCCAGCGTGTGGGTATACGGCGAAGACTTTGATGAGGACTCGCTTGAAAAGGTGCGCGAACTCGACTATGTTGAAGCGGCGCAGATGAGAACTAAAGTAACAGGCAGCGCTGTTCATCAAAACGGCGCGGAGCTTGATTTGTATCTGCAAAGGGAAAACCTTGTCAACAAGCCGCAGACCGTCGCGGGGAAGGACTTTAACCCGAGCGACAGGGACGGTATATGGATTAATAAGAACTTTGCGGACGAATGGAAACTGAACATAGGCGATGAATTCACCGCCGAATACGGCGGCGTGACCTTTACAAAAACGGTAAAAGGCTTTGTCCTTTCGCCCGAATATGAATACCTGTGTGCCTCCACGGACGCGGAAACGAATTTTAAAAACATCTGCTATGCGTATATGGATTTTGACGGCTTCCCCGTCAGGGACTATCTGATTCATCAGATAGAAAATGATAAATTCACCGTAGAGGATTTAAAGAAACTCGACGATTTTGAAGAGGTTGAAAAGAAACTTTCCGCTCTCGGTCTGTCGCTTGATTTCATCACGAAGGACAAAATGCTTGAAGCGGCAAGGGAGGCAACGGACGAGGAGCTCTTCGAAATGATGCCGTTTACGGAGCTGATTATCCGCGGCGACGGCGGTAGGGAGCTGCTCTCAAAAGAAACGGAAATCGGCAACACTGTCGGTGATTACGCTGCTATGGTAGACTCGTCGTCCATCGTCGGCATTGAACGGCTGACGGCGGAACTCGAGCAGCACGCCTCCTTCTCCTATGTGTTTATGGCAATTTTCCTTGCCATTGCCATACTTGTGATTGCCACGGGGATGAGCCGTATGGTGGAAAAACAGCGCACGCAAATCGGCACGCTCAACGCCATGGGCTTCAGCCGTACACGCATTGTGCTGCACTATATGGGCTTCAGTTTTCTTGTGTCGTCCCTCGGCGCTGCCGTCGGTATGGTCGCAGGCTATTTCGGATTGGGAAATTATATTGTTTCGATGTTTTCGCAGTGGTATGTAGTTCCGGGCTGGAAAGCCGGAGCAGACTGGACATTTGCCGCGGTAGCGCTCGCCGTTGTCGGCGTATGCGTGCTGTCTGCCTTTCTCTCCTGCCGCAAGGTGCTGAAAATCGCGCCGAGCGAAGCGCTCCGTCCTGCTGCTCCGAAAAGCGGCAAGCATACGCTGTTTGAAAAACTCCCGTTCTGGAAAAAACTAAGCTTTGAAGCGCAGTACAACCTGCGCGATATTTCAAGATATAAGATGCGTGCCGTGATGGCGATTTTCGGCACGGCGATGGGAATGGTGCTGCTTGCGGGAACGATGTCTGCGCTGACAATGCTCACCGACGTTTACGACTGGACCTTTGAAAAAATACAGAATTTCCAGTATGAAGCGATGCTGACGGAGGATGTCAGCCTTTCCGATATCGACGCGCTATGTGAACAGCTTGGCGGCGAACTCGTTATGCGTTCAGGAATTGAGGTTGCGAAAACCCCGAACGCCGTCAGCGGCGAAAAATCTACGCAGACGCTTACGGTAACGGAAAACAAGGGGCTTTTCCGCATTACCGATATAAAAGCGGAAATCACCGATCTTCCCGAAGGCACGGTTGCCGTCACAAGGCGGCTTGCCGAGAGTATGGGCATACAAGTCGGCGACACAATCTATTGGCACATTTATGAAGAAAACGATTGGCACGGCAGTAAGGTCGGCGTAATTAACCGCTCGCCCGAAACGTCGGGGCTGACAATGCTTCGCGCCGATTTTGAAGCGGCAGGCTGTAAATTTTCGCCCTCGCTTCTCGCCACAAACGACAGCAGCGTTCAGACGATAAAAAATAGAGCGGTCAGCATCGTTTATGACATAAACGAACTGCGTGCCATCTATGAGGAAAGTATGCAGATTATCTGGGTGCTTGTGGTCGCAATGGTGATTTTCGCCTTTGCGATGATTATTGCCGTGCTCTATAACACGGGCAATCTCTCCTTCCACGAAAGAGTGAAGGAATTTGCCACGCTGAAAGTTCTCGGCTTTTCGTCAAAGAAAATCCGTTCTCTGATTACGCGGCAGAATTTGGGCTTGTCAATTATCGGTATCATTCTCGGCGCGCCGTTTGCCAAACCGATGCTGGAAGCGATGATGAACTCTAACGGCGAAAACTTTGACTACTACGCCACTGTCAAGCCGCTTGGCTATCTCGTTGCGGGCGTTATCGTCATGGCGGTATCTATGGCGGTCAGCCTGATGTTTACGAAAAAAATCCGCCGTCTTGACATGGTGGAATCGCTGAAAGGAGCGGAATAATGCTTGTAAAATTCATCATTGAAAACGCTGTTTTCCTCGGTGTGTTCACGCTTTTGGTAAGGCTTTATGCTATCGGCGGCGCCATCAATGCGGTGCTCTTTTACCCGAAGGAATATCAGCGCTTAGCTCTTGAAAGAGGACTGACAAGTGAGCAGCATATTAAGAAGCGCCACGCGCTGTTTCTTTCAACCTTTATTCCGGCGATGCTGATTCTTTTGATTATCATAATCGGCGTTATCAATAAGGCGGACACCTTCAAAAACGCCTATCTTCAATCGCTGTTATTCCTTGAAATTATGAATGTTTTTGACGGCATTGTGATTGATAAAATATGGGTAGCTTATGCAAAGCTATGGAGAATTGACGGTATGGAGGGCGTGCCGTATGTGCAAAGCTGGAAGCAGGTGCTGATAAAGCGAACAGCTCTTGCCGTTATATGGATTCCGCTTTCGGCAGTAACGGCAGGTCTGGCATTGCTGCTTGAAAGAATTGTATATTCGTGAGGTAACATTATGGTTTTGACGATAATTCTATCATTGATATTTATTGCGTTTATTATGCTGATGCTCTGGTCGGGCGTGGCGCTCGTGCAGAATAAAAAGTTTTTCACCTCCGCGCCAAAGGATATTCAGGAGGTAATTCAAGAGAAGCCTGAGCGCTTCAAGGGCGCGCACCTTCTCGGTTATACACTTGCGCTCATCAGTGTTTTATGTATCGTCGGCGCCTTTGTCTTTGGCGCTGTTGACGGCATTAAAAACGGCTTTACTTTTTGGCAGTTCTTTGCAAGATTTCTCATTATGCTGTATCTCTACAAGGCGTTTGATATGATATTCATTGACTGGTATCTTTTGACAAAATCACATTTCTTCCAGCATTATTATCCAGAAACCGAGGGCTGCAAGGGCTTCCACAGCTACGGCTTCAACAGGAAATCCCAGATTGCAAAAATAATTATTTTTCCGTTTGTCGCTCTTGCGGCGGCGGGAATCTGTATGCTCTTTTAAGGGGGAATATGAAATACGGATTTATCGGCGGCTTCGTGAAGTTTGCCTTTGCCAAAACGGCGTTTGATTACATTGAAAAAGAAATACCTGCGCTCGATATGCCGTCCTACAAAAGCTGTGTGTTAAAGGAATACAAAGCCGTTGTGGAAAGAACACCATCTATCGGCAGTATGAAGGAAAATATGTTCGTAATGACGATGTACGCAGGCGCTTTTCTGATTGCGCTTTACAGGGAAGCGGACGGAAAGATAGACGAGGAAAAGCTCAAGGGTTTAGTGCGTGTGCTTTCCTTCGCGCCGCTGATGGTGAAAGCCAAAGAGGGCAAAAGCGCCTGCTGTATAAATTCGGAATGGCTGGTATTTATCTGAGTTTCGGAATGGTCATCGTCGGCACACTCGGTTCACTGTTTCATATTGATGATGCGCGAATGATAATTTTTGTCGGCTCGTATATCGGTCTTTGCAGTTACTGGCTGACAGCGATTGCCGAAAAGCTGGAAGCCCGAAAAAGAAGAAAGAAGGAAAAGCAGAATGAGCGAAAATAACTCAAAAAAGAGCTTGCCGATTTACGGTGTAGGGCCGATATACGGCTTCGGTATTTCTGCCGTCAGCATCCTGTTTATCGTGCTGGCAAAGAAGCTGTTTCACACCGGCACTATCTCAATGCTTAAAATCCCGTTTTTAATTTTGGGAATTCTCTTTATCCTCGGCGGTATTGTCATCTGGATCTCCGCCGTTATCCTTGCCAAAATAGATGACGGAATCAAATCAAATACGCTTGTTACGAACGGTATCTACGGCTGGTGCCGCAATCCGATTTATACGGCCATCACCTTTGTCAATATTGGCGCGCTGCTGATGGCAAACAACCTGTGGCTTTTGCTGCTGCCGTTTTGTTACTGGGTATTTATGACAGTGCTGATGAAACGCACAGAGGAAAAGTGGCTCTATGATATGTTCGGAGAAGAGTACACAGAGTATTGTAAAAATGTAAACCGCTGTATCCCTTGGAAGAAAAGAAAGTGACACACAAAAAGCAAGACAGGCAAGGAGCCATTCCTTGCCTGTCTTTTTGTATAACGAAAACCACGCGA
>DFGL01000075.1 GCA_002371215.1 Ruminococcaceae bacterium UBA3751 | reverse complement strand
CGTTAGCAAGCATAACGTCGCTCTCATTGATAATACCAACGCCGCCGTGGATAATCTTAACTCTAACCTCGTCGTTTTCTATCTTGAGAAGCGACTGCTTAACAGCTTCAACGGAGCCCTGAACGTCCGCTTTAACGATGATGTTAAGTTCCTTCATCTCGCCGTCCTGAAGGGTATCAAAGAGAGTATCAAGGGTAACCTTCTGGAACGCCTTGAATTCCTCTTCCTTAGCCTGTTCCTTACGCTGTTCAACGAGCTGGCGGGCAAGCTTTTCATCCGATACCGCGTTAAACAAATCGCCGCTCATCGGAGTACTGTCAAGTCCCATAATCTCAACGGGAACCGACGGACCTGCCTCATTGAGCTTACGTCCTCTGTAATCGGTCATAGCTCTTACTCTGCCGACTGCAGTACCCGCGATAATAACGTCGCCTGATTTAAGAGTACCGTTCTGAACGAGAAGAGTTGCGATAGGACCTCTGCCCTTATCGAGCTTAGCCTCAATAACAACGCCCTTTGCGCTTCTGTCGGGATTAGCCTTGAGCTCTGACATCTCTGCAACAAGGTTAATAGTTTCAAGCAGTTTATCAATACCCATCTTCGTTTTAGCCGAAACGGGAACGCAGATAACGTCGCCGCCCCACTCCTCGGGTACAAGCTCGTGCTCTGTGAGCTGCTGCATAACTCTGTCGGGATTAGCTCCCTCTTTATCCATTTTATTAATAGCAACAATAATTTCAACGCCCGCTGCCTTGGCGTGATTGATAGCCTCTATGGTCTGCGGCATAATACCGTCGTCCGCAGCAACAACAAGAACTGCAATATCAGTTGCCATAGCGCCCCTTGCACGCATTGAAGTAAACGCAGCGTGACCGGGAGTATCAAGGAAGGTTATAACGTCGTTATTAGCCGTTTTAACCTGATAAGCGCCGATAGCCTGAGTAATACCGCCAGCCTCGGTTGAAGTTACGTCCGTGTTTCTGATTGCGTCAAGTATTGAGGTCTTACCGTGGTCAACGTGGCCCATAACGCAAACAACGGGGCAGCGTGTTACAGCGTTCTCATCGTTTTCATCCTCTTCCTCAATAATCTGCTCTTCAATAGAAACGACAACCTCTTTTTCTACCTTAGCGCCGAGCTCTGTTCCTACAATCTCTGCAGTATCGTAATCAATAACCTCGTTAACACTTACCATCATACCGAGCTTCATAAGCTCCTTGATAACCTCGTTAGCGGTCATACGGAGAAGTGAAGCGAGCTCGCCGACAGTAATCTCCTCGGGAACGGAAATCTTAATCTGCTGCTTCTTTCTCTGCTCAGCAATACGAGCAAGACGCTGAGCCTCGGTTTCACGCTTTTTGGAGATAGGCTTCTTTTTTCTGTACTGCTTTGATTTCTGATTGAGCTTCTGCTTTTTCTGATTATCGTTATAATTGCTTGCGGGCGCAATGTCCTCGTACTTCTGATTGTACTTTTCAAGGTCAACCGTATTTGCTCTTGTATCTATACGGCGCGCCTCGCCCTTTGTTCTTGCCTGCGGAGTCTGATTGGCTTTTTTCTTTGCCTTTTCCTCAGCGCGCTTTGCAGCCTGCTCCGCCATCTGAAGAATAGCAGCCTGAGACTGGTGCTTTTTGCTCTTAGAATCGCTCTTAGGCTTTTCAGCCTTCTTTACAGCCTTTTCCTCATCCTTTTTCTCGGCGGGCTTTTTGGTTGCAAAATATTCATCAAACGATTTTACGCTGTTTTCCTGAGTATAGGTATCAAAGAAGGTATTGAGTTCCTCCTCCGTAAGCACAGTATTCGCTTTCTTAGCGGGACCATCACAGTATTTTGAAAGCAATTCAATAATTGCTTTATTTTGTTTTCCGAAATCCTTTGCTAAATCGGAAACCTTAATTTTTATCACCATACTTGTTTCCCTCCTGGTCAATAAGTTCTATAATTCGTTTTGCAAAATTCATATCGTTTACGGAAATAACGCCTGCTCTGTAGCCGAGCGCGCAGTGGATTTCATCCATAGTTTCCTCAAGCTTTGCGCAGGGCAAAGAGGGTAAATATTTGCCCGACGCCGTTTCTACCTCGGCAATAAGCCTCGGCGAAATATCGCTTGAAAAAAGCACAAGCTTTGATTTTCTTTTTCTGATACTGTCAAGCGCCATATCGTGACCCATAGACAGCTTGCCTGCACGTCTTGCAAGCCCGAGCATTGACAGATATTTTTTACTCTGCACTTTCTATTTCCTCTTGCATTTTATCATAAATTTCGTCTTCTATCTGAACACCGAAAGCGCGTTCAAAGGCTTTTTTCTTTCTCGCCTTTTTAAGGCATTCGGCATTTTTGCAAACGTATGCGCCTCTGCCGGATTTTTTACCGGTTAAATCAAGGCTTATTTCACCGTCGGGAGATTTAACAACTCTTACAAGAGTTCGCTTATCAAACATCTCCATACAGCCCGTGCACATACGCATAGGTGTTTTTTTAGCCTTCATAGCTTAACCCTCATAAAATCCGCTTTCGGGCTTAATATCAATCTTCCAGCCCGTAAGCTTAGCGGCAAGGCGAACATTCTGTCCCTTATTGCCGATAGCGAGCGAAAGCTGTCCGTCCGGTACCGTTGCGCGGCAGGACTTTGCGCCCTCATCAAGGATTTCAACGCTGCAAACGTCTGACGGAGCAAGCGCTGCAGCAACAAACTCCTCGGGATTCTCGCTGTAATTAACTATATCAATCTTTTCGCCGCCGAGCGCGTCAACAATATTTGAAACCCTCTGTCCTCTCGGGCCTATGCAAGCGCCAACGGGATCAACATCCTCATCCTTTGAGTATACGGCAATCTTTGTTCTTGAGCCTGCCTCACGGGATACGGATTTAATCTCGATAGTACCGTCAAAAATCTCGGGCACCTCTGTTTCAAACAGTCTTCTTACAAGACCGGGGTGAGTACGGGAAATCATAATCTTCGGTCCCTTCGTACCCTCGCGTACGTCAACAACAAAAATCTTTGTTGTATCGCCGACCTCAAACACCTCGCCCGGTACCTGTTCATTTTTTGGAAGAAGAGCAACGTTTTTACCGATTTCAAGGGTTACGTTGCCCGTTACGGGGTCAATATTTGTAACCTTGGCGGAGAGGAGCTCCTGATTTTTGCTCTGGAATTCACGGAGCATCTGTCCTCTTTCAGCCTCACGGATACCCTGACGGATAACGTGCTTTGCAGTCTGGGCAACAATTCTTCCGAAGTTCTTTGTTTTAATCGGAATGTCAATTGTTTTACCAACCTTGGCAGACTTGCGGATAAGCTGAGCCTGTTCAAGAGTGAGGTCGGTATCCTCATCCTCAACGGTTTCAACAACGTTCTTTCTTACGTAAACCTTTATTTTCTGCTTTTCGGGGTCGATATCGCAATGAACAATATCCTTACCGTTATAATCGTGTTTTGCTGCTACTACGATTGCGCTTGAGATTTTTTCGTATAAATAATCGGCGGGGATTCCCTTTTCAGCCTCAAGCATTTTTACCGCCTCAAAAAATTCCTTACTCATTTTTCCGTTTTACCTCTCTTTATCTTAATTTGAATTAAACGTAATCCTTTATATCAAAATCATCGAGCTTAACGTAATTTGCTTCCTTCTTTTCAAGCGAAAGCTCCTCGCCGTTTTCAAGCTCAATAGTTATTTTTTTGTTCTCATACGCCTTAAGCGTACCCTTAAAATCCCTTGCTCCGTCAATCGGGCGGATTGTACGAAGGAACACTGCGCTGCCGATATTCATTTTAAAATGCTCATCGCGTGTTAGCTCTCTTTCAACTCCCGGAGAGCTGATTTCAAGCATATAGTTCTGAGGGACGGGGTCCTCATCGTCAAGCGGCTTTGATACGGCGTGGGTTAAATCAACGCAATCGTCAATTGAAACGCCGCCCTCCTTATCAATAAATATACGAAGGAACCAGTCGCTTCCCTCTTTTTTGAAGGTTATATCCCAGATGCTCAGCCCAAGCTCCTGAGCATAGGGCTTAACTATCCGTTCAACCTTCTGAACGGTATTTTCCTTTGCCATTTATCAAAATACCCCCAAACAATAAAAATGTGCGGACCCGAGGCCCACATAAAATAGTTTATATTCGTACTGTGTATATTATATATTATTATTTTTATTTGTCAAGTATTATTTTTTACTTGTAATTAAATAATTAATGTGTTATAATTCTTCACGCATTAAATTTTAAAGGAGACGCGATATGATTCAGGCTGATAACATTTCCGTTCAGTTTGGCGGAAGGTCATTATTTGAAAGGGTTAACGTTATGTTTACCCCCGGTAACTGCTACGGTATTATCGGTGCTAACGGCGCAGGTAAATCCACCTTCCTTAAAGTACTGTCAGGCGACCTTGAACCGAGCAAGGGAACAATCCATATTACACCCGGCGAAAGGCTTTCCGTTCTTAAGCAGGACCACTTTGCATACGACGAATACGAGGTAGTACGAACGGTACTTATGGGTAATCCGCGTCTTATTGAAATAATGGAGGAAAAGGACGCGCTTTATATGAAGCCCGATTTTTCCGAGGAGGACGGAATCAAGGCGGGCGAGCTTGAGGCTGAGTTTGCCGATTTAGACGGCTGGAACGCTGAGAGCGACGCGGAATTTATGCTGAATAAGTTAGGCGTTACTGATGAATACCACTATATGAAAATGGCGGAGCTTCCCTCTGACCTCAAAGTAAAAGTACTGCTTGCGCAGGCGCTTTTCGGCGAGCCTGATATTCTTCTGCTTGACGAGCCTACCAACCACCTTGACCTCGCGGCTATCAGCTGGCTTGAAAACTTCCTTCTCGATTTCCCGAATACAGTTATTGTTGTATCGCACGACAGACATTTCTTAAACAAGGTCTGCACTCATATATGCGACGTTGACTACGGCAAGATTACTCTTTACACGGGTAACTACGATTTCTGGTACGAATACACGCAGATGCGCCAGCGTCAGGCACGCGACCAGAACAAGAAAAACGAGCAGAAGATTAAGGAATTACAGGACTTTATCAACCGTTTCTCCGCAAACGCAGCCAAATCAAAACAGGCAACGAGCCGTAAGAAACAGCTTGACGCGCTTGAGATGTTTGAAATGCCCGTTTCCTCCCGCCGTTTCCCCTACGTTGACTTTAAACCCGACAGAGAGTGCGGAAACGACCTTCTCCGCGTTGACCACCTTACAAAAACTATCGGCGACAGAAAGGTGCTGGACGATATTTCGTTCGTTATTCACCCGAGAGAAAAGGTTGCGTTCGTCGGCTCTGACGCCGTTGCAAAAACGACGCTGTTTAAAATAATTATGGGCGAAATGGAGCCTGACGAGGGCTCATACAAATGGGGCGTTACAACCACGCAGAGCTACTTCCCGAGCGACAACAGCGCATATTTTGACGGAAACGAGCTTAACCTCGTTGACTGGCTCAGGCAGTATACAGACGCCGACCAGCAGCACGAGAGCGATATACGAACCTGGCTCGGAAGGATGTTATTCTCGGGCGACGAGGCTCTAAAAATCTGCAAGGTGCTTTCAGGCGGCGAGAGAGTACGCTGTATGCTCTGCAAAATGATGGTTTCAGGCGCTAACGTTCTTGTTTTTGACGAGCCTACTAACCACCTTGACCTTGAGAGCATTACCGCGCTCAACGACGGCTTAATCCGTTATCCCGAGACGGTGCTTTTCACCTCTCACGACCACCAGTTTGTACAGACCGTTGCGGACAGAATAATTGAGGTTTCCGGCGACAAGTTTATTGACAGAAAGGGCTCTTACGATGAATTCCTCTCAACCTTTGACGAGGAGCAGCTCAAAAAGTATTAAAAAACAATATAAAAAATTATGGCTGAGTCAGACTCAGCCATTTTTTATTATTTAATTGAATTGCTGTTAATCGGGAAGGTGAAATAGGTATCCGGATAAGGCTCGTTCTCCAAAGTGAAATGCCACCATTCCTCCGGGAGCGGCTTAAAGCCGTGCTTAAGCATTACCTCTCTTAAAAACAGCAAACTATCATAAAGAATCAACCGAAACAGACGTCGAGAATCATCATTACGGTAAATCCCGCCGTGAAGCCGATTGGGAGAGCATAAGAACGCTTTTCCTGCTTTGCTTCGGGAATCAGCTCATCAACTACAACAAAAAGCATAGCGCCCGCTGCAAAGGCTAAAAGATACGGCATTGCGCTTTGTACCGTTTTTGTAAACAGAACTGTCAAAAAGCCGAAAACGGGCTCGACTATTCCCGACATAACTCCGCCGAAAAACGCCTTATATTTAGGCTTACCCTGTGCTTTGAGCGGCATTGAGATTATCGCTCCCTCAGGGATATTCTGAATTGCAATGCCGACGGACAGCGCAAGCGCCGAAGCAAGCTCAACCTCTGACTTTCCGTTTAATGCGGCGGCAAGAGAAACGCCGACAGCCATACCCTCGGGAATATTATGAAGCGTTACCGCGGTTATAAGCATTGCAGTTTTCTTTATTCCCCGTTCCTTCTCCCGTTTTTCATAAAACCGTGAGGCAAGAGAGTCAAGCAAAATCAGTATTATAACGCCAAAAACGAGTCCGATTGAGGCAGGAAGAAAGCGCAAACCTCCCTCAGTCATCTCTATTGAAGGGATTAAAAGCGACCAAACTGAGGCCGCTACCATAACCCCTGCGGCAAAGCCCGAAAGCAATGCTTGAGCACACGCTTTTGATTTATTTTTCATAAAAAATACCGCCGCCGAACCTGCTGCAGTTCCGGCAAACGGTATCATAAGTCCCATAAGAAGCATATCATCACCGAAAAACTAATTGCTTTTTCATTATATGCTCAGGATATTCTGTTGTGATTTATTGAAGTTTTATTTTACTTTAACGGCTTTAACATTTGACCATTTTGAATATTTTTTCTTTCCGTTAATCTTTTTATACGCGCGGACGCGGACATAGTATTTCTTTTTGCTTTTAAGTCCCGTTGCTGTTTTTTCAGAGGTGCTCTGATTTTTAACGGTATAAGTCATTTTCTTTTTAAAATTCTTTTTAAGGCTTACCTGAACGACGTAGCCGTCAACGCTTGCAACAGTTTTCCATACGGCAGTTAAGCGTTTTTTACCTTTTTTAGCCTTTTTGAGCTTCGGAACGCCGTATTTTTTAATTATTTTCTGAGGAACGATTACCGCTTTACATTCCGAGCAATACGCGCCTTCGGTGATTCCGTCACGGTTAAAGGTTGCAAAGACTGCGGCTTTAAACGCAAGTTTATGGTCATGCATCGGAATAAGCTCATCAACGGCTGTAGTTTCCTTTTCGGGATTGGAATACTTAAACAGTTTTTGACAAGCCGTACACTCATAGTAGGCGCGGCTGCCGTCTTTTGTACAGGTTTCGGGAACTGCGTTGTGAAGGACAAGAGTATGGCCGGCGGGGATAATAAGCTCTTCTTCGGTAAGTTCAATCTCCGCAGATTCATCGGTAAACATTTTTTTGCATTCACTACAGTAATAATATGAAGCAATGCCCTGCGTTTCACAATCGGGCTGTGTACCTTCAACAAAACTCAGGCTATGCTCATGCTGCTCCGTTTCAGGCTCATCCCCTTCAAACGCGCTGACAGGAAAAGCACACAGCGTAAATATCAGTAAAAGGGAGAGTAAAAACGCAATAAACTTTTTCAAAACAATACTCCTTTAAAAATAAGGGCGGAATTACTCCGCCCGAAAAATCACGATGTTTCGTTCTTAACGGTTGTTGCGTTAAGATACTGAGTACCCGCCTCGGGATTTTTGCCCGTTTTAGCTTTAATAAGCTCTTCGCAGGTCACGAGCTGATAGCCCTTCTTAACAAGCTCGGGCACCATTCTTTCAACAGCCTCTGCCGTGCTCGGATAAATCTCGTGCATAAGGATTATATCTCCATCCTGAACGTTGTTCATAACGGCTTTATAAACGTGGTCGGCATTTCTGTACTTCCAGTCCTCGGTATCAAGCGACCAGTAGTAAAGCGCCATATTTTCTTTCTTACACTCGTTTCTGATGGTCTCCGTCGTATTTCCGCCGGGTGAACGGAAGGCGGTAGGCCTCTGTCCGCAGGCTTTTTCAATTGCATCGCTCGCCTTGCTTATATCCTGTGCGGTTACGTTTTTGCCGTAATGCTCATGGTTCCAGGTATGGTTACCGATTTCGCAGTGAAGCTGAACCTTGCGCTTAAGATTTTCGGCGCGGTCAACGGTAAGGTTTCCTACCATAAAGAAGGTAGCGCGCGCATTGTATTTTTCAAGCGCGTCAAGAATCCTCTCTGATACCTTAACGGTAAGCGGACCGTCGTCAAAGGTCAGCGCTATCATCGGTTTTGAGGGGTCAACAGTTGACGAAACTGCAATCTTATCGGCTATTTTAACGGTTTTTGGGTCGCTCCATTCACCGTATATCACGTTCTCGCCTTTAGCAATATATGTGCGAACGCGAAGGGCGTAATTTGCCTTAACCTCAAGCTCCTTGAGTTCAACGTTTGCCTTTGCCTTATCGGCTATTTCCTTTGAGGTTGCCTCGCCGAAATCGCTGCCGTTGCCCTTGACGTACTGAACAACGTAGCCCGTAGCCTTGGCGTTTATTTCCCATTCAGCGGTAAGAGCTCCCTCTTCCGGAGATTCTGCTTTTGTTATATTCTGCTTAGAGGGAAGAGTTGTAACCTTAACGGTTTCGTAATTCTTGCTCTCAACCTCCGCCTCATCGGCTGACGTATTCTTAAACGCGGTAATATAAAAATCGTAATCCGTTGCCTGCTCTAATTTATCAACAGTGTATTTATTGGTTCCCTCGCCCTTAACGGTTGCGATTTTTTCAAACGAGTTTTCGCCCGAGGGGCTCTGATAGATATAGTACCCATCCGCTCCCGAAGCTCTTTTCCATTTAAACGATACCTTATCCGCCTTTACCTCATCGGCTACGGGCGAAGCGACATCGGCAACCGTTTTTGACTGAACGATTGAAAACGCCGAAAACGACGCTATAATTACCAAAACAATTAAAACAATTCCTGCAATAACTACTTTTGATTTTGACATTTATTTCTTCTCCTAAATCTATTCATCGATAACATAGTAATTATATACCACAAAATATAATAGTTCAATAAAAAAACTATTAATTTTTTATTTTTTTCATTATTAGCTAAAAAAGTTTCATAAGGCGCTATAATATTTATTCACTTTTGCTTTTACACATAATCTATTTTGATATTATGTGTTAAAAAAACTTTTTATTCGATTTTAATAGAAATCAGTTGCATTTTATGTCCATTTGTGTTATATTGTTCAATGCTAAATAATTCAAGAGGTAAATAATCAATGGCAAGTAAAGCAAAATGCGCCCTGGTAAACGCATTTTTAGAGTTAACAAAAAGTGAGAGATATGAAAAGATTACAGTAACAAGCCTGGTTGAAAAGTGCTCAATAAGCCGCCAGACGTTCTACTACCATTTTGACGATATTCACGAAATGTTAAAATGGGCTATCGAATCGGAAACGGAGGCTATCTGTAGGAGTCAGACTGAAGGAAACTGGATAGAAAGCGCAAAGCTCTATACGGATTTTCTTAACAGATATGATTCTCTCATCAGGGGAGCAGCTAATTCCACAGAATTCCTTTTGATTTTTAATCTTTTAAGCGAAAGCTTTGAAAACTATATCAATTCATACCTCAGCAAAAAAAGAAAAACCCATAACCTTATAAACAGAGATTACGGATTTCTTATCCACTGTATGTCGCTCAGCTACACAGGGCTTATAATTGAAGAAATTCAGAAAGAGGAAAGCGATTACGAAGCTTTACTAAAAGAAATATTTAAAAGCTTCCAGCATATTCCTAACAACTAAAAAAGAAACGGCTGTATTTTAAAATACAGCCGCTTTTTTATATTCCGAAGAAATCCTCTGCGTTTTTAACGCTGTTATATTTACGGGCGGTAAGGGTCTGAACAATTTCGCCGTTTTGCTCCTCGGTAAGAGTATTATTACCGATTTTATACTTTGTGTTTTCTGTTCCCTCGCCGTTCGATATAACAATTTCACCGTTTTCTATTTTAAACGTTCCGTTTTCCGTACTGACAACGAAATCAGCGTCGCCCTTCTTTTCATATTTAGTTGAAACGAAGGTATTATTTTCGTTGAATTTAAGAGCGATTATTGTTTTTAATTCACCGTCGTCATAGGGTTTATTGTACCAGTAGCTCTCATAGATGAACGAATTATCAACCGGGTTTTCTTTAGCCTTGGTTGTTTCCTCCTCGCTCTTTTCGGTTGCTTTCTCAGTAGTTTCCGAATTATCCGTATCGCTCTGCCCGCTTGTTGTATGGTCAAAAACAATATCCGAAGCGTCGTCCTTTATATCGCCGCTGATTTCCGCCTTCTGAACGTAGGTAAAAACATCGTCGCTGTCTTTAAAGCTCATTTTAATTTCAAAGGTAAAAGAATAAACCTCGTTTTTCTTTAAATCGAGCTTTTCCGTATCAAAGAAAATCGCGCGGAAGGTATCGTCAACGTTCTTTGTATACTCATAGTCGCTTGAAACGGAAACGGCATTTTTCGGTATTCCGCTTTCACTGTAGTCCGCTTTGTAAAGAGATACGCCGTGGATATACTGAATATCAGCGTTTTTTTCAATAGCAACGTAGATTACGGGCTCGTCATCGTTTATTATTCCGCTGCCGGATGAAAAAGTTACCGAAGGCGTTTCAACCTTGCGCGGCTTGATATTTGCAAAATAATAGTATGCTCCCGCGCCGATAATGGCAACGGTTAGAATAAGCGAAATAACGAAGGCGAGACTACCCTTCTTTTTTGCTTTACCGTCGCTTGAATAAAAATCCTCAATTCTGTCGTCGGCAGTGAGCAGAGTATATCCCGAGGAATCGTCAACAAACGCTCCGCAGTTCGGACAAACCCTTGCCGTTTCTTTTAGCTTTGCTCCGCAGTTTTTACAGTTCATATTTTTTACCGTCCATAAAAAGTTTTAAATATTATATCACTATTTGGGATAAACTACAATATTATATTTTGCTTAAACAATACCGTAGCCGGATTTTTCAAGAGCGCTTAGCGCCTTAATAAAGTTTTCCTCTTTAACGAGGATATAATCCGTATTATATGTTGAAACGGCGAAAAGTCCGATTTTATTCTCAGCGAGCACGGCGGAAATTTCAGAGAGTATTCCGATAAGCGAAAAATCAAGCTGTCCCTTAATGCGAAAACCCCTCCATCCGTCGTCGCGCTCAGAGGTTTTCGGCGGGGTATCCTCAGTTTTGCAGACGAGCGATATTTCCTCATCCGTTTTGCCGATAAAGAATATCTCCTTATCAAGACATATATCATCAACGGATGAAACCTTACATACGGTAAGCCTGTACGGCAGCTTTTCAAGAATCATATTACCCCTCCCTTTTAACATCTTATTAGATTATATCATATTGTAAAATAATATCAATGTTGCACTTGCAATTTTGATTTTCTGTGTTATAATAGCACAGTCGGCTAAACCGAGAGGTTAAATATCAAGCCGGCAAAGCAGTACTTGGCACAACCTGCTTCAACAAAACTAAGGAGAATTGAATTATGAACAAAAAGGTAACCTACATTGCTCAGGCTGCAATCATTGCAGCTATGTACGCCGCACTCACGCTTGCTCAGGGAGCTCTGCTTCCGGGAACGACAACCGCTGCCGTTCAGTTCAGGGCGAGCGAAGCGCTTAACATTCTTGCGCTGTTTACGCCCGCCGCTATTCCCGGATTAACGCTGGGCTGCGTTATTTCAAACCTTCAGAGCATCGGGCAGGGGCTTCCACTGGATATGATTTTCGGCTCGCTCGCAACGCTCGGCTCATCGGTTTGCATTTATCTTTTAAGAAACGCAAAGATTAAGAGCTATCCCCTATGGGCTATGCTTATGCCCGCAATCTGGAACGGAATTATAGTTGGCTGGGAGATTGAAGCTTTCTTTATCGAAGGACCTTTCCATATAGGCGACTTTTTCATTCAGGGCGGACTTGTAGCGCTCGGCGAGCTTGGAGTAATGCTTTTACTCGGCACTCTTTTATACTATGTTATTACAAAAAGAGGGCTTGATAAAACTCTTATAAAATAAAATAACAAAAAGTGGCAAGAACTCAACGTTCTTGCCGCTTTTATTTGTGTTATTTATAGGGTGCTGCGCGCGCGGGACGTCGGGGACGCCGTCCCCTACAGAACACCGTACTTATAGTATCCGGCGTGGTTAGCACTTTTTTATGATTCTCTTTTAAGTCTGAAATCAACGGACCTTTTGAGGTATTCAAGATAATCCGTATCGCGGCACATAGCTTTTGACGGAGTATCCGAGAGTTTTGCAACGGGTCTGCCGTTTACATACTGAAGTTTGATTACGATATTGAGCGCCTTTTCGCAGGTGTCGTTAGTACAGAAGGTGCCTATACCGAAGGAAACCTTCGTTCTGTCCTTAAAAGCGTCATAAAGCTTCTGCGCCTTATCAAAATCAAGGCTGTCGCTGAAGAGAAGCAGTTTGCTCTTAGGGTCGACGCCGTACTTTTTATAATGAGCTATAATTTTTTCGCCCCATTCGTACGGGTCGCCGCTATCGTGGCGAACGCCCGAATAGTTATTGACGTTTGAGCGGTTAAAATCAAGCAGGAACAAATCCGTTGTAATTGTATCGGTGAGCGCCGTTCCGTTGTCGCCGTCGTACTCATCGTACCAATCCTTCATAGCATAGTGGTTGGTATAGGCGAGCGGAATTGAATCTATACCCTGATACATCTGAACGAACTCGTGGGCATATGTACCTATAGGGGTGAGATTATACTTCATAGCAAGGTAAACGTTTGAAGTACCGATACAGTTATCGGTTTCAGTTGCAAGCCTTCTTACAACCTCGTCCTCCCACTCGCGGGAAAGCCTTCTCCTGCAGCCGAACTCCGCAAACTTGAAGGTATATTTACCGCTGTTGAAATCCGCAATCTTTTTTTCAAACTTTTCCTTTGCGGAGTCAAGAAGCACGCTGTAATCGTACTTAAGACGGAAATATACTTCATTGATGATTTCAAGAAGAAAAATCTCAAACTGCATTGCGGAAAAAAGCGGCCCCCTTACTACAACCTCAAGCTCTCCGTTTTCCGCAAGTTCGGCAGTAACGTATTCGCGTATCGGGCGCCACAGCCTGAGAAATTCAACGTAGTCATCTTTGATAAAACGGATTGAACGCAGGTAGTCAAGCTCCACCTTTGTGAATTTCAGCGTACAGAGATGGTCAATCTGGGCGTTGATTTCCTCAACCATTTCGGGAGTGAAAACAACGTCCTTATTGCGGCATTTAAAATAGTATTCGCCCGATAAATCAGTATGCTTATGGAAGATTACCTGGTCCATATTGAATTTATATAAATCCGTATCAAGAAGAGATACGATAATCGGTTCAAGTTTCATTATATTTGCCTTTCTCAATGTTAATATTCGGTTAAGCCTTAACCTCAATATCGGGATTGAACGAAGGCATAAGCTCAAGCTTAAATTTATTAATCCTGTGCAAACGGTCAATTCTTTCCTTCGTTTCAGGGTTTTCAATCTCTCCGGTACGGATATACTTATCAAGAGTCGCATAAGTAAAGCCGAGCTTGTCCTCATCCGTCTGTCCGCAGAGGCCGTCAATAGGAACTTTATTTACGAGTACGTCGGGAAGCCCGAGAAGGCTGCCTATCTGCTTCATCTCCTGAACAGTAATATTAGAGCAGGGGCTGAAATCGCCTACGGAATCCCCGTATCTCGTTGAATAGCCAACCCAGTCCTCAGAGAGATTACAGGTGTTGGCAACCCTACCGTTATGGCTCTGGGATACTGCGTAAAGAGTTGACATTCTGATACGCGGCGGAAGGTTTGTTACGCTCTGCTCTGAGAGCTCAAACGGAATGCTTTTATGAATTGCATCAATTGTATCCTTGATATTGACTATATAGTGCTTAATACCGAGATGGTTAACAAGAAGCTTTGCCATATCAATATCCGTCTGTTCTCCGTTGGGCATAAGAACACCGATAACTCTGTCCTTACCGAGCGCCTCAACGCACAGAGCGGCAACGATTGAGCTGTCCTTACCGCCCGAAATTCCTACAACTGCGTTACAGCCTTTGCCGTTTTCCTCAAAGAAATCGCGAATCCACTGAACGCATTCGTTTTTAACCTTTAATGCATCAAACATATCTTTTCTCCTATACTATATCAATCTGGCAGCATCTCATCGTATCAAGCGCCGCGTTGTGGGTTTCAGGGCTTACGCCCGCACAGCAGCTCGCTTTAACGCTGATTTTGTTCTCATAAAAATTAGCCTTTAAAAGCAGGGCGTTGGATACAACGCAGATATCCGTGCAAAGCCCGATAAGCTCAATTTCAAAATCCTCAGTGCCAACACATTCCCTGATTATTTCAGGCAATTCAGTACTGCCGAAGGTGTACTTGATAACCTGCTTATAGCCTTTTTTATCAAGCGCCGCCTGAACGTCGGAATTAAGCTGCCAGCCCTTCGTATCCTTTACGCAGTGGGTTACGGGAAGCTTTTTACCCTCCGCGGTTTCAAGATAATTTTCAGAATGAGTATCGAAGGTTGCAATTATTTCGCCGTCAAATTCACTGATTTCCTTAACAACCTGCGGCACTATTGCAACCGCCTCGGCTGTACCGAGAGCGCCGTCCACAAAGTCATTCTGCATATCGACTACAACAAGTATCTTTTTCATATTTTTCACCTCTGTTAACAGGATTATTTTACACTATTTAATTAGTTATTTCAATATAATAAATGTATAAATTATTACAGTAATACGTAATTGGGAGAATAAAAATGAAAACAGCAGGAGGTGCGCAAAGAATTGACGACCTTCTCCGCTTAACAAATTAACAAACTCAGTTTTTACGGAAATCACAAAATCAATGCCGCATCAAGAGAAGTCCAAAAACTCCGAGGGGTGAAGTAAGGTAATAATCAATAAGGCTGAGGCGGTAAAGGCAGGAGCGTTAATCAATAAGAAGTTGTTTTTTTACTTAATATATGTTATTATTAAAAAGTACCGTTTCTTAAAAAAGGAATGTGAAATAATGCTGCAAAATAAAATTATCCGTTTTGAATATGAGGCTCTGAAAAATAAAGCTGTAAACATTTTTCTTCGTATGAATGAATTAAACCGAGAAAAGCCGTATTCAAAACTGATAAAAGACAAAGCCTTCCCCGTTTTAGAAGCATTAAAAAGTGAAATAAACCCCGCCGCCGTTATCAGCTATTACGGCTCTAACAGCATTTCTCTGTCAGAAAACGGGCTGAAAATTAAAGATGAAACAATCAGATGTAAAGCTTTTGAATATTTTAAACCTGAAACAGTCAATGGCGTTTACATCTGTTTTATAAGCATCGGGAGCTTTAAGACTGATGAATTAACGTCGGCACAACAGTTTATTGCCGATATGTGGGGCACGGCTTTTATTGATTCAATACGGGACGAAATCATAAAAAAACTCAGTGCGGATTCCTGTATCAGCGAAGAGTACGGACCGGGCTTTTTCGGTATGGATACAAATGATATGAATAAGCTGTCTGAACTTGCAGACCCCACCCTTATAGGAATCACCGTAAACGACGGAGGTGCGCTCATACCAAGTAAATCCTGCGGCGTTTTGTATTTCAGCGTTACGGATGAATTCTGCCGACCTGCTTTCGCCCGACGCGTGCGATGAGTTTTCGTCCGTGTATATAAAAAAGCTTGTCGAGTTGTATCAGGACGACTACTTTTTCCTCATACTTCACGATTGCGGACGGGTCACAAAATCGGTAAAAAGTATGTGCGGTACAGGCTGTAAGGGACTGCATTTCGGAAACGGAGTAAATATGAAGGATATTATGCCGCAGGTTGATTCGGACATCCTGGCGTTCGGTAATCTTGACCCTTCATCAGTATTCTTTATTGGCACGCCCGAATACGTTTATGAAAAAACAACCTCACTGTTAGAGGAAATGAAGCCTTATCCGAATTTTGTGCTTTCTTCAGGCTGCGATTTAGCGCCGACGGTAAACGAAGAAAACATCAGGGCTTATTATCAGGCGTGCAGAGACTTCAATAACAGATAGTCTAAATACGGCAAAAAGGAGGCGACGCCTCCTTTTTTTGCTGCAATAATATACGAATAACCTTGTTTTCTAACATCTTCCATTTATTGTTTGGTATTAAATTACTCAGAATGTACAAAACATTACAGTAATACATTTAAAAGGGAGAATTAAAATGAAAGCAACTGGAATTGTCAGAAGGATTGACGACCTCGGAAGGGTTGTAATACCAAAGGAAATACGCCGCTCCTTCCGCATTAAAGAGGGCGACCGTTACATACATCATTGACACCGTATGAAAAGTTCTGTTATGCAATGCTTCAGTTCTCAGAGCGTTGCATCGGAAAATAAATACATAGGCAGAGCAAGCGAGATGTATAACCGCCTTGTGAAGCACTCAAAGAGCAGCAAGGCATTACCGAACAGCTCAAAGCCGAGGATATGATGGTTTGGGTGCAGGCAATGAACAATGTCACTAAACAAGCTAGAGAGATTGTAAACAATGAATTGATATATAAATAAGAATAATCGCCAGTCACAATTAATATGACTGGCGATTCGTTTTTTAATTACGCATCAAATAAAGGAATTAGGGTGCCAAATACAATTTTAAGTTCATTAGGACTGGTGTCTATTAATGGCTCATACATAAATGAATTTATGTGAATGTTTTCGGATGTAAATAACAGTACTGGCTGAATAATTTGAATCAAATCATCATCTCTGCCATAATGATTCTTGTACATATCAACTAGTATTCCTGTTTGGTTTTTGTTTATATTCTTTATATCATCTTCCATTACACCGGCATCTATCAACTTTTCAATTAGTATTTTTTCGCCTATCAGCCTTATCGCCATAGAAACCACTATTTTATCTTCTAAAGTAAACAGATCGTCTGTTTTATTACTGGTTAAATCTTTAGCTGTATCAATAAGCAGATTAAAAACTTTGTCTGTTGGTGTTTTATAATCTAATATTTCGACATCATTCCAAGTCTTTTTTACAATCGTTGACAAATCAGCAAATGTAATATCACTAGTTGGTGTATCGCTAAATGGCTTATAATGCAATAGATTTGTAAGAGTTAGATAATCTGGATCTCCGGTTGATTTAGTATATTCAATTATATTACGGATAAATGGAATAACGGCAAGAGTTATAGAATCATTGTTTCTAATATTTTTATGCCAATAATTAAATACACTATTTAAATACATCCCTTGACGCAGTTTGATTTCGTTATGATTTGCATCAAGATAAGCCATAAGAGAATAATGCCTATCAGTAGATAACAATCTTGAAGAAATGGTTCTAAAGAAATCAAAATTATGTGTAAGTATTAAAAACTTAAAATTATCACTATTGTAGTTTTCATATAAGTATTCAATTATTGCGTGTTTATTCTTATAATCAAATGATTCGGCTATGTCATCACAAATAACTAATGCTTTCTTATTTTCTTTCTTTAGAGCTTCAAGTTCAAAAACAATATTCATTAGGTATAAAGCACGACGTTCCCCTCCACTTAACAAATCATTTAATTTGGAACGGTCAACAATTGCTTCATCATTAGTAATGTCATCTTTATACTTGAAAACAAAACTAGGAACCTCGTTTCTTAATATTACATCTTCCTGATTACCAATAGAAACAGTAAAGGGCACCTTAAAACGTTTGCTGAAAATATCAATTACATATTTCCAATCATCACTTTGTTTGTTTGCTTCATCTTGTATTTTTTTGATATCACATTTAGCTTTTTTGTATTCATCTACCAACAATCTAATATCAGATATATGCGTGTTAAGAATACTGTTCCAGCACTTTTTCTTGAATGAATCAAATGGCACAAGTTCACTAACTAATTCTAAATGGTTTTCAATTATATTTCTGAATACTCTTAATTGTGCGTTCTTTGAAAGGCTCTTATCAATCTTTTCAAATTTTTTAAGAAGTTTGGGATCGCTGAATACTTTTTGTTTTTCGCTTTCAATTAATGCATTAAACTCATCAGCAGATACAATCTGAGAATTATCATTCAAAACCAAAGTATGTCCAGCATTGAAGTAACCATTTTCATCAAGTGAAGAATATACATTGTTAGCATTATACTGACTAAATGTACCTTGTTTAAAATATTTGCAGTTATTAACTAGTTCTTCATATTCGTTTTTGTATTCAACTAATTCTTTAAAGTTCTTGTCAATAAACGCTTTAACCTTATCGTTAAATACATCGGCATAATTGATAGTTGTAAAATCTAATGGGTAAATTTTTCCTATACCACTATCCATTATTTCTTCAAGTTTATCCAACATGTTTTCACAATTATATGTTGAATTAAACTCAGATTCAAAAGATGTCCCTTTATTGAACTTATAATCCATTTTTTGAATGAATCTTTCTTTTTCTTCTAATATGGATTTTGTAATTCGGTCATAATCAATTTTGAGATGCTCTTTCATTATAAGGGCTGAGAGATTCTTAGAAGAGTAGCTCTCATCATATGATTTTACAACAAGAGTGTTTTCATTCGTTATAGGATTTCCTGATTCATCTGTAATTGAAAAGGAGGGGGTTCTTCCAAAGATTTCCTCAACAGGGCTCTCTCCGTTACAAATCGCATCAAATGTTTTTGTAATTGATGTTTTCATCAATCCGTTTGAAGCATAAATAACATAAGCATTTTTATTCTCAAAATCAAATTCATAGTCGAATTTAGGAATTCCGTAACAGTTTTCAAGTTTTACTCTTAACTTTTTCATGATTATTTAACCTTCCTTTGTATAAAATAATCAACTGTCTATGAAGTTCATATCATAGTCGTTTCTTAAGTCTCGTTCACATTCCCGCATATCATAGTATTCACTGAGAAAGTGGGGCTTAGTAAGTTTAAATGCCTTCATAAGAACAGGACAGTATGGGTATTCGGACGATTTTTGCTTGCCGCTCACAGGAAAAACATAATTAAACCCCATGTCTGATGCCTTTATTGAAGCACAAGAAAAGTACCGTATTCCAATTAGTTGGTCAAATCCGTTTCTTGGTTCAGCGATCTCTATACGCACCCATTGCATCAGCAATTGAGGCACAATATATTCAGCAGCAAAAGGATCGCTCTTGTTTGGTCTTATATATGAGCATGCTGCAATTAATGGATACCATAATAAATATGCTTTTTTTATTTCTGAATTATTTAATAAATTCCCAAAACTTCTTTTATTATAATCAGTATAGTTTCTGTCTTCAAAAAAGTCTTGTGGCTTTACTGCTAATTCTATAACGCTAATATGCGTGTTATTGTATTTTTCATTTCGTTCAAGTTTGTATCTTGCAGCTATTGCAAGACTAGCATGTGGATTATAATGTATTTCTTCACAACACAAGTCAATATTAGTTGCCAAATATAAACTTGGATAGCCAGCAATACTATATCGATTTGTCGATACTTTTGACCTCAATGTATATGGAGTATGAAATACGCGGCTCCTATTATAGGGAGTGTTTTCCCAAACACAAACTACTCGATATAGATCCAAGTCATCTTTTATGTTTTCAATGTTTTCCGAAGCGCTTTTTTGATATATTTTTAATTGATTTTGCATTAATATTTTCATTGCTTCATCAAAAGAATCATATGCTTTTGAGGGGAAACCATCTAAATAATACTGTACTGAGCTTCTAATCAACCCACAGACGCTTTTCACATTGTCAATACATATATTCATTCTTCTGGTGTTTTTTTCATTAGTTAGTTTTTCAAGTCTATTTATATAATATTTAAATAAACTTTCAAGGGTACCAGAAAAATTCACTCCAGTCCATTTTAATGGTAAGTGTAATTTTTCATCGTCAAATATTGTTTTGAATGTAGAATCAGAAATATCAAAAATCATAGCCATCGCCCCTTTAACATTTTTCTATGTTATTTTTACATTTCAGAAGAATTCAGTCAATCTGATATGCAAAAATGTACAAAAAAATGACAAAAAAAGACATGATTAAGCGAAAATTGGGGCTTGACAAATGAAAATTAATCGTTCCGCGCATTTCCGTCTTGACCAGTAAAAAATTGAATTTTACAAATAATTACATTCAAAATGATTAAGGATATGCAAAAATGAATCTGTTAAAACAATTTGTATTTTTCTCTGTTCTTGAGCAGTAAAAAAAACAGCAAAAAGTGGCGTTTAATTAATTAATAGATTTTATCAATGGATTTTTGAAAAAGCTGCTTAGTTGACAAATAAATGCAACTATGGTATTCTAAACAAAATACTTGAAAGGAACAGCAAATGATGTTTATCTCTTCTCATAATATGCACAGAAGAAATCACTCTGCCAGATATATGGACAGGGCTAGTTTGCTGTACTCATTTTCGGAATAGTATTATCAGGTGAGATATTACAAAGCCGTTGGTGTACAGCACCAGCGGCTTATTATTTTATGGAGGCGATAAAATGAAATTAGTATTTATTATCGGCAATGCCGCTGTCGGTAAAATGACAGTAGGTCAAGAGCTGACAAAAATAACGGATTTAAGGCTGTTTCATAATCATATGAGCATAGAGCCAATATTGGAAATATTCGGTGATTTTAACGGGAACGCAATCAAAAGATTCCGTGAGATTATCTTTGAAGAATTTGCCAAAAGTGATAAATACGGCTTGATATTTACTTATATGTGTGCGTTTGACCATCAGGATTGGGATTATATTGAGCATATCAAAAGCATTTTTGAGCCGTATAATACCGAGTTCTATTATGTTGAGCTCGTTGCTCCGCAGAGCGTAAGGCTTGAAAGAAACGGCAGTGAAAACCGATTGAAAAACAAACCGTCAAAGCGCGATATCGAATTGTCGAACAAAAGATTAATTGAAGATGACAGCAATTACCGTATTGAAAGTTACGATGGAGAAATACCGTTTGAGAATTATATCAAGATTGATAATACGAATCTTTCAGCGGAAGAAACTGCAAAAATGATTAAGGAAAGGTTTAATTTGTGATTATGAAACTATTAATGCCAACAATAGAATATGCTGATGAAATAAAAGCATACAGAGAAGAATTGATAAAATATGGTAGCACCTTTGACGGTACCGGCGCTCTCAAAAGAATGGAGAATCCGTTTGAATGGATTGCGTATAATAAATTATTCTTGGCAAAGGAAACCGTGCCGAAGGGATTAGTTCAGGCGACGCAGTTTATCTATGCAAATGAAAACAATAATAAAATAGTCGGTATGATACAAGTACGCCACTATTTTAATGATTTTTTGGAAAAGTACGGTGGGAATATCGGTTATTCTGTAAGACCAACCGAGCGCAGAAAGGGATATGCCAAAGAAATGCTCGGAGAAGCATTGACATTTTGTAAAGAATTGGGGATGAGCAAGGTTCTTGTTACCTGCCTTAGTGACAACAAAGGAAGCAGAAAAACAATTCTTTCAAATGGCGGCATATATGAAAGCACTGTGAAACTGCCGGATAGTGATGAATATTTAGAAAGATATTGGATTGAGATTTAAAATGATTATAGAATTATTAAAACTTGAAGACTATTCTAAATGTAGCAGCATATGGGATATGGAGAAGCACAAGGAGCTTGCAGATAAATTCTATCAAGAGCTTTTGAGTGGCAACCGTATTACTTATATCTGCAAAGACGGTGATGAATTCATAGGCAAAATATCTTTAGTTCAAGAAATGAACGATTTGGATTATACCATTCAAAATCAGCGTGTTTATGTTTCTCATTTGATAGTTAAACCGGAATACAGGCGGCTTGGAATCGGTAAAATGCTTATTAATTTCATAACCGACAAAGCGAAAGAACTCGGGTATACAGAGATGTCAATCGGAGTGGATTTGGATAACTATCCAGCTTTGAAATTATATATTGATTGCGGTTTTAATAAAGTTATCTTCATTGGCGAAGATGAGCAAGGTAAATATGTTAAGCTACTAAAAACAATATAGCGTAAACACGCTATAATTTGTTAAAATCATTGACAAACGTTAAATTATTTTTTTAAGAGCGCTTGATCTAATTAATTAAAGCGTTGGGCAATTAAATTTGTTACAGCCTTAACTATACAACGGATACTAAATCTATTTAAATGAAAGGTTTTATTAAGTTGACAATAACAAAAAGCTGTATTATATTAAAAAAAGGAGGCGACGCCTCCTTTTTTGCTGCAATAATATACGAATAACCTTGTTTTCTAACATCTTCCATTTATTGTTTGGTATTAAATTACTCAGAATGTACAAAATATTACAGTAATACATTTAAAAGGGAGAATTAAAATGAAAGCAACTGGAATTGTCAGAAGGATTGACGACCTCGGAAGGGTTGTAATACCAAAGGAAATACGCCGCTCCTTCCGCATTAAAGAGGGCGACCCGCTGGAGATTTATACTGACAGCGAGGGTGAGGTTATTTTTAAAAAATACTCGCCGATTGGCGAGCTTTCGGATTTTGCAAGGCAGTATGCTGACGTTATTCATAAGGACGCGGGTTTTCCCGTTGCGATTACGGATAACGACCACGTTATAGCCGTTTCGGGAATAAGCAAGCGCGAGGTACTTGAAAGGCGGGTAACGCGCTCGCTCGAGGAGCTTATGGAAAACAGGCAGATTCACATTAAAACCGATACAGTTCCGCCGATTAACGCTATTGAGGGCTACGACAGAAAAGCAGAGGTCGTTTATCCCATTATGTACGGCGGCGACGTTTCGGGCGCGGTTGCAATACTTGAAAGTGAAAACGGGAATTTACCCGACGAGGCAGAGATTAAGCTTGCTCAGGTTGCAGCCTCATTTCTTGGCAAACAGATGGAATAGTTTGTGCAATTTGTACAAAATATTTTAGTTTTCATTGTGCATTATGACATTATGTTAGAAAGTGCAAAAAAGGGCTTGCATTTTGAAAAAAGCGGTATATAATATAGCGCAACAGAGGGAAGAACGGCTGATAACCTACTGAGCCACCCTCTATTACATACCCTGCTGAGGCAGGCAAATTTGCTTTAGATTTTTTTACATAAATATTACTCCACAAAGAAAAGAGTTTTGGCTACGGTCAAGGCTTTTTTCTTTTTTTATTCAAAAAAAAGAGGCGGTTTACAAACCGCCTCAAATTATTGTTTTTTTAGTTTTTCCGTTGGCAACTGCGAGAGAACGATAGCGCAGAACATTATTCCGCAGCCGAGAAGTTCCCTTACCGAAAGCACATCGTGGAGTATCAGCCATCCTCCGATGACCGAAAACACGCTTTCAAGGCTCATAAGAAGCGAAGCGACAGTCGGGTTAACGTCCTTCTGACCTACAATCTGAAGCGTATAGGCTACACCCGACGACATAACGCCCGTATACAGTATTGCAACCAGAGCCTTGCCCGAAAATGCAGCTGCAAGAAGTGACGGAAGCCTCGTTATATCAGCGCCCATATCAACAAAAAACGCGGGTAACCATGCAATAAGCGAGCAGACGAAAAACTGAAGACACGCCATTCTTACGGGATGAACGTTTTTTAACAGGAAATGGTCAATAGTAAGAATATGGCAGGCATACAGCAGCGAACACGCGAGAACGAGCATATCGCTTTTTTCTATAGTAAACCCGCCCTTAATACAGAGAAGGTACAGCCCGATAATAGCAATAATAACTGAAATCCAGACGTTAATTCCGCATTTTCTTTTAAAAAGAATCCCGAGAATCGGAACAAGAATAATGTAACAAGCGGTAAGAAAGCCCGCCTTTCCCGCTGAAGTACCGAGATAAATCCCCACCTGCTGAAGAATTGAGGCAAAGGCAACGCAGATTCCGCAGCAAAGTCCTCCGATAAGCAGCGTTTTTTTCTCCGCCTTAGTTTTAGGTTTCTCTGCAGAAAGCCCCGTTTTATCAAGAATTGCGATAACGGGCAAAAGCACGACGCCTCCTATTAAATACCTTATTGAAGTAAAGGCATAGGGCCCGATAACGTCATCACCCTCGCTCTGCGCAACAAAAGCAATACCCCATATAAGCGCAGCAAGCACAAGAATTATCGAGTTGCGAGTTGATTTTGAACCTGCCATTTATAAGCTCCTATAAAAATAATTTAGGATATTATATCATATTTTAACAATAATTCAAGAGCGTAAGCCAATTAGGGCTTGACAAAACGGATAAAAGGTTTATAATATTTTTAGCACTCGGATATTGAGAGTGCTAATTCATCAGTGAAAGAAGGATTAATATGAGAAAAAAGCAATTCAAGGCTGAAAGCAAAAAGCTCCTTGATATGATGATTAATTCAATTTACACCCACAAGGAAATTTTCCTGCGTGAGCTTATATCAAACGCAAGCGATGCTACCGATAAGCTGTACTTTAAGTCCCTTACGGACAGCAGCATTTCAGCTTCAAAGGACGACTTAAAAATCCGCATTGAGCGCGATAAAGAGAACAGAACCATCACCATTTCCGATAACGGAATCGGTATGACGGCAGAGGAGCTCGAAAGCAATCTCGGCACAATAGCAAAATCCGACAGCCTTAACTTTAAAAATGAAAACAAGGACGATGAAAACCTTGAAAACGTTGAGGTGATAGGTCAGTTCGGCGTTGGCTTTTACTCCTCGTTTATGGTATCCGACAAGGTTGAGGTTATTTCAAAGGCACTTGGAAGCGACGAGGCTAATATCTGGGTAAGCGAGGGCGTTGACGGATATACGGTTCAGCCTGCAGAAAAAGAAACTGTAGGCACAACGGTTATACTACATATCAAGAATAATACCGAAAACGAGAATTTCGACCAATATCTTGAGCAGGACAGAATTGAGGACCTCGTCAAAAAATACAGCGATTATATCCGCTATCCCATCGTTATGGAAATGGAATCACAGGTTCCCGATAAAGACAATAAGGGCGAATATATAACCGAAATCAACGAAGAAGTTTTAAACTCTCAGGTACCTATCTGGCGAAAGAATAAAAACGAAATCAAGCCTGAGGAATACAACGATTTTTACAAGCAGAAATTCTACGATTACACAGACCCGACTCTCGTTATTCACAGCAAGACTGAGGGACAGGCAACCTTTGACGCACTTATGTTTATTCCGAAAAACGCGCCGATGGATTATTATTCAAAGGACTTTGAAAAAGGGCTTCAGCTCTATTCAAACGGCGTTCTTATTATGGATAAATGCGCAGACCTCCTCCCCGATTATTTCAGCTTTGTACGCGGACTCGTTGACAGCGCAGACCTTACCCTCAACATTTCAAGAGAGGTTCTTCAGCACGACCACCAGCTGAAAATTATTGCTAAAGCGATTGATAAAAAAATAAAATCCGAGCTCGCTAAAATGCTCAGAAACGACAGAGAAAAATACGAGGAGTTTTACAATACCTTCGGCGTTCAGCTAAAATGGGGCATTTATGCCGACTACGGAATGAATAAGGACGGGCTCAAGGATTTAATTCTGTTTAAATCCTCTAACGGCGGCTACGTAACGCTCAAAGAATACAGGGAGCGCATGGCTGACAGCCAGAACGATATATACTACGCTTGCGGCGACAGGGAAGAAAAAATCGCCCTTCTTCCGCAGGTAGAAGCCATTAAGGAAAAGGGCTTTGAGGTTCTTTTCTGCACGGACGACGTTGACGAATTTGCTCTCCAGATGCTTATGGAATACGACGGAAAGCATTTTGCGAACGTACAGAAGGAGGAGGTTGACCTTTCAACCGACGCCGAAAAAGAGGCTGTTAAGAAAAAGAACGAGGATTCTAAGGAACTTCTTGACAAAATGAAGGAAATTCTCGGCGACGAGGTAAGCGCAGTTAAGTTTACAAACAAGCTCGGTAACCACGCGGCAGCGCTTTCTGCAGAAGGCTACGTAAGTCTTGAAATGGCAAAGGTGCTTTCTCAGATGCCCGGCGGGAACGACGGAGTCAAGGCTCAGCTTGTGCTTGAAATCAACAGCGCTCACGACATAGCCGAAAAGCTTGCAAACGCTGACGAAAACGCGCTTGAAAAATACACAAAAATTCTTTACAATCAGGCAAGACTTATCGCAGGGCTTTCAATTGATAACCCGACAGAATTTGCCGATATGATCTGCGAAATGATGTAATAATAAAAAGGTGGATGAGTTTTTTCTCATCCACCTTTTATTTTTTATTGTCTGCTTTCAATTAGTTTGCATTCGACTTCAAAGGTTTTAATCTTATCGCCTTCAATTCTGCCGACTGTGAGTTTAACCTTATCGCCGGGCTTTGACTTTGAAAGAATCGAGGTCATAATATCGGTACTTGTAAGAGTTTTACCGTTAACCGCAACAATCATATCGTACTGCTGAAGCTTACCCTTAAGGTCCGAATTATCATCGATTTCCTGGATAACCATTGTTCCGAGAGCGTTTTCATAACCCTCCTGAGCAAGAGCAGAGAGAATTGACTGAGCTGAATTGTAATTATTTAGCGTATTATAGGTTATACCAAGTCTTGCCCTACCTGCAACGTAACCGTTTTTAACAAGGGAATTAGCGGTTTCAACTGCAGTATTGCTCGGTACGGCAAAGCCCATACCTTCATAATCCGTTGAAGCGATTTTTGAGGAGTTAATTCCGATAACCTGGCCCTGCATATTGAAGAGCGCGCCGCCTGAATTACCCGGGTTGATAGCAGCGTCAACCTGAATACATTCAGTGCTGTAGCCAATCTGGGAGGCAACCGGTACGTCAAGCGCGGAAACAATACCGCGGGTTACGCTGTTTTTAAACGTAAGACCGCCCGGACAACCGATAGCAAGGCAATCCTCGCCAACCTCAATGTCCTTGCTGTCGCCGAATTCGGCAACGTTGAGTCCCGTTGCGTTTATTGAAAGAACGCCGATATCAGTCTGGCTGTCATAAGCAACGAGTTGAGCGTCGTATTCCTTATCGTTATCAAGGGTTACTTTGTAGCTGCTTCCGTCTGCAATAACGTGAGCGCAGGTCATAATATAGGTCTTTCCGCCTGCTTCCTTCATAATTACGCCTGAGCCTTCACCCGACGCAACGCTGTCGCCATCACTGTTGTTTTGCTGACCGTAATTATAGAAATAACTATAGTCTGACTGTTTCGTATAAACAGTAATACCAACGCAGGAATCCTTAACCTTTTCAACAACGCCGGCCACCGTTAAATTACCCTTGCTGTCAGTCTTGGCAGCCTCGTCGCTGCCTTTAACCTCAACCTCAGCGTCCGAAGAGTTACTGTCGTTATCGCTCTTTGAGTCACTCTGAGAAGAGGAGCTTGAATTTTCCTTGTTTGAAGAGCTGTTGCCCTTAGACGAAGACCAGAGGCCGCCCACTGCGATAACCGCGCAGAGAATTGCAATAATCATTATTATAACAAGGCCCTTGCCTTTTTTCTTGGGCTGCTGCGGCGCAGGGTTATTCTGCGGTGCTGCTCCACCCAGCGGCTGCTGAGGCATACTCGGCTTCGGCGGTTCAATCGGCGGACGGTATTCGCTATATTGATTTTGCTGCTGAGGAAACGGATTATTATACTTATTCTGAATAGGCGGAGTATAATACGTTCCGCTTTGCGGCATATTAAACTGATTATAATACTGATTCTGCAGATTCGGCTGCTGAGGAGCGGCAGGCTGAACGGGCTCTGCGGGAACCTCAGGAATTGCAGGAGCTTCGGGCTCCGCGGGAACCTCGGGGATTGCAGGAGCTTCGGGCTCTGCGGGAACCTCGGGGATTGCAGGAGCTTTGGGCTCTGCGGGAACCTCGGGGATTGCAGGAGCTTCGGGCTCTGCGGGAACCTCGGGGATAGCAGGAGCTTCAGGCTCTGCAGGAACCTCGGGAATTGCAGGAGCTTCGGGCTCTGCAGTTTTTTCAGCATCTCCGTCAGTATTATTTAATAAATCTTTGATGTAATCATCCATTTTTATTGCCTTCTTTCTTGGTTTCTTCTAAGGTTATACTGCCCTAATATTAAATAAACATTAAACTATGCTTTAGGTAAGGTGAAAACAAATTCCGCCTCATGGTCTGACTCCGAGCGGGCAAAGATTTTGCCGCCGTGCATTTCCACCATCATCTTAACGATATAGAGACCGAGCCCTGCGCCCTTTGCGTCAAGGCTTCTTGATTTATCAACCTTATAAAACCTTTCAAAGATTTTTGAAAGCTCGTCGGATTTAATTCCGATACCGCTGTTTTTGATTGATACCTCAACCTTATCCTCTTTATCTTTTATACCTATTCTTATATATCCGTTTTCATTGGTAAATTTAACAGCATTATCAAACAGATTATAAATAACCTGATATATCATATCCGTATCCGCCTTGACCTTATATGGCTGCGCCTCGTCAAGACCGATAATTTCAATATTCTTTTTTTCAATCTTCTGTTCAAAAGTAAGCAGGATATGAATAATCTGGTCCGTTATATTATAAACCTTGGGCTTCATTTCAAAATCGCCGCTCTCCATCTTGCTCATATTGAGCATCGCCACTACGAGACGGGAAAGGCGTCTTACCTCATCAGATACTATTTTAAGATAGTACTCCTGTTTTTCCTTTGGAATAGTTCCGTCAAGAATACCGTCAATAAAGCCTGCAATTGAGGTCATCGGGGTTTTCAGTTCATGGGAGACGTTCGCAACAAACGAGCGCCTTGAACTCTCAAGCTTGTCAAGCGCATCCGCCATTTCGTTGAACGCGTAACCGAGGTCAGCAAGCTCATCGTTACTGTTTATCTTAACCCTGTATGAGAAATCGCCTACAGCAAAGCGCTTTGCCGCCTCGCTCATATTCTGCAGCGGAGTAACCATTCTTTTTGTTATAAGCCATATAAGCAGGAAACCTGCCGCAAGAACGATAACCGCTACGATTATAAAAGTACGGATAAGGCTCATAACGAGGGCGGTTGTTCCCTCCTCTACCGTTGCGAACACCGTACCTATAATACCGCTTGCGCCTTCTGCTGAGCCCTGACTGTATTCAGGAGCAACAATCGCAGTACCTACAACGTAGCTGCTCTTTCCGTTAACAACCGCTTTGGTATACGCCGTTCCGTTTTCATAAACGCGCATAAGCAGCCCGTCATCAACCTTAAACGAGGTGTGCTCATCGCATACCATTTTGTTTTCGCGGTATGCCGTCGTTCCGAGCTGTTCCTTGCAAAGAATAACGTTGCCCTCAACGTCACAGACAAAAACGTCGCTCGAAATACAGTTTGAAACCGTTGAAAGCGAGCTTGTAATCGACGCCTTCTGAGTTGAATACGCGCTGTTCATATCGTTGATAATCAGCGTGCTTGAAATTTCATTAGCGATTTTTGAGGTATTCTCTTTCAGCAGCTCTGTTTTTTCATTTATAGAAAAGGTATTAACAAGCAGTATAAGGGTTGTTCCGAGCGCGAGAAGGGCAACAAGGAATATTGAAGAAAAGGTTACAAAATACCTTGTAAAGATATTTGATATTCCTGTTTTCACCTTTATTTTACCCAAATTCATTTTTCAGTTATTAATCCTTTGTTTCAAATTTATAGCCAACGCCCCAGACTGTTTTAAGAGTCCATTTATCCGAAACGCCCTCAAGCTTTTCGCGGAGTCTTTTAACGTGAACGTCAACCGTACGGCTGTCGCCGTAATAATCAAAGCCCCAGACCTCGTCGAGAAGCTGGTCGCGTGTATAAACCCTGTTCGGGTTTGAAGCAAAATGATAGATGAGCTCGAGCTCTTTAGGCGGAGTATCAACAACAACGCCCCTAACCTTCATTTCGTAATTCGTAATATTGATTTCAAGATTATCGTAAATAACAACTTTCTTTTCTGTTTCCGTTGTTTCCGATTCGCCCTTTGTACGGCGGAGAACCGCCTTGATTCTTGCCATTACCTCCTTGGCGTCAAACGGCTTAACAACGTAGTCGTCAGCGCCGAGTTCAAGACCGAGCACCTTATCAAAGGTTTCGCCCTTTGCGGTGAGCATAATAATCGGAACGCTTGAAGTTTTTCTGATTTCACGGCATACCTGCCAGCCGTCCATTTTAGGAAGCATAATATCAAGCAGAACTAAATCAGGCGACTTGCTCTGGAAAGCTTCCACAGCGGCAGCGCCGTCATTAGCTGTTACAACAGTGTATCCGTCGCTCTCAAGATAAAGCTTAAGCAGCTCGCAGATATTAAGGTCATCATCAACTACTAAAATCTTTGACATTTTATTTCTCCTTTATCTCTAATTTGAAAATCGTAATTATTATATATAATTGCTCAGTGTTAATTTTATACTATTTACCATAAATTTACAAGTTATTTGTTAATATTTTTATTCTAAGTTTAGATAATTTTAAAAATTTATAACATTCTTATGTAGTTTTAACAAAATACAGCGATTTTAAAACCCTTATGTCTTTGTCGTGAGCCCGCCATATTTTAACAATTTTGTAAACAAATTGTTACCGCCTTTAATTTTTTGCGCCGTTCAACTTGACAAATACAATATATAAGTGTAATATATTAAAGAATTACTATATTTATGATTATGAGGTTTAAAAAATTAATTATATTTTAGTTTTTCCAATCAGCTGAAAATGCTTATAAACTGTACCTTTTCTGATGTAGTTAAGCCAAGGCGGCCGTCACCCGCTTTGATGTGAAAAAATATGACAGAAGGAGGTGCTGTTGATGTTAGATAATTTACCGGTTGTTGTTTTCTTTTCTATATTAATCGTTGTTTTAAGCGCTCTTATCGGCTTTGTTTTGGGCGAGATTCATAAGGAAAAGCAGGCGAAAAAGGATTTGAATTCCGCTACTCAGGAAGCTACCAAAATCCTTAACGACGCAATCTCCGAGGCTGAGTCTACAAAGAAAACCCAGCTTATGGAAACGAGAGAAGAAATTAACAAGCTTCGCAACGACGCAGACCGAGAAATCCGCGAAAGAAGGAACGAGGTTCAGCGTCAGGAAAAAAGACTTAACCAGCGCGAGGAATACCTTGATAAACGCGCTGATTCACTTGAAAACAAAAACGAAAATTTAAGTCGCAAGCTTAAAGAAGCAGATGAAAAATTAATTGAAATCGACGGCATCAAGAAAAGTCAGTTTGATATGCTTGAGAGAATTTCAGGACTCTCTCAGGAGGAAGCAAGAAAACAGCTTATGCAATCGCTTGAAAGCGAACTTGACATTGAAAAAAGCAAGAGAATTCTTGAACACGAACAAATGATACGCGATCAGAGCGAGCTTCTTGCAAAAGAGATTATCAGCACCGCGATTCAGCGCTGTGCTGCTGACCACACTGCTGAGACAACCGTTTCCGTTGTAGCCCTTCCGAGCGATGACCTTAAAGGAAGAATTATCGGCAGAGAGGGCAGAAACATTCGTTCAATTGAGCAAATCACAGGTGTTGAACTCATTATTGACGACACCCCCGAGGCTATTACAGTAAGCTCTTTTGACCCCGTCAGAAGAGAGATTGCGCGCCTCACTCTTGAAAAGCTTATTCAGGACGGCAGAATTCATCCCACAAGGATTGAAGAGATGTACGAAAAAGCTAAAAAAGAGGTTGAATACACTATTAAATCCGAGGGTGAAAAGGCTGTTATTAATGCAAACTGCGGCTCAATCCACCCCGAACTCGTTAAGCTTTTAGGTAAGCTTAAATACCGTACCTCTTACGGTCAAAGCGTGCTCAAGCATTCGCTTGAGGTTTCCTATATCGCAGGTCTTATGGCGGCTGAAATCGGAGCGGACGAAAAGCTTGCAAGAAGAGCGGGTCTTCTCCACGATATAGGTAAGGCGTTAGACCACGAAATGGAGGGCAGCCACGTTGCTCTCGGCGTTGAATACGCAAGGAAATACAAGGAAAACGAAGCCGTTGTTCACGCTATTCAGGCACACCACGGCGACGTTGAATGCAAGACTATTGTTGCTTCTCTTGTTCAGGCAGCAGACGCGGTTTCCGCATCCCGCCCGGGCGCAAGACGAGAGAATATTGAAAATTACATCAAACGTCTTCAGCAGCTTGAGGAAATCTCACAGAGCTTTGACGGCGTTGAAAAGGCTTACGCTATCCAGGCGGGCAGAGAGGTCAGGGTTATGGTTAAGCCCGAGATTATTGACGACCAGAAAATGCCGCTCGTAGCGCGCGAAATTGCCAAGAAAATCGAGGAGGATATGGAATATCCCGGTCAGATTAAGGTAAATATTATCCGCGAAAGCAGAGCCTTCGATGTTGCAAAATAAGAACCTTGCTGGTATCAGCACTTAGAACCAATAAACAGTCGGGAGGGTGTATGCCCTCCCTTTTTAATGAGGTGAAATTATGATAAAACACACAGTTTGTTTTAAATTAAAAGACAATTCCGAGGATGAGTGCAAAAAAGCGGTTGACATTCTCCGTTCAATGGAGGGAAACGTTCCCCTTCTCCGCTCAATAGAAGCCGGCTATGACTTCCTCCATTCCCCGCGTTCTTACGACGTAATTCTTCAGGTTACGCTCGATAACAGGGAGGCGCTTGAAGAATATCAAAACGATGAATACCACTGCTCCGTTGTTAAAAAGCATATGCATTCCGTTGCCGAAAGCTCGGTTGCAATTGATATTGAATTATAAAAAAATCCATAAAAAGAAAGCTGTATTGGGGCGCCCGTCATAAAGAAGGT
>DFGL01000028.1:30762-31307 GCA_002371215.1 Ruminococcaceae bacterium UBA3751 | reverse complement strand
CGATACCGATAGCGCCTTCAGCAGCGGCAAAGCTCTCGTGACCGGCAAGGAAAGCAAAGCACTCTGTTTCCTCTTCAAGGAGCATCTTGCCGAGGTTACCGTGGCCGAGACCTACTTTTCTCTGGTCTGCAACTGAGCCGGGGATACAGAAGCTCTGAAGTCCCTCACCGATTGCAGCAGCAGCGTCAGCAGCTCTTGTGCAGCCCTTTTTGATAGCGATAGCGCAGCCTACAGTGTAAGCCCACTTTGCGTTTTCAAAACAGATAGGCTGAATGCCTTCAACGATTTTATACGGGTCAAAGCCCTTAGCTTCGCAGATTTCTCTGCACTCTTCAATTGATTTAATATCGTACTTTGCGAGAACAGCAAGGATTTGCTTCTCTCTTCTCTCATATGATTCAAATAAAGCCATTGTCAAATCCTCCTTATTCCTTTCTCGGGTCAATAACGCGAACTGCGTCGTCAACTCTGCCGTACTGTCCCTGTGCTTTTTCAAAAGCGGTGTTAGCGTCGTCGCCTGCTTTGATGAAGTCCATCATCTTACC
>DFGL01000028.1:0-30715 GCA_002371215.1 Ruminococcaceae bacterium UBA3751 | reverse complement strand
TCCATCATCTTACCGAAGTTAACGAACTTGTAGCCGATGATTTCATCGTCCTCGTTAAGAGCGATGCCGGTGATATAACCGTCAGTCATCTCAAGGTAACGCGGACCCTTAGCGAGAGTACCGTAAAGAGTACCAACCTGAGAACGAAGGCCTTTACCGAGGTCCTCAAGACCTGCGCCGATAACAAGGCCGCCCTCTGAGAATGCGGACTGTGAGCGTCCGTAAACAATCTGGAGGAAGAGCTCTCTCATTGCTGTGTTAATAGCGTCGCATACAAGGTCAGTATTGAGCGCTTCAAGGATAGTTCTGCCGGGAAGAATTTCAGCAGCCATTGCTGCAGAATGAGTCATACCCGAGCAACCGATAGTTTCAACAAGTGCTTCCTGAATAACGCCCTCTTTAACGTTGAGGGTGAGCTTACAGGTGCCCTGCTGAGGTGCGCACCAGCCGATGCCGTGTGTAAAGCCGGAAATGTCGCTGATTTCCTTAGCCTTAACCCACTTAGCCTCCTCGGGAATCGGAGCAGCGCCGTGAGCAACGCCCTGTGCTACGGGGCACATCATTTCAACTTCATGTGAATAAACCATTTTTAAAACTCCTTCCAAGTAAGTTTGATATACATAATTTATACCGCGTATATTATAATCAATTTAATTTCAACAATCAAGTGAAAATATCAATGTTTTACCTATTTGACAAATTTTTATCACTTTTACATAATATTTATATACATTTAATTATTGTTAACACTTAATTTCTTGACATTGCAAAAATATACTGATATTATAATTTAGGTTAAAATTCTTTATCTGTTAACGGAGTGATAAAAATGAAAGATATAGATAATCTTTGCGTCAACTGTTTTGAGGAGCTTACAGAGGGCGCGGTTTGTACCGAATGCGGCTATGATAACGATACAGAAACCGATTTTATCTATCTTGCGCCGAAAACGGTGTTTAAGGACAGATATATTGTTGGTGCGGTTATTGAGCACGAGAGCGACGCGCTCGTTTATTCCGGCTATGACAGCCATCTTGAAAAGCGCGTTATTATAAGAGAATTTTTCCCTAAGGGAATGGTTAGCAGGCTTGAGGGCAGCAGCGAAATCCACGTTCGCCCCAAGTTTGAAGGTTCTATTAACTCATATAAGTCGAGGTTTTCGGAGCTTTGGACAACGCTTAAAACGATGAATGCCCTTTCTGCTGCAACGCCCGTATACGACGTTTTTGAGGAAAACTCGACGGTTTACGCCGTTATTGAGTATATGGAAAACATTCCGCTCAGGGAATACCTTTTGAGAAAAGAAGAGGGGTATATTACCTGGGACACGGCAAGGCTTATGTTTATGCCCGTTCTTACAACTATTGAAGCGCTGCATAACAACGGGATTATCCACGGAAGTATTACGCCCGATTCACTTGTTCTTTGCCGCGACGGAAAGGTAAGGCTCAGCCCGTTCTGTATTGTGGATTGCACTGAGGAAACCAGCGATTTTGAGTTCGTTTCCTGCGAGGGATATACAGCACTTGAGCAGTACGATAACAGCCACAGAGTTTGCCCCGCAACCGATATTTACGCTTTTGCGGCGTGCATTTACAGAGCGCTTGTAGGTACCAATCCTCCCGCTTCAACTGCGAGAGAGGCGAACGATAAGCTGATGATACCTAACTCAATAGCTGAAACAATTCCCGTTCACGTTATCAAAGCTATGGGCAACGGGCTTCAGATTTATCCCGAAAAGAGAATTAAAGCCGTTTCCGATTTCAGAGAGCTGCTTGACGCCGCTCCGTCCGTTAAGGCTTCGGGAGCAAGCTATTCTCCGCAGAGCGACGACACGCCTAAATACGATTACGCAAAGCTTGCCGAGCCTGAAAAAAACAAGGGCTCAAGAGCTGTAATTATTGTTTTATGCATACTGATTGTTCTTGCAATTGCGGCGGGAATCTATATTGTTAAATTTACAGACCTTATTAAAACGCCCGACAGTAATCAGACAACCGTTTCGGAACAGGTTAAGCAGTTTGAGGTACCGCAGTTTTCAAATAACGGCTATACACAGTCCGATATCGAAAATAACGGCGCGTGGAATCAGCAGTTCCGCTTTACCTTCAATGCGGATTACTCAACCGACGTTGCCGAGGGTATAATCTTCAAGCAGAATATTCAGGCGGGCGAAACCGTCAGCCAGGGAACGGAAATCGTTCTTACCGTAAGCAAGGGCATCCAGACCGTTGAGGTTCCCGAATGCGGAAATATGAAATCTGAAGAGGCTGTCGCAAAGCTTGAACAGCTCGGCTTTAAGGTTAAAACGGTTGAGATTTATAACGACGGAAGCCACACTCCGTTTACCGTTAAGGCGTCCGGCGCTTCCGCTCCCGCAGTTGGCGAAACGGTTGCAGTGGGCGAGGATATTATTCTCCAGGTTTACGGCGAGGTGCAGACAACCGCGCCGACCACAACAACTGCTGAAGCAAATCAGGCGGCTGATTAATACTTTAATAATAACACAGCTGTCTCACGGCATAATCTACGAGACAGCTGTGTTTTTAATTTCTTTGCAACACTTTGCTGAATTTCTCATACTTAACATATGAAAGCTTTCAAAACGGTGGTGAAAAAATGGACGAAAAGCAGTTAGTTATCAATGCAAAAAAAGGCGATAAGGACGCGTTTTGTACACTCTATTCGCTGTATAAGGACAGGCTTTACCGCTATGCATATTACCGTACGGGCGTTCCCGAGGACGCTGAGGACGCGGTTATGGACTGCGTTTTATCTGCCTTCAGACAGATAGGTAATATCAGAAAGCCCGAGGCGTTTTCCGCATGGCTGTTTACTGTTTTGCGCGCCTCCTGCAACGCTGTGATAAAGAGGCAGGCTGAAAGCAGAAATACCGTCGATTTAAGCGAGGTTTCGGATACCTTTATCGTTGAGGACGACTGCGCTGAAAAAACCGAGCTCCGCCGCGCCCTTGACAGTCTTAAGGAGGATGAAAAGGAAATCGTTCTCCTTTCGGTAATATCGGGCTTCAGCAGTAAGGAAATTGCTAAAATAACCGATTTAACCGCAGGCGCAGTAAGGTCCAAGCTGTCGCGCAGCTTAAGTAAAATGAGAGAGCTTCTGAGGTGATAAGTATGAAAAATAATAATGATTTTGAGTTTGTTTCCTCAAAGTTCAGTGAGGAAAACGTTACCCCTCCCGAAAGTCTGAACGAGGAAAATATAAAAGCGCTCCTTGAAAAAGAGAGCGAAGAAGGCAGCAAAAACGTTGTAAAAATAAAAAAGAAAAAATCCGTTTGGCGCCCTCTCGTTGCTGTTGCAGCGTGTTTTGCAATTATCGTTGCATCGGGAGTATATGCAAATCAAAGCGGCGTTTTTTCAAGGTTTACCTCTGAAAAGGAAGCGGAGGTTGAAGCGGGCGTTATGGACGGAATAGAAACCTATAATAACTATTCCGAACTAAAGTCTGCTGTTGACAAAATAAACGAGCGTAACTCCAAGGAACAGAAGAGCGGCACAACCTTCGGCGGAATTCTTAAAAGCAAATCTGCCGTTCAGGAGGATATGGCTGTAGATGAAAACAGCGCGGAAACAGCGCAGAAGGGCCCGTCAGACAGCAACAACAGCAACTATGCCAAAACCAACGTTCAGGTTGAGGCTGTTGACGAGGGCGATATTCTTAAAACCGACGGGAAATACCTCTATTACATTGAAGATGATTACAACGCGGTTGTAGCAATTTTCTCCGCAAATAACGGCGTTACCGAGCTTCAGACGAAGATTGAGGCGAGCGTTCCCAACGCAAATTTCTGCGAGCTTTATATCAAAGGCAACAGGCTGATTCTCATCGGCGAAAGGTCCGATTACTCGAACGTTAAGAAAAACGATTATTACGATTATACCCCTGCTGAGGGTTATACCTTTATCCATATTTATAACGTAAAGGACATTAAAAAGCCTAAGCTTATCAGTAAGTATGAGCAGAGCGGATATTATAATTCCTCCCGAATGACAGGCGACTGCGTATATCTCGTTTCAAATTACGGCGATTTTTATTACAGCTATAAGAACGACGATAACTGTATTCCCTGCGCCTCGGGCGAGGACGGAAAAACAGTCAAGCTCCCCATTAATAATATCAGCGGAATTAAGGACGGCACTGACAGCCGTTACAGCGTAATAGGCGCTCTTGATATAACGGGAAAGGGCAAGGCTGTTAAAAAAACAACTAAAGCAATTCTCGGCGTTAATCAACAGATTTACTGCAATGAAAAAAATCTGTACCTTACGGGAACAATCAATAAAAAGCTCGGCAAGGACAAATATCAGGATTATACAAATATCGTTCGCCTTACCGTTGATAAAACCAATATCAGCATAAGCGCGGCAGGAAGGGTAAAGGGCAGAGTTAACGACCAGTTTTCAATGGATGAAAATGACGGCGTTCTCCGCATAGCGCTGACTGATTACGATTATGATAACGGGGAGGATATAAACCGCCTTTACACTCTTGATAAGCAGCTTAACGTTATAGGACAAACCGAAGGCTTTGCAAAGGGCGAGCATATTGAGGCTGTAAGATTTATAGGCGAAACGGCTTACGTTATAACCTACGAGCAGACCGACCCGCTGTTTATTATGGATTTAAGCAACCCCGAAAATCCGAAGATAACGGGCGAGGTTAAAATTGACGGCTTTTCCTCCTTCCTGACTCCCGTTGACGAGAACACAATGCTCGGTATCGGCTATGCAACTAAAGAGGAGGAGTGGGGAATTGTTCAGGACGGGCTCAAGCTCGCGCTGTTTGACATATCAGATAAAAACAAACCGCGGGTGCTCGATGAGTTTGAAATCCACGATTCAGGCAGCGAGGCGCAGTACAATCATAAAGCGCTTACAATAAACAGGGAAAAGGGCTATTTTGCAATTCCGTTTTCAAACTATGATTATGAGGAGTACGATGAGTTTGCAAATAACGACGATTTTGACGATGACAGCTATATAAGGGATTATGAAAACGGCGTGCTTGTCATCAGAGTTAAAAACGGCAAGCTCAGCGTTGATAATCTTAAAACTCATAATGATAAGACAATCCGCCGCTGTACCTATATAGGCGATTTCATCTACGCCCCCGACGCCAACGCAAAAGAGGTTTATAAATTCATAGTTAAATAAACAAAAAACCGACTGCTTGCCAGTCGGTTTTTGTTTTTAGGGAGCGGGTGTCCCACCTGAAATTCTTAATTCTTAATTCCTGAATCCTTAATTGTCAATTATCAATTATCAATTATCAATTATTTCGCCCTTGCCTCAAGACGGTAAATCGGCATACCCTGAGAAACAAAACGGCTCTCGTATTCGGTTACGATATTGCCTTCAAAATCACTGTTGTGAAGGTCAAGCGAAACGTTTGAAATTTCGTAGCCGCATTTTGAAAACTGTTCAATTGAAAACTCAAAGAAATGCATATTGTCGGTTTTCTGACAAATAGGAGCGTTTTCTTTTAGTAGCGGCTTGTAGATGTTTAAAAACCTTTCGTGAGTAAGTCTGTGGGAGGCGTAGCTCTTTTTCGGGAACGGGCAGGAAAAATTCAGGAATATCGCCTCAAAGCTGTGCTCGGGCATAAATGATTCAAGGTATTCCGCGGAGCAGCTTACAAACTTAACGTTTTTCAGCCCCATTTCCTTTGCTTTTTCGCAGGCGAGAACGATAACGTCGCTGATTTTTTCAACGCATAGCATATTCACGTCGGGATTCTGCTGTGCAAAGGTACAGGCAAACTGCCCTTTACCGCCGCCTATTTCAAGGTAAACGGGGTTGCTGTTGCCGAAGATTTTTTCTAAATCAATAATATGCCTTTCGTTTTTAGCGTCGTTAAAATTCAGGCTTTCGCTCCTCAGCGTTATAAGGTATTCGCTGACCTCGGCAAGGCGTGAATCAAGGTTCTTTTTATGTCTCATTCTCATATGTGAGTATCTCCGTTTTCAACGTAATTAGCATTATCGTAATTCTCATCAAAATCCGAATACTGATTTTCAATTTCTTCGGCAAGCGGGGAATAATTAACCGCCCAGTATCTTACTCCTACCAGCAAAACGGCAATAACCGCGCAGGCGATAATCTTTTTAGTCATTTCGCTTCGGTTTTCAACGCTGTATGCAACGAAGCGGCTTCCCCCGCATTTTGCGCATCTGTCCTTTGCCTTCGGCGCTCGTTTGCCGCATTTTGCACAAACGTATTTAACCTCCTGCGGAAGGAAATTGCGGATAATAAAGTAAATGCCGAGTCCCGCAACTCCAAGCAAAGTCGCTATGGCGGTAACGATTCTGTCATGCTTAATATGGGTCAGCTTTGAATCCGTATATACCGCAATGCACGTAAAAAATCTTGAAGCAACGGCAAGAATAATCTGAATAATTACCAGTTTTGTTGTTGAGTCCATATAATCACCGTAAATATTATAATCCGAAAGGTAGTTTATTTCAATATTCTATCCCTGAGGCGATTAACGAGAAGAGCTGCAACCGCAATTTTTATTAAGTCGGGAATAATGAACGGCAAAACGCAAAGCGCAAGCGTTTTCGAAAGCGCCATCTGCTTTGCCTCGGCTGAGTAAACGAGCATAAACCACGCCGTTCCGAATGCGTAGCAAACAGCAATTCCGCCAACCATTGAGATAAGCAGCGCCCATAACTTTTTGGTCTTATCCGACGTTATGCCGACTATCAGCGCAGTGAAAATAAAACCGATTATGTAGCCGCCCGTTGCGCCGGCGAGAACGCCTATTCCGCCCTTAAAGCCCGAAAAAACGGGAGCTCCGATTGCGCCGATAAGAATATAAACAAGAACGGAAACCGTACCGCGCTTTGCGCCGAAAAGCCCTGCAACAAGGCAGATTCCGAGCGTCTGGAGCGTTACGGGAACTGCGCCTACGGGGATTGTAACAAACGCGCATACGGCGATTATTGCCGCAGAAACGCCGATAAAAACTATATCTTTTGTGTTGAATTTTTTCTTTTCCAAAGGTATCACCGTAAAATATTCTATCAAAAAAAATATGAAAGTCAATAAAAAATTGATTTAATAAATAAGGCGTGCTATAATACCCACGAGGTAAAAGCTTATGAATATCGGTGAACTTGAATTTAATCATATAGCCTTTTTAGCGCCTATGGCGGGAATTGCGGACAGAGCGTTCCGTGAGCTCTGCGTAAATCACGGCGCGGCATATACGGTAACGGAAATGGTTTCGTCAAAAGGGCTTACTCTCGGCGACAGAAAGAGCGGCGAGCTGCTTAAAATCGGGGAAGAGCGTCCCTGCGCGGCGCAGATTTTCGGCGACGACCCTGAGATTATGGCGGCTGCAGCGGTTAAATGCCTTGATTTTAAGCCTGAGATTATTGATATAAATATGGGCTGTCCCGCGCCAAAGGTTGCAATGAACGGCGGGGGAGCCAGCCTTCTTAAAAAGCCCGAACTCGCCTTTGAGGTTATAAAAGCGGTTGCAACCGCCGTGCCCGTTCCCGTAACGGTTAAAATCCGCAAGGGCTGGGATGAAAGCTCGGTTAACGCCGTAAAAATTGCCGAGCTTGCGGAAAAGGCGGGAGCCTCTGCGCTTGCAATCCACGGCAGAACGAGAACTCAGATGTATAGCGGCGAGGTGGATCTTGATATTATAAAAGAGGTAAAAAACGCAGTAGGTATTCCCGTTATAGGCAACGGCGACGTTACCGACGAGCAGAGCGCCGCCATTATGCTTGAAAAGACGGGGTGCGACGCGCTTATGATAGGTAGAGGCGCCCTCGGTAATCCCTGGGTATTTGAAAGGATTAACGCTTATCTTGACGAGTGCAGAGTTCTGCCCGAGCCAACGCTATCTCAGAAAATGGCGACAATGCTCCGCCACATAGAAAAGATTATTGAATACAAGGGCGAATACACCGCAATGCGCGAAGCCCGTCACCACGCGGGATACTATACAAAAGGACTTCGCGGCGGCGCGGCGCTCAGGCACGAAATCTGCTCCTTCGAGCATTTTGAGCAGCTTGAGGAGCTCGCCTTCAGAATAGTTAAGGATAACGGATAATGATTTTTAAAAACTGTACCTTTTATAACGAGCTTTTTGAAAAGGAGCTCGGCGACATAAGGGTTGAAAACGGAAAAATTAAAGAGATAGGCTTCTTTAAAGAATCGGGGCGCGATATGAGCGGGAAGATTATTCTTCCCGGCTTTGTTGATATTCATATCCACGGCGCAAACGGCGGCGATACGGGCGATAATTCCGTAGAATCGCTTGATAAAATGAGCGCCTATCTTGCAAAAAACGGCGTGACCTCCTTCTGCCCTACGACTATGTCCAGACCCGTTGACGAGCTGATAATTACGGCTCAGAGTATTGCCGATTATAAGCACAGCCGAAATACAAAGGGCGCAAAAATCGCGGGCATAAACTATGAAGGACCGTTTATTTCAAAGGAAAAATGCGGCTCCCAGAACCCCGATTATATAACTGCTGGAAGAAAAGAGGATTTTAACGGTTTATATGACGCCGCGGGCGGACTTATGAAGCTTATAACCGTTGCGCCCGAAGCCTTTGACAGCGCCTTTTTTATTGAGAACGCCGCTTCGCAGTGTACCGTTTCAATAGGACACAGCGCCGCCAATTCAGCGCAGACGAAAAAGGCTATAGAAAACGGAGCTTCCCATATTACCCACCTCTATAACGCTATGACTCCGATGACCTCGCGCGAGGCGGGGGTTGTCGGCGCGGCGCTTGACAGCAGCGTTACGTGCGAGCTTATCTGCGACGGGGAGCACGTCTGCCCCGAGGTGATAAGAAATACCTTTAAAATTCTTGGCGAAAACCGTGCTGTCGTTGTAAGCGATTCAATGCGCGCGGCAGGGCTCGGCGAAGGGGAGTACGAGCTCGGCGGACAGACGGTTTACGTTAATAAAAACGGCGGCGTTGCAAGGCTTGAGGACGGAACAATCGCCGCTTCAATCACTAATTTATTTGAAGAATTTAAAAACCTTATCGCCTTCGGAATTGATTTTAAAACCGCGCTCAAAGCGTGTACAATCAATCCCGCAAGAGTTATCAAAGAGGACGGAAATATCGGCTCTCTCGCAAAGGGAAAATGCGCCGATTTTACCGTTGTTGATGAAAATCTGAATTTACTTGAGGTATATATAAATGGAACACTCGCTTAACGTTGTTTTAATAGAGCCCGAAATTCCGCAGAACACGGGGAACATTGCCCGTACCTGCGCCGCAACGGGCGCGCGGCTTCATCTCGTTGAGCCTATGGGCTTTCGTATTGACGATAAGAAGGTAAAGCGCGCAGGGCTTGACTACTGGGATAAGCTGGATATAAGCTACTATTCTTCAACGGCTGATTTTTTTGAAAAAAACAAGGGCGGAAAGTTCTTTTATTTTACAACAAAAGCTGAGCAGAGCCACAGCGACGTTGAATACCCCAACGGCTGTTTTCTCGTTTTCGGTAAGGAAACGAGAGGGCTTCCCGAGGAGCTTTTGAAGGCAAACCACGATAGCTGCGTCAGGCTTCCGATGCGCGGAATAATCCGCTCGCTAAACCTCTCAAATGCCGTAGCGGTAGGAGTTTATGAGGTGTTAAGGCAGTGGGATTATCCCGAGCTTTCGCTGAAAGGTCAGCTCCATAATCTCAAATGGTAATATTTTGAAAAAGGCATAATTTGTCATATTATAAATAAATACTTGATTTTTACGGAAGTTAGTGTATAATATAGGCTGTAATACTATTGTAACTTTTATAATTTTTTTGTAATAATTGAGGATTTATTTATGAAACGATTAACTTCGGTTCTGCTTGCAGCCGTTATGCTTTTGTATATGATACCGATGACGGCGTATTCCGCAAGCACGGACAGTATAAAATCAACTATCCTTTCCGTTGCCCACGGCGAAGTAGGTTATCAGGGAACGCGCCAGTATTCAAAGTACGGCGAATGGTACGGTTATCAGGGCGGCTGGTGTACAACCTTTGCAATCTGGTGCTACCATACTGCGGGGGACAAGCTCGGCACTGAGCTGTACGGAAAAATGTGTCCGCTCGGCGGAAACTGTAATTCAATGATAAGCTGGTTCAGCAACAAGGGCTGGTACCACACGAGAGGCTCGGGCTATACTCCGCAGAAGGGCGATTTTATCTTTCTTGACTGGAGCGGTAACGGCTCGGCGCAGCACGTCGGTATTGTTGACTATGTTTCAGGAGGCGTTATTCATACCGTTGAGGGAAACTGCGGCGCCAAGGTTAAGGAGAGGCAGTACAGTAAAAGCGGCAACAAGCCGTATAGCAACGTAAGCGCAATTTTAGGCTACGGCTCGCCGAACTGGAGCGCTGTTGCGAGCACTCCCTTAAAGGCAAAAAAGCAGACTACCGCCGCTAAGAAGAAGCAGTCGTCCGGCGCAAAGAAAACCACGGCGAAAGCAACTACTAAGCCCAAAACTACAGCCAAGCCGAAAACGACGGCAACGCAGTCGTCAACCGCAAAGGCGAAGAAAGCCGCAACCGAAAAGAAAAAAACCACGGCAAAATCAACAACTAAATCAACTACAACCACCGCGCCTCCCGTTGTTGCAAAGGATATGACTATCCACGCCGCAACCAACGAGCTTGAAATCGGCGACAGCGTTAAGCTTGATTACACCGTAAAGCCAAACGGTGCAAACGCGGTAGTAGGTTATTTCTGCGATGATGAAAATATAATTGAAATCTCCGAGGGCGGGATTATAACCGCAACGGGAGAGGGTACGGCAACGGTTGTTGTCTGCGCAAACGATGAGATATACAGACAGTGCGATTTTGTAGTTACTGAAAGCAAAGCGGAGGTAACGGTACATACGCCCGTTGATTCCGTTGAAAAAACAACCCTCGGCAAGGTTAAAAAAACAGCTCAGCAAAAGCTTTCGGAGATAGGTATAAACTCCGAAAAGCTTGTGTCCCATAAAAATTATTACATAATTCCCGTTTGTATTATAGGGGCAACAGCCTTTTTGTCCCTTTCAATCCTTGCGGTTAAAGCGCTTGCAAAGGAAATACGCAAACGAAAAGAAGAAAAATCATTAACGTCAGATTAAAGGACGGAGAAAAATGTCTCAAAAAGATAAAAATCTAAAGAATTGGGAATTTATGAAATTCCTTAAAAACGCAATAGTTATGCTGATGGATTTTGTTCTGTTCAGCGTTAACAATGCGACTATAATAATGTTTACCCATAACGGAAATCTGATAACGCCGGATTATGATTATAACGATTATTCCCACTTTGTTTTTGTAGGCTGCATTTCTGTTCTTATTTGCTATTTCTTCGGTTTATACCGCTCTATATGGAGCTACGGCGCAAGCGATGAATTTGTAAGGGGAATAGGCGCGGCGTTCATTGAATCGGCTTTTCTGTTTGTTTTTGACAGATGCCTTTTCAGGTTCGCAAAAATGAGTTTTTATCTTCCGTTTTATGCGTACATAATGCTGTTTATATTCCTTATTGTGTGCATAATAATTCCGCGGCTTACCTTCAGGTTTGTCAAGAGAGGAAATTTCCTGAATTTCGACTCGGGTAAAAAACACTCAAGGGTTATGATTATCGGCGCTGGCTTTATGGGTAACTTTGTTATTGACGCGCTTGCCAATGATAACTATAAGGGCGGAATTCCCGTTGTTGCAATAGACGATAACCCTCAGAAAAAGGGCAAGAAAATTAACGGCGTCAAGGTTGCGGGTAATTGCAATCAGATACCCGAGCTTGCGGCAAAATATAAGGTTGACCAGATTATTCTCTGCCTTCCCTCAGCTTCTAAGGAAAGGCAAAGGGAAATCATAAATATTGCAATGGAAACGGGCTGTAAGATTAAGACGAGCCCCTCCGTTGAGGAGATGTTTGATGAAACCTCATCGCGTAAAATCCGTAACGTTGATATTGTTGACCTTCTTTCACGCCCTGAGGTTAAGCTTGATAAAAAGGTTTGCCGCTATCTTATAGGCTCAACGATTCTCGTAACGGGCGGCGGCGGCTCAATCGGCGCCGAGCTCTGCGCGCAGGTTGCGCGTTACACACCTAAAACGATAATAATTTTTGATATTTACGAGAACTGCGCCTTTGAACTTCAAAACGAGCTGAACGACAGATACGGCGACGTTATAGACGTTCAGGTTCGCATAGGCTCCGTTCGCGATATTCACAGACTCAGGGATATTTTTGAAGAATTCCATCCCGACGTTGTTTTCCACGCGGCAGCGCATAAGCACGTTCCGCTTATGGAGGACAGCCCGTGCGAGGCGGTTAAAAATAACGTATTCGGAACGTACAACGTTGCCGTGCTCTGCAATGAGTACAAGGTTGATAAGATGGTAATTCTTTCAACTGATAAGGCTGTTAACCCGACTAACGTTATGGGTTGTACAAAGCGTATCTGTGAGGTTATCGTTCAGTATATGGATAGAATTTCAAGCGAAACGGAGTACGTTGCGGTACGCTTCGGCAACGTTCTCGGTTCTCACGGCTCTGTAATTCCCATATTCAAAAAGCAGATTGAAAAGGGCGGGCCCGTAAAGGTTACCCACCCCGATATAACAAGGTACTTTATGACTATTCCCGAGGCGGCTCAGCTCGTATGTCAGGCGGGCGGTCTTGCAAAGGGCGGCGAAGTTTTCGTGCTCGATATGGGCGAGCCTGTAAAAATTATGGACTTAGCTAAAAACCTTATCCGTCTTTCAGGCTTTACCGAGGATGAAATTCCTATTGAAATAGTCGGGCTTCGCCCGGGCGAAAAGCTCTATGAGGAGCTCTCTATGGACAGCGAAATGCAGACGAGAGGAAAAACCGCCAACGAAAAGATATACGTCAATCAGCCGATTGACGTTGAACCTGAAAAGTTTGAAAGAATGATGAATGCGCTTGAAAATATTGATAACGGCAACGTAAGGGAAATTCTTATGCAATTCATTCCCACCTACCACCCCTCAGAAAACTGATAAAAGGCACCCCCAAGGGGTGCCTTTTTTATTTAAAATCCTTCTCGGTAAGTTGCTTCGTTTCGCCCGTTTTTTCGTTTGTAATAATTTCGGGGTACCATTTATAAGCGAAGTTATAGATGTTATGAACTCCGAGCTTATCGCAATACGCCTGCGGATAACGGACGCGCGCGTTTTCCTTTACCTTACTCAGCTTGTTTATTTTATCCACCTTAACGCCTACTACCGCAAAGCGGAAATTCGGCATAATATCGGAGGGTACGCTGAGCGTAATACAGTAATCGGTATCCTTGATTTCGTAGCCCGTAGTGTAAAGGCTGCGGCATTTTATCGTGTCCTGATAGTGGCGGTAGCTTTTCTTTGTAAAGTTACCGTAGCAGTTATAGGGGAACGCGTAGCCGTTATCGTCCTTCGGGTCCGTGTTTACAATATACGCCGCGATTATCTGGTACTTCTGCTTTTCGCCGTAAATAGTTGTAAAGGTAAAACTCTGGCTCGATTTTTTGTAGCTTTCAGCGTCCTTATAAAGTGCTTCAAGGTCCGCCATATCCTTGGTTAATGCGATAGCGCGGTAATGCTGATTGCTTTTTATATCGCTGCCCTTTTCAAAGAGCGCAGCGCCCTCGGGCGGCTCTGAATAAACAAGGTGCTCGCTGTCGTTATCCTTGATTTTCAGGCTTCCGGCAAGGGTTTGGTTTTTGCCGTATGCATCGCACATTTCATGAGGGATTCCCTTTGGAAAATCAACCTTGTACTTAGCTTCGTATCTTTTCGTGTAAAGCCCGCCTGACATAGCGAAAGCGCCCGCTATAACTGCAATTATAAGTATCGCGGCGCAAACGACGGTAAGGCGTTTTTTGTCTGCGTTGATTTTTGGCTTGTTTTCTTTTACCGCCTTTTCTTCCCGGGCGGGTGCCGTTTCCTTTGGTTTTGGCGGCTCGGGTAAATCAGGCTCGCTCTCAACCTCTGTTATCTCTGCCTTTTGCTCCGTTTTCGGCAGCCTTATCGGCGAGGTTTCGCGGTTCTTATCGTAATCGCTGTTTTGAATTGATTTCAGGATTTCTTCAATTTCAGGGTCAAGTGCCATAGTTTCACCTACTTTATAACCGTTTTTCTTGCGTTTTCAGCGGCTTCCTTAATAAGCTCGTCGCTGTTTTCTATTGCGCTTTCCTCAGCAATAACGTCCTCAAGCTTAGCCCTCGTTTTAGGGTGGCGCGGGGTAAATACAGTACAGCAGTCCTCGTAAGGCTGAATAGAGGTTTCAAAGGTATCAATTTTTCTTGATATTTTTATTATCTCCTCTTTATCCATTCCGATGCACGGACGGAAAACGGGCATATTCGCCGCCGCGTCCGTACAGCCGAGGGCGTAAATTGTCTGGCTTGCAACCTGGCCTACGCTTTCGCCGGTAATAAGGGCGGAGCAGTTCTGGTGTCTTGCAAGGATTTCGCTTATTTTCATCATATAGCGCCGCATAATAATTGTAAAATACTCCTCGGCGCATTTATCTCTTATCTGAGTCTGTATCTCGGTAAAGGGTACAACGTAAACCGTAATAGGTCCGCTGTAGCGCGCTACCTTATGAAGAAGCTGCATAACCTTTTCCTCGGCAAGCTCAGTTGTAAACGGGGGAGAGGCAAAGTGAACGGCAACGAGCTCAATTCCTCTTTTTGCCATCATATACGCGGCTACGGGGGAATCAATTCCGCCGCTGATAAGAACAGCCGCTCTGCCGCTTGTTGAAACGGGCATACCGCCCGCGCCCTTTATGTTGTTGCCTCTGATAAAGGCGTGGGTATCTCTGATTTCAACGGTCACCGTAACGTCGGGATTGTGGACGTCAACCTTGAGGTGGTTGAATTTTGAAAGAAGAAAACCGCCGAGGTCGCGCGCTATTTCGGGGGACTTAAGAGGGAACTGCTTGTCGCTGCGCTTAGCTTCAACCTTAAAGGTTTTAGCAAGAGAAAGCTCCTCCGCAAGGTACTCCTTTGCTATACCCTTAATTGATTTCATATCCTTTTCGGCAACTGCCGCGCGGGAGAGCGCCGCAATTCCGAAAACTCTTTTGAGCGCCTCGGTTGCGTCGTCAAGGTCAGCCTCGCCGTCAACGCTTTCAACGGCAATGGTTGACTGCGATTTTGTGAATTTAAACTCACCGATATCGCGCAGCGCCTTTTTCATATTTTTAATGAGAATGTCCTCAAAGGTGTTTCTGTTCAGCCCTTTGAGAACAAGCTCGCCGTTTTTAATAAGAATTATTTCTTTCATAGTCTTTCCTCTACATAGGGTATTTTTCAGCCGTTTCCTTTATAGCCTCGGCTAAGGCGTCTATTTCACTCTCGGTTGTAAAACGCGAAAAACTGATTCTTATTGAGTGTTCAATCTTTTTGTCCGGAAGGCGCATCGCCGTTAAAACGTGGCTCTTCTTACCCTTTGCACAAGCTGAACCGCTTGAAACGCAGATACCGTAGCTTGAAGAAAGGTGCTGAACGACGGTCTGACTCGTCATAAACGAGGGAACAAAAAGATTGATAATATAGTCGCTTGCGTCGTCAGCGCTGTTTATACTTACGCCGTTTATTGCGCAAAGCTTTTCCTTAGCGTAACTGTTGAGGGCGCTCATTTTTTCGGCGCTCTCCTTATAGTCGGGGATAAGCTCAACCGCCTTGCCGAAGCCTGCAATCAGCGGTGCCGCCTCTGTTCCGGGGCGGAGCTTCTGCTCCTGAGCACCGCCGTACTGACGGGGGATTATCCTTGCACCCTTTCTTACGTAAAGCGCGCCGACTCCTTTAGGTCCGTGGATTTTATGCGCCGTAACGGTTACTAAATCAGCGCCGAGTTTTTTCGGCTTAACGGGAATTTTTCCGAATGCCTGAACGCAGTCAATATGAATGAGCGCGGGGGCGCCCGCTTTTGCAACGGCTTTTTTTATTGAACTTACGGGCAAAACGGAGCCTACCTCGTTGTTAACGTACATAACGGAAACGAGAACGGTTTCTCCGTTTATTGCCTCGGCAAGCTGTGAAACGGAGATTTTACCCTCGCTGTCGGGAGCAAGACGTACAACCTCAAAGCCCTGCGCCTCAAGAGCCTTTACCGCTTCAAGTACGCTTTCGTGCTCAATTTCGGTTGTAACTATACGCTTTCCGCGGCGCCTGTTTGCCTCTGCCGCGCCGAAAATTGCAAGGTTGTTAGCCTCCGTACCGCCCGAGGTGAAGATTACTTCCTCCTCTTCGCACGAAAGCTCGCTTGCAAGCGCTTTTCTTGCGGCTCTTATTTCGGCGTTCGCGTCAAGCCCCGCCTTGTGGAAGCTTGAGGGGTTGCCGAATTTTTCCGTAAGCATTTCGTATATTTTATCCGCAACCTCGCCCGCAGGCTTTGTGGTTGCGCTGTTATCAAGATAAATCATTTCTGCTAAGCATTTCCTTTAATTTAAATACAGCGGCAACGGTTTTTGCGTCTTTGATTTCGCCGCTCATAATTCTGTCAACTATTTCAGTGAGCTTCATTTTTTTGATTTCAAGGAATTCGTCCTCATCAAGCTCCTGCTCTTCAAAGTGAATTCCCGTAGCGCCGTAAAGGCGTATAATCTCGCTCGTGTAGCCGGGGGAGGGATAAATCTCGCCGAGGGAGAAATAGTTATCCGCAACGGCGCCGCACTCCTCCTTGAATTCGCGCTTTCCCGTTTCAAACGGGTCCTCTCCCTTTTCAACCTTGCCCGCGGGAATCTCGTAAATAACCTCCTTGTACGGATAGCGGAACTGACGAACGAGGAGGATTTCCTCATCATCCGTAATTCCTATAACGGCAACGCCGCCGGGGTGGTCAACGCATTCGCGTTTTGAGGTGTCGCCGTTGCAAAGCGTAATATCGTCGCAATGAACGGTTATAATTCTGCCGTTATAAATGCCGTTAACAGCTTCGGTCTGCTCATAAAGTCCGAGCGCAATAGCTTCAATATCAAACGGCTTTTCGGCGATAAAATCCGCGCCGCTCTCTATAAATTCAAATTTATTTCCGTAGCCCCAGAGAACGCCCGCGCTTTTTGCGCCGTTATCTGCAGCGCCGCTTATATCGTACGCTCTGTCGCCTACAACGAGAGCTTCGCCGGCAGTTATGTTAAGCTCGTTAATGCAGCGGGAAATTATGCTCTGTTTCGGCTCGCAGTCAACCTTGAAGTCAACCGCGCAAACGCTGTCAAACAGCTGAAGAATATCAAATCTTTCAAGCAGCAGCTCAACGTATTTTTTCGGCTTTGAGGAAGCTATACCGAGCAAAAAGCCGTCCGATTTTAAAAGGGAGAGCAGCTCTGCAACGCCGTCATACATAACGGATTTGAAAACCCCCGTATTTGTATAGTGCTCGCGGTATTTTTTAACAAGCTCCTCCGCTTCGGAGGCGGAAACCCCGTAATGCTCCTGAAACATAATGAGCAGCGGCGGGCCTATAACAAAGCTCATATCCTCGCTTTTATCGTATTCAATTCCCGCGCTGTCAAGAGCGTAGCGGGTGCTTTCCTTTATGCCCTCGCCCGTGTCGCAAACAGTTCCGTCAAAATCAAAAATTACTGCTTTAAACATAAGTTACCTCGCTGAAAAATCAGATGTATAATAATTCAGCCTATTATATCACAGTATATTTAATAAATCAAATTTTATATTTACTATTCTAATAATCTATGATATTATTATAAAGGAATAATTTACCCAAAGGAGAATAACTATGCTTTTAGCAATTGACGTTGGAAATACAAATATAGTTCTCGGAGTTTATGACGGAGATAATCTTTTATGCACGGGCAGGCTGTCAACGAATATAAACGAAACGGATGAGGAATACGCAATGAAAATCCATTCCTTCCTTTCGCTGCACAAGGCGCTCAGCATTGACGGGGCAATTATTTCAAGCGTTGTTCCCGCCCTTATAGGTACGCTTAAAAGGGCTGTTAAGTTTGTTACGGGCGTTGTTCCGCTCGTTGTGGGACCGGGGGTTAAAACGGGACTTCCTATAAAGATAGACGACCCCGCGCAGCTCGGAGCGGATTTAGTAGTCGGCGCTGTTGCCGCAAAGGAAAAATACGAGTGTCCGCTGATTATTTTTGACCTCGGCACCGCGACAACGGGCTCGGTTATAAACAGAAACGGGGAATTCCTCGGCGGTATTATTACAACGGGCGTAGGAACTTCAATCAACGCTCTTGCAACCAAAACCGCCCTGCTTCCTCAGATTGATATTGCGGCGCCGAAAAAGGCTATCGGAACCAACTCTATCGACTCAATGCGTTCGGGCGCGGTAATCGGTACGGCGGCAATGCTTGACGGCTTTATTGACCGCTTTGAGGAGGAGCTCGGCGAAAAGGCAAATATTGTTGTAACGGGCGGACTCGGCAGAGTTATCTCCCAGAATTGCAAACACAAAACGGTGTACGACAGAAATCTTTTAATTGAAGGACTGAAAATCATTTACGATAAAAACACTGAAGTGTGAGGAGAAAAATATGAAAAAGTATCTATCATTATTTCTCAGCATAGTGATTATGCTCTCTTTTGTTTTCGGGCTTGATATGAACGCCCTTGCGGCTTCCTCGGGAAGCTGCGGCGATAATCTCAGCTGGAGCCTTGACGATAACGGCGTTATTACAATCAGCGGAACGAGCCGTATGTACGATTATTACGACAATAATCCTGCTCCTTGGTACGCTTCGCGCGAAAGCATTAAAAAGGCAGTAATCCAGAGCGGTATTGCAAATATCGGTTCAAGGGCGTTTAAGGACTGTACTAATCTTGCGGAGGTTGACTGGGGTACTGTTGATACAGTCGGTGACCACGCGTTTATGAACTGCACCTCTTTAAAGCACGCCTTCCTTCCGCAGAGCTGTACGTGGATATGGAACAATGCGTTTGAGGGCTGTACCGCGCTGCAGAGCGCCTACGTTCACTACGTTGATTCCTACGGCGGAAATCTTCCGAACGAGCTGTTCAAAAACTGTACGAGCCTCGGCGTAATCGGGCTCGGTACGGGGATTACGGACCTCGGAGTTGCCTCGGTTATGAACTGCCCCGTTACCGCGTTTATTACTGACAATACCTCGCTTGAAACGGGCGATACGCCGAAAATCGGCTGGAGCAGCCTTTCGGGAATCTGCTCGGATAATACGTATTCCTCGTCTAAGCTTGAGTGGCATTTCAATCTTGAGGACTGCCGCTTATGGTTTACGGGCTCGGGCGATATGAGCGGATATGATAACGATAACCACACTCAGCCGTGGTACCCGCTTATGGGCGGCGTAAATTTTATTGACTTTTCAACTACCGACGGGCGCACCTCGATTTCAACTACCGCCTTTCAGGGAAGAACTGCGGTTGAAAGGGTTGATTTTAAGAACGTTTACGCTATTGGCTGGGGCGCTTTTGCTGAATGTACCGCGCTCGGAAGCGTAACCTTTGACAGCGTGCTCAATCAGATTTGGAACTACGCTTTTGCAAACGATGAAAGCATTGTAAATATTAATTTCACACAGGGAACAGACGACCTTCACATCTATCCCTGGGCGTTCAATAACTGTACGGGAACGACCTACTATATTTCCTTCCCGAGCAACGTTAAGTATATTGATGACCACGCCTTCTGGAATACAAACTTTAACTATAATACCATAGAAAACCCGAACTGCTTTATAGGCGACGACGCCTTCGGCAACGGAACGGGCGGCTATGCGCGTTTCTTCTCGGCGGGCGGAGTGCAGACGACAACGGGCACCTGGGTTAAGAATAACAGAGAAAACAACGATTATAACTGGTGGTACTACTGTAAAAACGACGCTCACTCCTACGCCTCAACAACGGTAGCGCCTACCTGCAGCGAGCAGGGCTACGATGAATACGGCTGTATTTACTGCGACGCGGAGACTCAGAAAAGCAATTTCGTACCCGCCCTCGGTCACAGCTACAGATTTACCGATAATATTGGGCTTACGCTCTATTATGACTGCGCTCGCTGCGGCGAAAGAAGAATGGCGTTCAGCGCTATAGACGCGTCCTCGGGCTTTGCGAACGCGCTCAGTCAGACCGCGGGGAACACAAAGTTTAACCAGAGTAATTACGACGGCAGGGCAGATATTGACGTTAACGGCGTTGTGAATGCAAAGGACTTCGTTCTTCTGCGCGATATTCTGAATTCGCCTTCACTCGACGGTAAGGAAACCACCTTTGATACCTCCGTAACATACCAGACCATTGACGGCTTCGGAGCCTCCGCGGCGTGGTGGTCGCAGTACGTGGGAACTTGGGATAACGCGGAGGATATAATCAAGCTCCTCTATTCGCCGACAGAGGGAATCGGGCTGAATATTTACCGCTATAATCTCGGCGCAGGCTCTGAGGACCAGCAGGATTATAACCTCTACGTTGCGGACGCACGTACACACTGCTTTATGCAGGCAAACGGAACCTATAACTGGAATAACGATGCGGGCGCAATGAATTCACTTGATATTGCCAACAGGCTTAATCCGAATTTAAGAATAACTCTTTTCGCTAACTCCGCTCCGTACTTTATGACGAAAAACGGAAAGACCTACGGTGCGCTCGTTGATAACGGAAGCGGCGGCTATAAGGGCAGCGAAAACCTTGATTCCTCAAAGTTCCAGAGCTTTGCCGAGTATATTTCAAACTGCGCTGAGCACTTTATTGAAAACGGCTATAACGTAACCTCCGTATCCCCGATTAACGAGCCTGAATGGGATTGGTCGGGCTGGTACAACGGCGACGGCTCGCAGAGCTCAAACCAGGAGGGCTGCCATTTTGACGAGGCAACGGCAAGGCTGTTTTATAACAACTATATGGTGCCGTCCCTTCGCTCCCGCTCAACGCTCAACGGCATTGTTGATTTGGAGGTATGGGAATCGGGACAGCTCAACCATAACTGGTGGTGGAGCCGCTTCCTCAATCAGTGTTTCTCCTCCAATAAGACCTATTCCTCAAATAACGCAAATATAAGAAGCTACGTTGATACCGTTGATACCCATTCGTACTGGGCGGGGCAGGACGCAAGAGAAGCGGTTGCCGCTCAGCTCAAAGGCTCAAACTTCGGGCAGGGAGTACGCTGTACCGAATACTGCCAGATGAATACCGATATTTCAACTAACGTTCTCGGTCATATTCAGGCGGAGGGCGGAAATACAAACGGTATGACTATTGACTACGGTCTGGCGCTTGCAGATATTATGTATCAGGATTTAACCATTCTGAACGCCAAGGAATGGGATTGGTGGACGGGCTGCGGAAAGGGAATCTATCCCGATAGCCTTGTTTACATAAATGCAACAAACCACGACCATATTGAAACCTCAAAGAGACTTTGGTGTATGGGTAACTATTCAAAATTTATTAAAGAGGGCGCAAAGCGTATTTCCGTTTCAACGGGCGCTGATTTTGCGAAGAACCTTCAGACAAATCCGGAAAACGTTTATACCTGGACTAACGACAGCGGCTCGGGTACGGATAAGTACAATTATCTTGATTGCTCCGCTTACCTTAACCCGAACGGCGACGTTGTTATAGTTTATGTTAACAACTCCGACTCAATTGAATACACAACCTTTACCGACAGCGAAAATTACAGCGGCTTTACTACCTATGTAACGGACGCAAACAGAGACCTTGAAAAGGTACAGACGGGAAAAATCGGCGACGCCGTATGTATCCCCGCAAGGTCGGTAACAACCGCGGTTCTTGAATATAAGGGCAGACCTGCAGAATCGCATAGCGGCGCTTATCTCTTCACCTATTTTACGGGCAATGCAAGGAGCGAGCAGACTATTCACTTTGCCGTTTCCAAGGACGGATATAACTATACTCCGCTCAATTCCAACAACGCGGTAATAACCCAGACCCTCGGCAGACAGTGCTGCCGCGACCCCTATATCTTTAAGGGACAGGACGATTATTACTACATTATTGCAACGGATATGGACGCTTCAACCAACCAGTGGTGGGGCAACAGCAATACTATGGTGCTCTGGCGCTCAAGGGATTTGGTCAACTGGACTGATGAAACCATAATCAATATGAGCGAAATTACGGGCGCTGACGATATTCAGCGCTGCTGGGCTCCTCAGGTGCTCTGGGATGAGAAGGAGCAGAAGTACTTTGTCTATTTCGGCCTCGCTTCCTGGAGCGTAACTCAGAACCTAACCGTTATGTATTACTGCTATACGGACGATTTGCTCGACCAGAGCCATTATTCCTATCCGCAGCTGCTCTATAAGCCCGAGAATAACAGCGACCTTAAAAACGCTATTGACGGCGATATTATCTACGACAGCAAGAGCGATACTTATTATCTTTACTATAAGGATGAGGATAACGCAACAATCTGCTGGGTTAAGAGCAAAAATCTTACGGGACCTTACGTTGACGCAGCAGCGCCGCAGAAGGTGCTCAACACTGAAATAGGGCTTGAGGGCTGTAATTCCTTCTTCATTACGGGTACAAATACCCTCGTAATGCTGGCGGACGCTTACGGCGACGGATATTTTGTAATGAATCAGACTACCGATTTCGAGCATTTCTATCCCGTTATTTCCTCTGCGTTTACTATCAATAACTGTTCGCCGCGCCACGGCTCCGTTATTCCGATAAACAATGCGCAGTACAGAACGCTTGTTAACCATTACGGTTATTAATATAACAAACAGAAAGGACAAAAGTAATGAATATTGATTCAATTTGTGTACAGGGCGTTTACGAGCCCAAAAACGGAGAACCGAGAGTAATTCCCATAGTACAGAGTACAACCTATAAGTACGATTCCTCTGTGGAAATGGGAAATCTCTTTGACCTTAAGGAGAGCGGTTATTTCTATACAAGACTGCAGAATCCTACCAACGACTATGCAGCGGGCAAAATCGCCGCGCTTGAAGGCGGCGTTGCGGGTATGCTTACAAGCTCGGGTCAGGCTGCGAACTTTTACGCTATCTTCAATATTGCTCAGGCGGGCGACCATATCGTTTCCTCCTCTGCAATTTACGGCGGAACGTATAATCTCTTTAACGTAACGATGAAAAAGCTCGGCTTTGACTTTACCTTCGTTTCACCCCACGCAAGCGCTGAGGAAATTCAGGCGGCAATCCGCCCGAACACGAAGGCGATTTTCGGCGAAACTATATCTAATCCGAGCCTTGATATTATGGATTTGGAAACCTTCGTTAAGGTTGCCCACGATAACGGAATCCCCGTTATTATTGATAACACCTTTGCAACCCCGATTAACTGCCGTCCGTTTGAATACGGCGTTGATATTGTAACCCATTCAACAACAAAATATATGGAGGGTCACGCTTCAACTATCGGCGGTGCAATCGTTGATTCGGGAAATTTTGATTGGACCCAAAACGATAAGTTCCCCGGACTTACAACCCCGGACGACAGCTACCACGGTATCGTTTATACCGATACCTTCGGAAAAGGCGCTTATATTACGAAGGCTACCGTTCAGCTTATGCGCGACCTCGGCTCAATCCCCGCTCCGCAGAACGCATTCCTTCTTAACGTAGGGCTTGAAACACTTCATCTGCGTATGCCGCGCCACTGTGAAAACGCGCTCGCGGTTGCAAAGTATCTTAAAAATCACCCGAAAATCATATGGGTTAAATGCGCAATGCTTGAGGATGACGACCAGTATGAGCTTGCAAAGAAGTATATGCCCAACGGTACCTGCGGCGTTGTTTCCTTCGGCGTTAAGGGAGGAAGAGAGGCGGCTACGGTATTTATGGACAGCTTAAAGCTCGCCGCTATCGTAACCCACGTTGCGGATTCGCGCACCTGCTGCCTTCACCCTGCTTCAACCACCCATCGCCAGTTAACAGACGAGCAGCTTGAGGAATGCGGCGTAAGCCCTGACCTTATCCGCTTCTCCTGCGGAATTGAAAGCGCAGATGATATTATTGCGGATATTGAGCAGGCTCTTAAAAATATTTAAGGATGTGTTTAAATGAGTAATACTGTTTATACTCTTACCAGCCACCGTAACGACAGGGTGTTTATCCATATTATGACGGGTCACTACGTTTCCGCCAATAACCATATCAATTACTATATCGGTACCTCGGATATAAAGCATAACCACAACGTTTCCGTTGACGCGGCAATGCTGCTTACGGAATACTATAATGCTAACGACGTCCACGTTGATACGGTGCTCTGCCTTTATGAAACCCAGACTCTCGGCGCTTATCTTGCCCACGAGCTTTCAAGGCCGAATATGTTCAGCCCAAACCCTAACAGGACGGTATACGTTGTAGGCAGCGAATATGACGCGGCGGGCAACCTGATTTTCAGGGATAACCTTAAAAAGATGATTAAGGATAAAAACGTTGTTGTTCTTATATCCTGCATAACCTCGGGTAAAACCGTTGAAAGGGCTATGGAAAGCGTTGAGTATTACGGCGGAAAAACCGTCGGTATTTCAAGCGTTTTCAGTGCGGTTGAAAGTATCCGCGGTGTGTATGTAAATACTATATTCAGCAAGGAGGATATACCGCATTATAAGGCATATCCTATGCATTCCTGTCCGTACTGTGCGCAGGGAATGCCCGTGGACGCAATAAGCAACGGCTACGGCTACTCTATGCTCGGATAAAAAGGCATAAAAAAAGACGACTTCAGTCGTCTTTTTTATTTCTTATGTTTTTGAAAAACTCTGTCAGGAGGAGCTGGCATTCATCCTCCATAATGCCCGCGTATATTTCGGGCTTATGGTTGTATTTAAGGTGGTTGAAGTCCGCAACCGAACCGAAAGAGCCCGCCTTGTCATCGAACGCGCCGTAATACACCCTGCGAAGTCTCGCGTTAATTATCGCGCCTGCGCACATTGGGCAGGGCTCAAGCGTAACGTATAAATCGCAGTCGGAAAGGCGCCAGCTTTCAAGCGCTTTGCATGCGTTGTTTATCGCCTCAATCTCAGCGTGGCACAGGGCGTTATTTTCACTCTCTCTGCGGTTTCTGCCCGTAGCGATAACGGTACCGTCTTTAACTATAACCGCGCCAACGGGTACCTCGTTTTCCTTTTCAGCCTTTTCAGCCTCTTTTATGGCAAGGCGCATATATTTATTTTCCATACCCTAAGCGCCCGTTTTTGTTATAAAGGCTCCCGAAAGCTTTATAAGAATAAGCGCGGGGAGAAAAAGCCCGGGGATTAAGCACGCAAGCTTAACGGGAATGGAAAGCTCGTACGGGTCATTCGGCTGCTTCGGCTGAAGCCCCGTAATATCCTTTTTAATTACAAGGTAAATAAGCGAAGCGATTGCAAGCGCAACCCAAATTACCCATACTGCCGTAACAGCATCGTCGGAAACCGATTTACCTGCAGCGTACTTAAGAATATCCTGAAAAACGGAGAGTCCGTTATTAAAGCCGTGAACAAGAATGGCAGGGAGAACGCTGTCCGTTTTGATTGTTATATAGCCGAGAATCATACCTACTAAAAAAGTAAATACAAACTGAATAATATTCCCGTGGACAAGGCCGAAAACTATGCTTACAGCAATAACCGCAAAGCCCTTGCCGTATTTCTGAAGTATTCCGAGAGCGCAGCAGCGGAAAGCAAATTCCTCAAAAAGCGCAGGAACTACGGCGGTTGAAACAACGAGCGCAACGCAGGCGAGCGGGCTGTCTACCTTAAGGATTTCAGGCGTTTTCAGCTCATAGCCGAACTGCTTGAAAAGCGATATAACAAAGGCTGTAACGAGGTTTGAAGCAAGGCAGATGCCCATACCGAACGAGGTCCACGCCGCAGTTTTTAAAAAGCCGAGCTTTTTCAGAGGAATCAGCGGACCTATTAGATTCTTTTTGCAGATTACCACTGCGAGAATAAACGGTATCAGCATAGATGACATATGAACGGCTAAAATATTGAAGCAGCTCTGGAAGGTTGAGGAGGTTTCATAAACCGAGTAGTACGGAGAAGATCTCAGAAGAAGAACGAGAACTGTCTGGATAAATAAATTTGCCAGAATCGCCGCTCCTAAAACTACGCCCGTTTTGATAAGCGAATTTGCTTCATGGCTTCTTCTTTTTATGCGCTGCTGCTCCTGAAAATACTGCTGAGCAATAGAGGGATTAATTGTGTTGTTATTAGGAGTATAATAGTTATTATAATTGTTGTAATTATTATTGTTATTATAGTTATTGAAATTGTTAAAATCGTTGTTCATTATCTTATCCTTCGTTGCGGGTTATTTCTTTAAGGAATTCCTTGAGCTGCTCTTTGACCTCAGGATGCCTTAGTCCAACCTCAATGTTAGCCTGAAGAATTCCGAATTTATTGCCCATATCGTAGCGTTTGCCCTCGTAATCAACGGCGATAACGCCTTCGCTCTTTGCAAGCTCCTTCATAGCGTCGGTGAGCTGAAGCTCGTTGCCCGCGCCCTTCGGAGTATGCTCAAGGATTGAAAAGATTTCGGGCGGCATAACAACTCTGCCGAGGATTGAAAAGTAGCCCATTATCTCCTCGGGCTTCGGCTTTTCAATCATATCGGTACAGAGGTGGCAGTTGCCTTCAATAGGCTCGGTTTTCAGCGAGCAGTATTTTGATATATCCTCTTTTTTAACCTCTTTAACGCCTACAGCGCCCTTGCCGTATTTTTCGTACGCGTCAATAAGCTGCTTTGTAACGGGGTTATCGGAGATTATAACGTCGTCGCCGTAAAGAACGGCAAACGGCTCGTTACCTACAAAATTCTTTGCGCAGAGAACGGCGTGACCGAGTCCTCCCGTTTCCTTCTGCCTTAGAAAATAAATATTACCAAGCTTTGCGGAAGCCTGAACGTCGTGCAGCAATTCGCTCTTATCGGGATTTTCTGCAAGCTTTGTTTCAAGCTCGAAGGCGTGGTCAAAATGGTCCTCAATAGCGCCTTTTCCGCGGTTCGTTATAATAAGTATATCCTCAATTCCGCTTGCAAAAGCCTCCTCAACGATATACTGAATTGCAGGCTTATCAACAATGTTAAGCATCTCCTTGGGAATAGCCTTTGAGGCGGGGAGAACTCTCGTTCCGAGACCTGCTGCGGGAATTATAGCTTTTTTTACTTTCATTTTTATACTCCTGTAATAATATTAATAAGGTATAAAACTGCATATGCCGCAAACGGCGCCAAAAGCGAGGTGCCGCCGCGTTTTAAAAGGTAAATGCGCTTCATTTGCTGCTGACCGAGATTGAGAGTTTCCTCCTCCTGCGGGGTGAGCATAGGCGCTGAAAACGACGCGCCCGAGTCAAGCTGTTCGTTTATCCTTTTAATGTATGAGGTCGTATGCGATTTATACATACTGTCTGTAAAAACGGCAACCAGAACGCGGATGATTGCTATTGCCGCAATAATTCCAATGTTTATTGCATAGAATGTTTTGAAGTCCGACAGTCCCTGAATTGCGAGTGCCTTATCATAAATTGCGCTCGTGTCGTTATTTACCATAAGCTTCTGAAGCTCGCCGAATGCCTCGTAAGTAAGCGGAGCAAACTTTGTGCAAAGCAGGGTAGCGAGACTTGATAAAGTAAGATTAACGCAGAAAAGCGTTATCGCCTGTCTGTACATCTTTCTGAAAAACAGGTAGTACGCTCCAAAAATGAAGGCGCCCCAGTTCCAGCCTGCCTTTTTGCCCGTCTGTTCCTGACGTTTAAAAACAGTTATAAAGCGCTGAACGTTGCTTCTTACGAACGCCGCAACATCGCCCGTGCTCTCGCCGTCAATTGTATCCGAGTCCTTATCGTACGGGGTTTCGGTAATGTCTGAAATGTTGTTCTGCTGAGCGTTTCCGCTGTTTATAATCGGCGGAAAAACGCCAAACGGAAATTCGGGCTTACCCTCGTTCGCTTCGGTTTTGACGTCCTCGTTAACGGGTTTGTGTTCCTTGTAATAATCGTATCCTGTTTTGTGAAGCGAGCGGTTAACGCAGTGTCCCGTAAGGCTGTAGCACTCTCTGTGGTGAGGCGTTCCGCATTCGGGGCAGTGAACAATATCATCGCCTTCTTCAAACTGCCGCTTGCAAACCGGGCAGATTTCTCCTTTAAAAAGCATATATTTCTCCCATAGTATCAAATAGTAAAGTATATTATATAATTTATTTAACTAAAAATCAATACTAATTAAACTTGAAAAATATTTAACTATGATATATAATCATTGTATAAATATGCTATGGAGAAACCTATGATTGTATATGAAGAACTCAAACAGCGCCTGACGGCAAATGAAAAAGCCGTTGATAATTTAAAAGAGGCGCTTAATATTGATAATCTTATTAAGGATATTGCCGCGCTTGAAGAGGAGAGCGCGCGTCCTGATTTTTGGGACGATATGGAAAACAGCCAGAAAACGATGCAGAAAATCGGTGCGCTCAAGGCAAAGGTTGAGGCGTGGCAATCGCTGAAAAGCGATTATGACGACGCGCTCGTTATGATAGAACTTGCTGACGAGGAGGGCGACGAAGCGCTTGCAGACGACTGTACAGCCTCTGTTGACGATATTGAAAAGCGTATTGAATCGCTTACTCTTTCAACTCTGCTCAGCGGCGAATATGATAGCTGCAACGCTATTTTAACCTTCCACAGCGGAGCGGGCGGTACCGAGGCTCAGGACTGGGTTGAAATGCTGTTCAGAATGTATAACCGCTGGGGCGAGCGCCACGGCTACAAGGTGTCAACCCTTGATTACCTTGAGGGCGACGTTGCGGGAATAAAAAGCGCAACTATACTTATTGAGGGCGAAAACGCCTACGGCTATCTCCACGGTGAAATGGGAATTCACCGCCTTGTCAGAGTAAGCCCGTTTGACTCCTCGGGAAGACGCCATACCTCCTTTGCCTCTCTTGAGGTTATGCCTGAAATCAACGACGACGTTGAGGTTGAAATCAGGGATGAGGACATCAAAATGGACGTTTACCGCGCTTCGGGCGCAGGCGGCCAGAAGGTAAATAAAACCTCATCGGCAGTGCGTCTTACCCATATCCCTACGGGTATAGTCGTTTCCTGCCAGATTGAGCGCTCCCAGCATCAGAACCGAGAGGTTGCAATGCGTATGCTTAAATCTAAGCTCGTTGAAATCAAGGAACGCGAAAATCTTGAAAAAATTGACGACATCAAGGGCGAGCAGAAGGAAATAGCGTGGGGCTCGCAAATTCGCTCCTACGTGTTTATGCCCTATACCCTTGTAAAAGACCACAGAACTAATTTTGAAATGGGAAATATAACCGCTGTTATGGACGGGGATATAGACGGATTTATTAATTCGTACCTAAAAATGAAAAGTATTGAAAGCAGTGAAAAATAATGATTCATTTAATTACTGAAATGAGTATAACCAACGTAAACGGGTTTGCCGTGCATCTTATTGTTGCGGCTGTTCTCGGCGCGCTTATCGGACTTGAAAGACAGTGGACTCGTCACCCTGCGGGTATTCTTACTAACCTTATAGTATGCCTTGGAGCGTTTTCTTTTACGGCGTTCAGTTTTCTCGTGCCGGGACAGATAAAGGATATAACGCGTGTTGCCGCTCAGGTTGTAAGCGGTATCGGTTTCCTCGGCGCGGGTGTAATTATTCACGAAAAGGGCAACGTAAGAGGGCTTAATACGGCGGCTACTGTCTGGGCGAGCGCCGCGGTAGGTATTCTCTGCTGCCTTGACAATCTGGTTTTTGCAATGCTTATTGCGCTTGCTATTGTGTTTCTTCATCTTGTGCTTCATCCGATTTCGGAAAAAATTGACAAGCTGAAGAAGTACGATAAAGAGGAAAAGAATAAGCAGGAAGCTCTGTACCATATTTCTGTTGTATGTCCCGACGAGCTTGAGCTTGAAATCAGAAAGCAGATTATGACAACTATCAGAGACGCTCGTGACGCGCTCCTTCATTCGCTTGAAACGGATAACCATTCCGATGACGAGAAGAAAATCAGGGCGTATATTACAACGAGAATGCGCGATGACGCCGTTATTGAAAACCTGCTTACCCAAGTAGGAAAAATTGAGGGCGTGCTTTCAACAAGCTGGAAAATTGACCACGAATAAAAATTCAAATTCTTTACAAAAATATATTTCCTCTTTCGTATTAAAATAATACGGAGGAGGAATTTTTTTATGAAAAAAATTATAATTTCACTGCTTTGTCTTGCAGTGCTTACGGCGTGCAGTATGAATAATACTGCTGAAAATAATACAAAGAGTAATATTTCTGAAACAACTACGGAGCTTAAAACAGAAACAACGGAGCCCACCGCAAAGCCGGTTGCAGGGGTTGAAAGCCTTTCTGCCGACAAGATAATCTGGGGTCCGGGACACATTGAAAACCACGCTCAGCCCGCGGAGCCGCTCAGACTTAACAAGGATTATTTTGACCTCGGCGGGCAGTGGCTTTTAAACGATGAAAAAAGCGTTTGTCTGACCTTTGACGAAGGTTATGAAAACGGCTTCACCCCGTCAATTCTTGACACTTTGAAAGAAAAACAGGTAAAGGCGATTTTCTTTGTTACCTATGATTTTGCAAGGGACAACCCGGAGCTTATTAAACGTATGATTAAGGAGGGGCATATAGTTGGTAATCACTCCTATCATCACTATTCAATGGATGAGCTTGATACGGTAACTGCCAAGGAGGAAATCACGTTTCTTCACAGGTATATGCAGGACAGTTTTAATTATACAATGAGTTATTTC
>DFGL01000069.1:31793-52634 GCA_002371215.1 Ruminococcaceae bacterium UBA3751 | reverse complement strand
ATGGAAGAGTTCCCGAGCGGCCAAAGGGAGCAGACTGTAAATCTGCCGTCAACGACTTCGGTGGTTCGAATCCACCCTCTTCCACCAAATAACAGCCTTTTCGAGTAAAATCGAGAAGGCTGTTGTTTTATGCCAAAAATGGCTCTATTGCTCGCTTTGCGGGCTTTTTCTTTTTTCTGCAATTCACCTTTTAAGCTCTTACAGGCCTATGTGAACACCTCTCACGTCGCCAATATTGGCGGAAAATTGTCGACGGTCTTTTTGAGCATTACAGATAATTATAGCGGTTCATGATAGAATCAAGTTATAATTCAAACGAATTATTATTCTTGTGATTGCTGTTAATCGTTTCAATACAATCTTTCATTAATTATACTTTTTAAAATTTTCTGCCTGTTCTAATACGCTGTCAAATACTTCTTTATTCCATTCTGGTGGGTAACCATTCTGATAAAGAAGCACAATCAGTTCTTTTTGAAGTTGCGACTTGATGTCGTATCTGGTTGTCCAGTTGGCAAACTTCGCTTTGTCGTCAACGAGCTTTTTGATTTCCTTTGCAAGAATGATACATTTTTCATCAGGATAAGGAAAGTCATGCTCATCGCGCACCTTAACAAGAATATCATAGAAGGCTTTTTCTTCAAATGTTATTCCCATTTTTTCAAACGAAGTCTTATCTTGTTCTAAATCCTGGAATATTTTAAGAATCTCGTCAGAAAGATCATCGATAAAATCTGCAACAACCTCGCTTGTGAAAATTAAATTGTCACGGTCATTGTAGCGCTCGACAACTCGTTTTAAACGTTCATCAAATTCGATTGCTTTAATTTTGTTGGTGTGACCGTATTCAGTAATAGCCTTTTTGAGTATTTTGAGAAGAGCATTGAATTTGGAAATTGGCAATTTAACAGATTTCAGCTGATTTTGAAATTCTTCACTAAACAAATCAACAGTTTCATCAGCATCTACAATATTTTCAACGCCTGTGCAGGTGATTGCTTCTTCAACCATCTTTTCAACAACGGCGTTCATTATTTCTGCATCAGGTGCATCGCCTTGTGTTTGCTTATAAATAATTGAACGAATAGCAAGATAAAACTGAGCTCTGGCAATTTCAGTATCAGCCAGTTCACCCGTTGGGAAACAAATGTTGTATGCGGCTTTCATTTTACGTGATAAGCCCATAAACCGTGTTTCCATATCCTTTTTGGTCTGTACAAATTCTGCTGCATCATTAAGGCAATTCAACCTATCTAAAGGCTCACCGCAATAAAAGCGGGTTGCATTGAAATTCACCATTAAGTCATCAAGCAGTTTCAGGTGGTTTCTGAATGCTGCAAGAGATATGTTGATTTCGTCAATCGGGCTCTCTTGCTTATTGCCATATTGCTTAATTGCTTCAAGCATATTATTTCTGATGCCAATATAGTCAACAACAATACCCTTGTCCTTGCCTTCAAATACACGGTTAACACGGGAAATTGTCTGAATCAATGTATGCTTCTGAAGCGGCTTATCTATGTACATAACAGCAAGAGACGGAACATCAAAACCTGTAATCCACATATCAACAACAATTGCAATTTTAAAGTTAGAATCGTTGTTCTTAAACTGTTTTTCAAGTAGCTTTTTATAGGCCTTATTGCCTAATGCTTCAAACATTTCCTTTTCATCGTCCTTGCTACGTGTGGCAACAAGATTGATTTTAGGCAGAGCAACAAGCTTGTTCAGTTCATCTTCGCTTAACTTAGAATCATTTTCAGATTTCTTTTCCTCACCCCATTCAGGGCGGAATTTCAATATCTGTTTAAGCAAATCAAACGCAATAGTACGTTCACTACATACTATCATTGCTTTTTGAACCACTTCGGGCTTTTCCTTGCAAAGCGTTTCATAATGCTCAATCAAATCAGCTGCAAGGCGTTCTAACCTGTCGGGGTCTCCGAGAATCTTATTAATTCTCGTCATGGCTCTCTTGCTTTCTTCTATTTGAGCAGGGTTAGAACCTTCGTCAGCGCACTTTTGATAATACGATTCAATCTCTTTTGCCTTTTCGTCGGAAAGAATAACCCTTGCAAGTCGTGGCTCATAAGAAATTCTTACGGTAATGCCGTCATCACAGGATTCTTTCATTGTATAGCTGTCAACAACTCCGCCGAAAACCGCGAATGTTTCGTCAATAGGTGTTCCTGTAAAGCCGCAGTAAGTTGCATTCGGGAAGCCGTCGCGAAGATATTTTGCAAAGCCGTATGTCGTGAAAACACCCTCATCGGTTTTCTTTAACTTTGCGCCTGTATTCGTCTGCGTTCTGTGTGCTTCGTCAGAAATGCATATGATATTAGACCTGTCCGATAACAAGCCAATCTCTTCACAGAATTTCTGTATCGTCGTTATGTAAACACCGCCACTCGGTTTGTTGCGGAGCGTTTCGGATAAATCCTTTCTGCTCTCAATACTCCTGACATCGCTTTCGTTCAGGAATTCTGTTGCGTTTTCAAAGATTTCCGATGTCTGCGAATCAAGGTCGTCACGGTCAGTAATCAGAATGATTGTCGGATTGTTAAATGTCTTTCTGTCGCGTTTAATAATCAGTCGTGCAAGATAAAGCATTGTATAAGTTTTGCCGCATCCTGTTGCGCCAAAATAGGTTCCGCCCTTGCCGTCGCCAGTCGGCTTGAGGTGGTTTTTTATATTTTCAAGCATTTTGTTTGCAGCAAAATATTGAGGATATCTCGTTACAATAACTTCGTCTTTGTTGCTGTTATTTGGATAATAGATAAAATCCCTTAAAATGCTGACAAGGCGCTCTTTTGTGAAAGCTCCTTTTATCATGGAAAGAAGTGCAGGAATACCGCCAGACACGGTTTCGCCGTCCTTCACTTTATTCCATGAGTAGTAGTAAGCATAAGGGGTAAAGATACTGCCCATCTTTGTGTTTGCACCATCGCTGATAACAGACAGGAAGCAGTATTTCAGTAGTCTCGGAATATCTCTTGTGTAACGGATAGTAATCTGTTTCCACGCGTCATGAATGGTAGTTCCTTCTTCAATTGCTGTTTTGAATTCAAATATCGCAATCGGAATGCCGTTAATAAAAATAAGCATATCAGGTCTGCGGGTAGCAATATCCTCAACAGTAAACTGATTAACTACCTTAAAAATATTCTGATCTGGATTATCAAAGTTAATGAAGTCAATATGGATAGCAAGTTTGGATGAATCTTCACGCGGCAAATCAAAGCCTTCATTGATAATTCTGAAAGCCTCTTTGTTACCGTAATAAAGCGGGGAAGATGAGATTAAAGCGATTTTATTGATAATGGTTTTTATTTCAGTTTCAGTTAAATCAATATATCTGGACGCAAGGTAAGAACGGATGTCCTTTTCAATTAAAACATCCTTAAGATATTCGCGCTCCACCTCGTCTCCATGAACATAGGTGTAACCCTGCTGCTTGAATAATTCAATTATCGCTTTTTCAAGTTCATCTTCCGTAAACTTGCCTTTTTCAAATGTGTAATCCATATTAGGACTCCCTTAACAATTACATTGTTGCAGTTTTAATTTCTTCAATTTTTCCTTTAATATTTTCTATTAGAGAAGTATCAATAAATTGTCCAATACTATCACTATTCTGCTTAAGATTTTTTTCTATATGTTCTTTGAGTTTATTTAAATTAGATAATGTTGTTTGAATGTTGTTTGCTATGGTTTTGTTATTCTGATTGTTGTATTGTTTATAAAAATCAAAATCCAACAATGCCCAGTTATATTCTCGTTTGTCGCCATTTGGGGCAGAATCATATTTTTCAATAAACAAATTTAGTAATTCATCATCAAAACAATCCAATAGCTGTCCTTTTAGACCATAACGACTATATCCCTTTTCAGACTTAAGAAATGAAATAAAGTCTCTTCTACTCTTCCAAGAATAGATAAGGAGGTCACAAAGCGATATTTCTTCGGCAATAGATTTTGCTTCTTCATCTATGTAATTAGTTTTTGCATCGCGAAGTCTTGGTGGTTCATTTACCTTACCATTTCTAATCAGAGCTTTTCGCTTTTCTACACCATTCGCTATCTTACTGTAATCAATATCACAAGGCAAATCAATATTTTTCTGCTTTAACATATTAATATTTTGCAATAAAATAACTGTTCCATCTAATGTCATTTCTCCATCGTAAACTTTTTGAAGGACTATCGGCATTCCCTCGTCAATATCCTTTTGCTCCAAATCCCAAAAATCACAGTTTAAGAACCTTACGTCGCTTGGATAATCCTCGGGAATATATTTTTTTGTTATTTCTGAAACAAATAATTCTTCATCCCATTCGCCATTAACAACCCAGTTAGATAAGCTTTGAAATATTCCGTCAAATGCTTCGTCGATATATTTAGACTTAATACTATTCTTATAATCTTTCTTTTCAGTATCACTTTCTCCTTTTCCAACTAAAAAGAAAACAACAGAGTCGTATAGTTTGCCAAATGAATAGTTTCCTTTTTTATATTCATAAGTGATTACGCAAAACTTGTACAGAACGTCTTGAATATCCTCCATATCCACATTGGAATTTTTCCATGCGGAATAAACGCGTTCAAAGTCTAATAAACAAGACTTAAACGAACGCAAATTATTGTAGCCGCTATGTCTGAAAGCAGAAAGCAAAACGGATTCATTATCTATCAAGAATTGGTTATAGAATTCGTTTGGGCTCTTGTAATTATTAATGATACTGTGTACGATTTCAGTGTTGTCGGGATTAATCCTTATAGTTCTTGAAACAAGTTTTTCCTTGAAATCAAGATAATCAGTTCTCTTTTTCTTGTCAATTCTGTCTTCATCGGAAACAATTATTGTTTTGATTTTTCTGTTTTCACTATACTCATTAATTGTTCCCATTAAAATCTTTAAAGGTATTAAGCTCCTTTCAAAATCATCTAACACCAAAATGAACTGTTTGCTCTTTCCCCATTTCTTTATATATGGTTTTACTGAATAGAAACTAAACAAGTCATAAGATGTCACAAAATTGATACCTTTTGTAGCGGCAGAAACTGCTACATCATGAGATGTTGCTACTTCGGCAATTGACAATCCATTATTTGCTATTTTTTTAATATGATTATAAATCTTCTTTGTGTGTTTTCCGAATTTTAACTCAATATATTTTTCTCTAATAATACTGTTTAAAAGTGTCGCGTCCTTAACTCCAAAAAGAGAAATAACGCCTACAGCATGATCTTTTTTCTCATTTAGCTCATTAGCTATATCTTTGACAATATGTGATTTTCCGCATCCCCAATTTCCAGTGAGCAAAAAAGCACCGTTGTTTTCTTCGGTATCAATATAATCCAGTATCTCTTGTTTAACATCCATAGATTATTCCTCTTTCCCAAGGGTAATTATTGTTCTAATCGTTAACCCCGTCTGGTACATTATGAACTCTAAAACATTAACTTTTGCCTTATTTGTGTGTTTGGCGTAATTATTCATGTACTTAGTGTACAATTCAAAATTTTTAATCATTATATTTCTGATTTCAGAAGGTACACCATTGTTTTTAAGGTGAGTTCCTAAATCATCTTTAAAATTTTCAAGTGACCTGTCCGCTGCGCAAAAATAGTTTTGAAAAAAACGTTCAAGAGTTGTTCTGAAATAATCAGCTACTTTGTATGCTGTTTCTGGTGTCGCTTCAGAATATGCTTTGAGCGCCGCTGACATTTCTTTTCTTGTTTCAGGATATTCATATAACCATTCATAAGTTTCAGAAACCAGATTATCATCCAACTCTTTTGCGCCTTCAGGTAAAACAAATATCCCGTCTTCGTCTGTAATTATTCTATGGAACAACTTACTATTATTTAGATACTTTATTATTTCTTCTTTGAAGAATTCCTGCATGTCTTCATAATGATTAAATGTATTAGCAAATGCAATCATTGCAAAAAGAAAGTATTTGCCCTCGAAACCTTCTAAAATACATATGGCATCATATAGACTACCAAACTCATAGTTGTATGTAGCACTTACAGCATTGCAAAAGTCTACATAATCATCAACAGAATATTCAAAATTTTCACGCGACTTTAAAAGATTTAGACATTGTGTTTGAAAATGATCCATTTTAACTTCATCATCAAAGCCTATTCCAAGGGCTTCGCGGTAATCTAAATAATTCAACTGTTTCTTGTCTCCTTATCAGGCGTAATCAAATCAGTTTGTTAGCATCAACATCATAACCGATTGCTCTTAATTCTTTAATCAATTCAAACTGCCAGTTTCCTTTTTCTGTGTACACTACACCAGATAGGTCAGACGGCATTTCAACATCTCTATCCGCTATTAGAACAACATGGTTCCTGCCTAATTTCCCAATAAAATATCCTGCTTCAAAAACGACATTTTGGCGAGCTCTCTTGTTATCGTCAGTTGCTACTTTGGCTCTGCCATAATCATCAGCCGTAAACAAACAAATTGCACCGCCAACATCACTGTAATCTTCAAATTTTTCAATAATTGTTCTTCCTTGATTCGCTTGTTCAGAAAGAATAATCGCTTCAATTCCTTGTTGTTCAATGAGTCGGGCAACGGATTGTTTTAATTCTCCGTCATGCCCATGAACAATAAATACTTTTGAACAGTCCAACGATTCTATTTTGTTATCTGTTTTAAGTGCAACATATTCACCGTTTTCGATATCTTCAAGATAAGATTTGAAAAACTCTTTTGTTTGATTTAAACCTCTAATGCAGGCTTCAATAAACTTTTCCTCTGTAGTACTATACCCCCAAACAGACAACGAAAAACGAGTTTTCAAAAAATCATCATATTCAACGCTACCTTCTCCATACATTTTCGGGAGAAGTTTTTTTACTTTTGAATGCCAAACTTTAAATTTTGCGTCATCACTTGACACCCGTTGTTCTATCAGCGTATCAATCTCATTGTACAATGCTTTCAATTTTTCATAATCTGTCATTTTTGATAGCCTCCTGTAATGAGCCTTTGATGAGTATCGGGCAGATGTCTTTAATCTGTGATTTGAGTTTTTCGTTTATTGCTCTTCTTTCGGTATAAGCTTTGTACATATTTGTGATATACACCTGTTCTTGAATTGATGGCACTGGAATTTCAAATTCAAAAAATCGACTCAAATCCAAGTTTGCTCTAATACTTGCATCACTGCAAAAAGCACCAAACCTATCACTTTCTTTTCTTGAAAACCATAACATAATGTATTCTGGTATTGCCACATTGTTGTTGCACTGCAAAACAGAGTAGGCAGGAGAAACAATAATAGGTTCTTTCTCATCTAATAGGGCAATTCTAATACATTCATCTCTTCCCGTTTGCATAGCACTATATACAAACTGACCCTTTTGAACGATTTTATATTTTGTCAAATCCGTGCTTGTAAGATTGGCAACAGATTTCATAAATGTTTTTTCAATATTTATGCCTTTAACCTCATCAAAACTATCGTTTGTGTTTCTGATATCAATTTCTGAAAGAATATCCGATAACGTTACTCTGTTAGAATTATTCTTAAAGCAATCCATTTTTGCATCGCAGGTGAGTTTGAGGTCATCGAGCCCTTGCTCATAGGCTTTTTGATTTGCAAGCATAGCGTTATAAATATCAACATATTTCTGCTGAATTTCAATTGGCGGGAGATCAAACTCCATATCACATAACGCATCCCATGAAAAAACCTCTGTTGAGCTTCCCCAAGAATGATAACAGGCAGCTCTGTCCCATTCGTCTCGATTAAAGTGCATAAAAAGATATTCGGGAGAAATAATCCTTTTCGCAGAGTCTTTAATTCTAAAAGCAATATTATTCCAACTTATTAAAAATGCTTTGTCGGTATTGTTGAATCCTAATCCAATTTTCTTACCGTGTGTTCTTGGATTATAAATAAACTCGTTAGGATAAACAATCAGATATTTGGAAAGATCAGCATTTTTTGTATCTGCTTTAGTGGGAATGATTTTCTTTGTAATAGTCATTCCCATGACACTATCTGCACCATATTCTAAATCGCTATTAACTTGTTCGCTTAATTCAATCAAATCGCCTAAACGATATTTAGTCAATGCCATATCCTATTCCTTTAAATGCTTCAGTAAGCATGGTTTGTGATTCTTTTTCCTGTGCAATAATTTCTTTCATTTCGTTTTGAATACGAGCCATCTCTTTTTCGTAATCAATGTCCAAATCGTGGTCAATAAATTCAATGTACTTGCTTGGTGCGAGCGAATAGTTTTTCGCTTTTACATCTTCAAGCGTAGCGGATTTGCAAAGTTCGGGAACATCCTTGTACTTTCCTTCCTCTGCGCTCTGCCAATCGAAATACATCTTTTTAATATCATTAATCTGTGCGTCAGTTAAAATATTCTTTTTCTTCTTTTTGTTTTTATCAATCGTGTAGGTTTCAATATTTCCGCCCCACTGCCTTAAATCAATAAAAAGAATTTCGCCAGTTCTGTCGCGTAGCGTTCTTCCGTTTTTAACGCCTGCCTTTTTGTTGTTATTCAGAATCCAGAGCGTTACTGAAATATCCGTTGTATAGAACATATCGCGGGGAAGAACGATAATCGCTTCTACCTTGTCTTCTTCTATAATCTGCTTTCTGATTTCATACTCGTTGCTGTCTGCGTTCAATGCGCCGTTAGCAAGAAGAAAGCCTGCGATTCCGTTTGTTACATCAAGCTTAGAGAGCATGTGCAAAATCCATGCATAGTTCGCATTAGAAACAGGCGGCATCGCCTTCGCGTGTTTAAATCTCGGGTCGTCAATTAACTCATTTTCACCTCGCCAGCCTTTAAGATTGAAAGGCGGGTTTGCCATAATATAGTCTACAGTAGTATCCTTATGTAAATCATTCGTAAAGGTGGAAGCATTCTTCTCGCCGAGATTGTGCGCAATTCCGCGAATAGCAAGATTCATTTTTGCAAGGCGCCAGGTATCGGGATTACTTTCCTGACCTATAACGCTGACCTTTTCTTTCTGTCCGTTATGCTCCTGAACAAATTTTAAAGACTGAACAAACATACCGCCAGTTCCGCAACACGGGTCATAAACAACGCCGTCAAAGGGTTCAATTAATTCTGCAATTAATTGAACAACGCAGGAAGGAGTATAAAATTCACCGTCGTCCTTTGTTCCAGAAGCAGCATAGTTTTTAAGGAAGTATTCATAAACTCGTCCGATTAAATCCTCTTCCTGAAAACGCTCGTCCTGAATCTTATTGATAGCGTCAATCAGGCCTTTAAGAACGGAGTTGCTCGCACCGAGTTTAACATAAAAGTTATCCGTCGGCAGCGTTCCTTTTAATGCTTCGGGGTTTAAATCCTCAATATCCGCCATGGCGGTATCTATCTTAACAGCAATATCGTTTGAACTCGCTTCCTGAACAAGATAACTCCAACGGGATGTTTCATTCATGTAGTAAACGTTTTCACTGAGATAAAAAGACTTGTCCTCAAGGAAAACATCAATTTCGCCGTACTCATCAATGATTTCCTGTCTGCGTTTTTCAAACTTTGAGCTGGCGAACATTACAAAAACAAGGCCGATTATTGCGTCCCTGTTCTTCTCTGTACTGCCAATGCCACGCAATGCTACACGGCAGTCCCAAAGCACCTGCTCTAATGTCTTTTCTTCTTTCTTTTTCGTTCCTTTTGCCATATTGTTCTCCTGATTCCTATTTTTGTGTTGAGTTGTTGATTTTGTCTCTCAATTCTGAAATCCTTGTTTGGCGGTCTTTATCGTCTAACAACAAAAATGCTAACAGCATTTCTTGATATAGTTCGTCGTACCACTCCTCAAGCTTTGCTTTTCTCATTTTTGCAATATATTCTTTGTAATTCTTATCTTTTTTGCTTCTGTTGTTGTGTCGCAAGTTGAGATTGTTGAGCATATAAAATATGTTGTCTTCTAATTCTTTATTTATGGATTTAATATCCTTTCGTTTTGGCTCTAATTCGCTACCAAGTTTTAAAAGAATTGATTTTTTTGATTCAATATCACCTTTTAACGTGTGATGGTTATATTTAATAATCTCTAATGCTAAATCATCATCTGCAATTTCTGCAACGGCAGTTATTTCAGGCTTATCTTCTATTATTAATACCATTTCATACTCATCATAGAAGTAAGCAGAATGATTTATTTGAGACAAGCAATCTTTCAATATTGTTTCAACCAAATAAAAATTCCCAAACCATTTAACATTGTTGTGATTTAATAGTTGTATTTGTGCTAAATTCCAAAGATTATAGTATAATTCTAATACAATTACAATTGATTTTGCATCCAATTCCTTTGCGTTCTTGTAGGTTTCACTAAACATCATTGTGTTTAAAAAGTCATTCAAATCAACACAATGGTGTCTTTGTTCCCATTGATAAAACAGTTTATCGTCAATATAATCTGCAATAGTGTAGTCCTTATAATTCCCATACTCCAAGCATTTTTCCTTGAAAATAATGGATTGGAGTCGCACTATATCACTTTTTAAATTTGTATTGTTTTTTACTATTTCAAAAATATTATTTCTTTTCATCATTAACCTCATCAATGAATTAAACTATAGATATGCGTTTTAGGGTGGGTTCTGTATGTGTATGCCTCGTCCAGTTTCCAGTCATTGTCAGTTTTTATAATCCTGCACATTATATCATAAACATTTCGCTTGTTACCGAACGAAATGCTGCCTTCTATGCAAAGCTCTTCGCTGTTTAGAATCGCTTCCCTTTCTTCTTCATTTCTAAAAAAGAATCTCACTCCGAGAGATAGGTTGCCGTTTTGATTTACCTTGGTATAGCTTTCTGGATTTAATAGCCGTTCTTTTCCTTGAACACGCGGTGGGTTAAGCTTAATCGGATATCCTAATCGGTTCATTCTTAATGCAAAACATGAAACATAAAATTTCATATACGGGTTTTTAAAACCTTCCAAAAAAGTGAACTCATATTCAATATAACCAAATCCCTCGTTTTCGTTAAGGTGTGCAAATGTTGGCTCATTTAGTTCTGAGTATGTTGAATCAAATACGATAGCTCTACATGAATTGAAAACCAACCTATTAGCTTTGCTGTTCAGCTTATTGTCTGACGGTTCGATATTGACATCAAACAACTTAAATTCGGCGTTAAGCATACTATCCCCCTATTTTACTTAAATTACCACAAATACATTTTATCACATATAATGTAAATATTCAATAAATTATATATTATAGAGTCATTTTTGGTCTTTGCATTTGCGTTTAAAAATAAATGTGTTAGAATTAAAACATAAGTAATGATATATGCCAGGAAGTTATCAACTCCTGGCGTTTTTTATTTTTGAAATAAATATGATGAAAGGGGCTGAAAATGGAGATTATTAAAAACATATGGTATGGAAATTTAGAACCACAGGATTTGACTGACGAAGATATTGAAAAGGCGAATGAATTATCTGAAAAGGTTAATTCGTGTTATGAAAACCTTGTGGAGAAGCTTTCAAAGGAAAGTCAAAAACTGCTTGATGAATATGTTGAAATGTTTGAAAAGTATAACTGTTTTCTTGAAGAAAAGGCATTTGAAAGCGGGTTTAAATTAGCGGTTCAGGCAATTGTTGAGTCTTTAGGGGACTAAAAAAGCCAGCGGGTTACCCGTAAAATCTACGGGTAAACTGCTGGCAGGATTAAAACAGAGCAACATCCAAGCTCGGTAAAAAATGGGTGTGATTTTTGTATCTTTAACATAGAGAAAACAAGGGGGTGAATTCATGAGCAGGCGTGGAAGCTTAATATATCAGGCAGAAAACGAGTTAAAAAGCAAAATTGCATATGGTGATAGTAGGCATAATGATAAAATTTCAGACCGAAAAAACGGTACAAATATAACATCTGAAAAGATTTATTCAATAAATACTTTCCTTACCTACTTGAAACAAGTCAGCTATTTCCTGAAATACGTAAAACAAAAATATCCCAAGTGCAAAACCATTCGGGAAGCAAGGCAATATGCCGATGAATTCCTTAAAAACAACATAAATAAAGGGCTCTCCGCGTATACGCTGAAAACACAAGTGGCAGCGCTCTCGAAGCTATACGGCGACTCCGCTTCTGATTATATTAAAACCCCAATGAGAGCACAAAAAGACATCACCCGCAGTCGCGGAAACGCGGTGCGTGATAAAAACTTTTCTGCTGTCAATAACAAAGAGCTGGTTGCAGTCGCGGAAGCAACTGGACTAAGAAAAGCCGAGTTGTCAAGAATTACAGGCGCTGATATGTATAAAGTTGACGGCCGATACTACTTAAATGTTACGCGTGGAACTAAAGGCGGTCGGCAGCGAATCGCAGAGATTTATCATCCAGAAAATGAAAAGCTCGACCTTGCAATAAAAACCATAAAAAATGCTGGAGACAAAAAAGTATTTGACCACATTCACAGCTGTTATGACGTTCACAATGCCCGTTCGATTTATGCACGCAATTTGTATGAAAAATATGCTGAAAACATAGATATAAAAAGCCTAAAAAAGCAAGAAAAGTATTACTGTCGCACATTTCATGAGATCTATATTAGACGTGTTATGAAATACGTCTCGGAATGCCTCGGCCACTCGCGCGAAAATGTTTTAATTCACTATTTTCGATCAGAAAGTTGACGATAATTATTTCTATGATATGATTATTATGAAAGGTATTTTTATAAATATTTTTTCATTAATATTATTAAAAAAGACAGTTATTTCATTTCAGAAACAACTGTCTTAATTATTAGGAAGGAGAAATAATGTACGAGTTATGCATTAGCTTGGAAACAGCAGCTAATTACTGCGACAAAATTCTGTATTCGTTGGAGTCGTTACAGAAAATTGTAGAACGTTTGAGAAAGGAAAATAAAGAACTTCGGGAAAACATTGATGATCCCGATGGTAAAGGAAAGTATTATGATTAATAAAAGACTTGATGACATAATTATTGAGGATGTCCTCTACTATGAAGAAAAAGACGGGAAATATGTATCAACCGCAGAAGATACATTTTATTTTCAGTTTTTGATGCAAAGGGCAGATCAGTCAATTAATGGTCAAAACAACTTGAAGGCTGCAACCGATTTCAAAAACTATGAAGAAATCTATGTTGCATTGCTGAATTTAGGTCTGTTGAATGACGAAAGATATTGCTTGGATTTTACAAAAATCTACGGCGGTGCGTGTTTTTCGTTTAACTTAGGTTTGGCACTTCGTGATTTAAAACTCAAAGAAATCCTTGAAATTGAACTCAAAGGACGAGTCAGTAGCGATTGCCTCAAAACCTTCTTAAATCCAGCGGATTCTTTCAGATGCAGTGTATGCGGAGCAGTCAGTCTGTCGAGACACATCACTTTTGTGATAGACGGCAAAAAGACTACATATTGCCTGAGTTGTTATCCAATCAATAAAGAGATTCATCCGTTAATTCAGAAAATTTACAATGAAAAAGGTTCACTGTCTGCCGTTAAAGAACGTATCAGACTTATCGACGAACAATGTAAAATTCACATTGCAGAAGGTATGACAATTGACAAGTTGCTTGATGATTTTATTGCTGATAACAAGGATTATAATAATCGTTTTGTTGAAACAATTGACAAGATTTTCAAGTATACAGGCAGAAATGAATTTCAAACCTTCGCTTACGACGATACGGGCGTCGTTATCATTGATCGCAACAAGGCAAGAGACATCAATTTGTTTTCAGAATTCGCAGCACTCAATCCTGAAGGCGATGAAATCCTCGCTCTATTTGATAGAGCTGGCGTTTGTTGGTGTGATGAAAACGCAATTCGCTTTGCGATCAAATTATTAAAAAGCAAGTCTTCAGGTTCAGACAAAAATGCCAAAGAGTGGCTTGCCCTTCTTAATGAATATAAAGGAGATGAATAATGGATTGCTTATTAATCGATCATTTCTATTTGAAAGCCCCACGATTTTCCGATGTGTGCGACTGTTCTCTGGACAAGTCGGTTGTTGATGAAGCTGTAAGACATTTCAACGAACATAATCACTACGAAAATGTGTTTCGACTACTTCATCACATAGGATACCTTGCGCCTGACAGTAAATATACGATTAGATTTAATTTGGTTCAAAACACTGTTTTCTTTGAACTTAACTTAACAAAAATGTTTAAGGAACATCCTGAACTTAAAGACGGTTTAAAAAATCTTTTTAAGGGAGAAGAACTAGAATACTGGGAACGTTTGATAAGAATTGTTGAAAAAGAATAACGAAAAACTAAAAGAAAAATTAGAGGAATTAGTATCTTTTTAAGAAGAATTGGATAATCTGCATAACGAAAGGCGCTGGAAACAGCGTCTTTTTTGTAATGCACCGTAAAAAACTGAAAATTTCCCTGATTTTTCTGACAAAGTTTTCAAATAATGTTTGGTAACTCCGCGAATAGACAGATTTTCAAATTCATGATATAATACCATTGTACAATTGAATACATTAGGAGATTATTTTCAGCGCAATTTGCGCTGGATTTTGTTCGCATTTTTCGTGTGAAATTTGCGAAATTAGGAGATTTTACAATGAACCACAACTGGGTGTATTGCGCCCTTTTGTGTTCGTTGGAAAATCTCCTTTTTTGTTTCCAAAAAACTTAATCGCCCGTATGCAGCATATGTATGCCAAGCCGTTGGTCAAGACGGAGCCATTGCGATGGACTGTGTTGCTTCCGCAGTATCAAATGGAGAAGTTTGGGGTTAGCTCATGCATTAGAATAGCCCTCCCGAAAGGGATTAAATCTTTTCAAATAGGTTATAATTTTTGAAAGAATTTGGGGAAAATATACTGATCCGTGCGCTATTAATGTAGTGGAAGACGAAATAAGAGATTTTCCAGAATTTAATAGACAAGGAGGAGTTATATGTCTAACAATAACGATTGGTTCTATCACACCAACCCCACTCTTCATCCGCAGGAGTTCATCGAGCTTACTGCCTTTCCAAAGCAAAACGGTCCGCCAAAAATCTGCTACATACAGAATGAAACAGATTATAAATGCTTTGTAGAAACACACAGACTAAACTACAACATCTTTTACAGTGTAGGGCTGACTGATGGTACAGGCAGGAAAGCAGAAAACATTATTGGTGCAAATTTCATTGTGCTGGATTTTGACTTCAAAGGATACGCGATACCGCCATGCAGAGAGTTTACTAATGAACTACAGGAAAGGCTGCCGCTCTTCATCTACCAAGTCGTAGACAGCGGTCACGGATATCACGCTTATATCCCCATTGAATATACAACTGATATTCCACGCTGGAATGATGTCACAAAAAGATTAGCAGAAATCTACAATGCAGACGAAAAGGCTGCATTGCCGACGCAGCTAATCCGAGCGCCTGGCTCATTAAACTGGAAGGACTTAGATAGACCGCTATCCGTAAATGTTATCTATTCCAACAAATCCAAAAGATATACGCTTTCAAATTTGGAAAAGATCATCGAAAAACAATCAAAGCCAAAACGATTTGGAAGCTATGTAGATATGAAGCCGTGCATTTCAAAAATGCTCGAGGGTGTGGATAAGGGAGAACGTAATTTTGCAATGGGCAGACTGATATACGATTTCAAATTAAAAAATTTCACGAGAGAACAGACTTATGAAATTCTGAAGAATTGGAATTTATACAAAAATGCGGAGCCTAAGCCACAGCGTGAATTTGACAGCGAATTTGAGAATTACTGGAATTCAGATATGTGCATGGGAAGCTGCTTTCTCAAAAGCAAAACTTTTCAAAACAAACTGGACAAGTTTTGTGTTGCTGAATGTCCCATAAAGAACCACACTACAGTCGTACACAAACAATTAAAAACCATAGATATCCCAATATCATTTTGCAATCCTAATACTATGCAAATTCTCAATGGGAACGAATTGGCATTATTGATGCAGATTTATAAAAAACGAGAAATTAAGATTGCTGAATTACGCAGCTGTACAAAATACAGCTCTAGTACATTGAGCGACTACATAAAGCACTTGACAAAATGCGGATATATCCAACGCGAAGGCAATGTCTTAATCAGCAAAACACCAAAAAGCTATAACAACATGCTACATGTTTCAGAGGAATATTTAAATAACACGCTTACTAAAACATTGTCTGGAACATATTTCAAAGTATATGCCTCAATACTATGGCACAACTTTTTCAAACAGAAGCCAACAGTACAAGCCCTGGCAAATGCTTTGGATATGAACAAAAGCAATGTTTCACCAATAGTCAAAGGCTTAATCAAGGAAGGAGTGATATACAATGACAGTTACAATAAAGGTTTAACTACCATATACCAACTATATGCTTAACTATACCTAATCATACCTATACAACAATATCATTAATACTATATGCTAATATATTGTTCACAGGTAAAGTGTACTGTTCTTACAGTCATCATTTTACATCATCCATAATATGGTTATATTTTTCAATATGTTTTGATTAATAAAGACCGTATTTATGCGATTTAATAAGGTTATAAAAAATAAGTAAGTTATAAATAATAAGCATCTAAGGAGGAAAATGAGATGTACCAAATTTTAAAGGAGTAAAAAATGAAGAATTATTCTAATCAGGTTGCCAACTATGCTATGTCAAATATTCTTGAAGCTGCAGATCAGCAACTTCAAAACAATACCAACCAGCCGTTCGTATTCATAATTAACAATCCGCTGGAAGGCTTTTATACAATAAAAGATGTTATGGAGATGCTTAACTGCGGAAAAACAACCGCACAAAAACTGTTCAACATGAAGGAATTCCCTGCTTGTGATTTTGGCAAAGAAAAAGTCGTTTCAAAACAGGCATTTTATGAGTTTTTTACTACGAGACGTTCAAAAGAAGATTATGTATACTGGATTAACTAAAGGAGGCGGTATATAATGGCGAAAACAAAGAATACAAACGAGAGAAAGCAAAAGGCTAAAAACGGAGAGTGCGAACCTATTTACCGTAAAGATAGAAATAGCTTTGAACTGAAATTCACTTATCAGGATATTAATGGCATATCCCAACGCAAAAGCCGATGCGGAAAGAGCAAGCAGGAATGCTATGACAAAAGAGACCAGTTCCTTGCAGAACTGGAACTAGAAAAGAATGGTATTGCCTTAAACAGCACCATTACAGAAGTACTCAGACTTGAGAATGAGCGCAGGTTAAAGAAAAACAAGCAGCAGGAACAGGGATATGCAAGAAATGAAGATACCATTAGTTACATCGAAAATAGTTCGATTGGAAAACTAAGAATTCGCGATATCACTGTTGAGCAATTAATCCAGTTCCTTTTCGAGATTACAAGGTATGCCGATGACACGCTGAGAAAAATTTACAGTAAGGTAAAAAAAGCTTTTAAAATTGCCGCTAACAAAAATATTATTGAGAGCAATCCGTTTGAGAATCCTGCGTATATGGACGATTTGGAATGTCCAAAATCGGACATTGAGACAAAAAAGGTTCCTCCGCTTACGATTGAAGAGCAGCGTCGGTTTGAGGAAGGGCTTAAGGCGTACCAAAAGGAAAAGACCAAGTGTAATAAATATCATCATCAACTTATGATTGAGCTTTATTCTGGCATGAGGATGGGCGAAATAAATGCACTCACGCCATACGATATTGATTTTGAAAAAGGCGTTATTTCTGTCAATAAAACAATTTCTCGTAACAGAGAAAGAAAGGCATTCATAAGTTACCGTACCAAGACGAAAGCTGGCAATCGCGAGGTTCCTATGATGGAAGAGGTGCGCAAAGAACTTGAACTTGCAATTCAAGAAATGAAACCTAACCCCAATAATCTCATTTTTTGTGACAAAAAGAATAAAAATCCGCTTACAACGCAACAGGTTAATTCCGCATATAAGCGAATTTGCAAAAATGTTGGAATTAAAGATTATGGACAGCATCAACTCCGTCACACCTACGGAACAAGGTGCGTTGAAGCGGGAATGGATTACAAAGCTTTAAGCGATATTATGGGACATAAGAATATTCATATTACCATTGATACATATGTCAGCACCTTGAACAGGCAGATGAACGATAATATGGGAAGAGTAAGAGAATATATGAATAAAATAAAGGAAGAAAGCCATTAGTCTTCCACTAAATCAAAACATCGGCTGATTTAATACCTGATATTAAATCAGCCGTTTAATATTGCCATTGTCGCTTTTAAGCAAATAAATATCACCACAGTGATATAAAATAGTAATTTATTCTTGACTTACTATCACCATAGTGATAGTATATTAATAGAAGGAATGGAGGCATCCGCTATGGAAAAACTATTAACAATATATCACGGTTCAAAACAAATTGTTGAAGAACCGACCTTCGGTGAAGGGAAAAAGAATAACGATTTCGGTTTGGGTTTTTACTGTACTGAAAGCAATGAACTCGCGAAAGAATGGGCAGTATCTTCCCTTACTGACGGTTTCTCAAATCGATATACACTGGACACAGAGTATCTCAAAATACTGAATCTCAACAGTCCTGAATACACGATTCTTAACTGGATAGCCGTATTGGTTGAGCACCGTCTGTTCTCAATTAAAACGCCAGTTGCGCGAAGAGCCAAGCAGTACCTGATCGATAACTTCGGAATCAACGTCAACGCTTACGACCTGATTACTGGCTACCGTGCAGACGATTCCTATTTTGACTTTGCCGAGGCTTTCCTAAACAACGGTATTACCGTAGAGCAGTTGTCCCGTGCCATGCAGCTTGGTAAACTCGGCGAACAGATTGTTATTAAATCAAGGTTTGCGTTTTCAAAAATCAAATATGAAGGTTTTGAGACTGCCGAAAAAGAAAAATACTACACTCTCAGAAAGGCAAGAGACGATGACGCAAATCAAATGTATATGAATATTCTGGAAGAAGAATCGGACGGTTTATACATTCAGGACATAATGAGAGGGGGCATTACAAATGACGACCCGCGCATACCAAGAAATATATCTGAGTAATGCACAGTCAGCGTTAGGGGACGCATTTGACTATGCCGTTAACTCGTGTAATGTTGACGGAAAAGATTTTGTAAGCTTTTTCACAGCAAGTACGATTTGCAAGCAAATGGAAAACGGCGAGCCTTCTGTTCTGGCAGGAAAAAGCGGAATAGAAATCGCAGTTCAGGTATTGCTTGAAACGACGGGCAAAGAGTATAACGCTACTCCAAAAGAGCATTTTGAACGTTCCAAAGAATACTGGATTGGTTGGGCAGTTGCATATTATCAATGGTATTCCTCAAGAAAATACAGCGATATTTTTAAAGCGCTTCCCTATGAGGATTTGCAGAAGATGTATTACACTCTTCACGAGGCGGACATTACAAAATTTGTTGATATTGCAGAAGAACGAATTAAAGAATTCTTCCCAGACACAAATTTAAAAAGAATCCGTTCCTCTTATGGCTGCACGCAGGCTGAACTCGCTAAACGGGCAGGCGTTTCGCTCCGCTCTGTTCAGATGTACGAACAGCGAAACAAAGACATTAACAAAGCAAGCGTTGAAACACTGTATCGCATAGCAAAAGTATTAGGTTGCACTATTGAAGATTTAGTTGAAAAATAGTTTAAAAAACACCTTATTGGCGGAAAATTGGTGGAAATCAAAAATTTACTATTTTTAAAAAGTGCTTCAAACCAAGTAATAGAGCCAAATTTTGAGTAGTGTGATTTCATTCGTTTCCACCCTCTTCCACCAATAAAACCGAGAAGGCGTCTGTCTTCTCGGTTTTATTCTTTTCTGTCAAAAAGGCGCTTTTTCGGCAAGTGCCCTTTAAGGCTATAATCTGCTCATCAGAGCCGCGCCGTTTTCTTTAAGCCATTTATGGTGGCGGTGATAGTCGGGGTATACTTTAAGCACCTCGGCATAAAAGCGCTTGCTGTGGTTCATCTCCTTTAAATGACAGAGCTCATGAACAACAACGCTATCAATAACCTCCGGAGGCGTGAGCATTAAAAGGCAATTAAAGTTAAGATTCCCCTTTGAACTGCAGCTGCCCCATTTTGTTTTCTGGCAGCGGATTGTAATCTTACCATAGGTAACGCCTATTTGCTTTGCATAGAACTCTGCTCTTTCGGGGATATATTCTTTCGCTTTTTCCGCCAGCATTTCAAGCTCCGAGGGTGTAAGCTTTTCGGCAGAATTCTGCCGTTTTTTAGCCTCCTCAAGACGAAGGAGCTGCTTATTAACCCAAGGCGTTTTTGCATTTACAAAATCCACTATCCGAGAGGCTTTCATATTGTACGGCGCGCGGACTATCACGGTTGAATCGGGCTTAATTTCTATTGAAAGCGTTTTTCTTTTGCTGCGTATAAGCTGATAATTCATACTAAACTACCGACCCTTTATGGATTGATAATATGTTATCATAAGTACTGTCGGATTTCAATATTCAGCAAATTTTATTCGGAATTCGGAATTGAATTTACGGACGAGCAATGCTCGTCCCTACGGGGATGATAATTTCTTAATTCTTAATTTGCGTGTGGGCGCAGTTCAATACGCATTTAAAAAAACTAAAACGCTCCCTTTCGGAAGCGTTTCGAGAACAAAATTATCTCTTGGAGAACTGTCAGAGCGTTAAGAAAACAGTCCAGTGGACTGTTTTTAGCTTTGACCGCAGGAGCTATGCTCCGAGGACCCGCAGTTCAATACGCATCTAAAAAAACTAAAACGCTCCCTTTCGGAAGCGTTTTGTAAACAAAATTATCTCTTTGAGAACTGCGGTGCACGGCGAGCTGCCTTGAGACCGTATTTCTTTCTTTCCTTCAT
>DFGL01000069.1:0-31729 GCA_002371215.1 Ruminococcaceae bacterium UBA3751 | reverse complement strand
CACGAGTGAGGAAGCCTGCCTTCTTAAGAGCGGGACGAAGGTTCTCGTCATACTGAAGAAGAGCTCTTGAAATACCGTGGCGGATTGCGCCTGCCTGGCCTGTTACGCCGCCGCCGTTTACACGGCAAACGATATCAAACTTTTCAGCAGTTTCCGTAAGATTGAGAGGCTGACGAACGATGAGCTTGAGAGTTTCAAGACCGAAATAATCGTCAATATCTCTGTCGTTAATTGTGATTTTACCTGTACCTGCATAAACGCGTACACGAGCTACAGACTCTTTTCTTCTGCCTGTTCCGTAGAAATAAGGATTTGACTCATACATAAGCTACATACCTCCCTTAAAATTCCCAAGCTTCAGGCTTCTGAGCCTCATGCTTGTGTTCAGCGTTCTTGTAAATCTTGCATCTTGTAAGCTGCTTTCTTCCGAGAGTTGTATCGGGAAGCATACGCTTAACAGCGAGCTGCATAACAAAGTCGCTCTTATCCTTCATAAGAGTACCGTACTTTACTTCCTTGAGATTTCCGATATAACCTGAATGATGATAATAAGACTTCTTTTCAAGCTTATTACCGGTAAGAACTACCTTGTCAGTATTAATTACGATAACAAAATCGCCGCAGTCTGTGTTCGGCATAAAGATGGGCTTATGCTTACCTCTGAGGAGAGTAGCAACCTCGGTAGCAACTCTGCCGAGGGGCTTGTCAGCCGCATCAATAACATACCACTTACGCTCGATTTCGTCAGCTTTTGGCATAAATGTTGACATAATCTTTTCCTCCGAAAATATTTTTTAGTGCCTGCATATAATAACAAAAGCGCCGGAATTTGTCAACACCTAAATTAAAATAAATTGTACTTGCTCCGTTTTTCTCGTTTTTTCTCTGTTTTTCATATATTTTTCTAACTTATTATTTACAAAAAATCAAAGCACAATATATGCTCCGCTGCAAAAATAAACCAAAAAAATATCGCAATAAACTCTTTAATAATTCGTTTTAATATGTTATAATGCCGTTAAACCTCTGCAGGTGTAACTCAATGGCAGAGTTTCGGCTTCCCAAGCCGACTACGCGGGTTCGATTCCCGTCACCTGCTCCAAAAAATCGCCTGCATACTTGCGTATTCAGGCGATTTTTAGTTTATTTAGCGGCAAAAGAACAAAGCCAAAACCTGTACCTATTTACATAGGGTGTCCCAAGGGACGCTTTTATTCCATATATAAAACTATATTATTATTGCTTAAAGATTTTTTAACATCTATAATGCGTTGGTTTGACGAGCCGCGGAATTTAAGGCGGATATCGTGGAGATCGTCAATATACTTTCCGTCAACGAGAATATCAATTTTTTCAAGCAGGGGCAACGAATTTTCCGTAAAAGCTCTGCTTTTTTTCTTTCCCGTAATCTCCCCAAAGGTAAAGCCGCTGTAGCACCATATGTTTTTATTCGGGAATCGGAGTCTGAATTCCGTAAGAAACGCGAGCAGCTCCGCCTGATTTTCAGGCTCAAACGGCTCTCCGCCGAGGATAGTAAGCCCGTTTATCCAGTCTGGCTCAGCGGATTTTAATATTTTTTCGGCAGTTTCGCTGTCGAAGGGCTTCCCGTAACCAAAATCCCACGTTACCGCATTAAAACAGTTTTTGCAGCGATGACGGCAGCCCGAAACAAACAGCGAGGTACGCACGCCCTCGCCGTTTGCTATATCGTTAAATTTTATTTCAGCGTAATTCATATTAAAGATGTAAAACTCTTTCTTTAATTTCCTGAGTTCTGCCCTGGTTCCAGTACTGCGTTCCTATATATCCGCAGGTGCGGCGCGCAACGTTCATCTTATCCTGGTCCTCATTACCGCAGCAGGGGCATCTCCAGATAAGCTTACCGTGCTCGTCCTCGGCAATCTGAATTTCTCCGTCATAGCCGCAAACCTGGCAGTAATCGCTCTTTGTGTTGAGCTCCGCGTACATAATGTTATCATAGATGAAACGCATAACCTGAATAACGGCGGGGATATTATCCTGCATATTCGGTACCTCAACATAGGAGATAGCGCCGCCGGGTGAAAGCGCCTGAAATTCGCTTTCAAATTTAAGCTTTGTAAACGCGTCAATCTCCTCGGTAACGTGAACGTGGTAAGAGTTTGTAATATAATTCTTATCCGTTACGCCCTTGATGATGCCGAAGCGCTTCTGAAGGCATTTTGCAAATTTATAGGTTGTGCTTTCAAGCGGAGTTCCGTAAATTGAATAGTCAATATTCTCCTCAGCCTTCCACTTTGCGCAGGCTTCGTTCATCTTTCTCATAACGTCAAGCGCAAATTCCTTGCCGCCGTTTTCATCAGTGTGGGATTTACCCGTCATATATCTTACGCATTCGTAAAGTCCGGCATAGCCAAGCGAAATTGTTGAATAGCCGTTATAGAGAAGCTTATCGATAGGCTCGCCTTTTTTAAGTCTTGCGAGCGCGCCGTACTGCCAGAGAATCGGAGCAGCGTCGGAAAGCGTACCCTTAAGTCTGTTATGACGGCACTGAAGCGCTCTGTGGCAGAGCTCAAGCCTCTCTTCAAATATCTTATTGAATTTATCCTTATCTCCGCCCGATGAACACGCGATATCAACGAGGTTAAGAGTTACAACGCCCTGATTGAAGCGTCCGTAATACTTATGCTGACCCTCAACATAGTTACCCGCGTTCGCAACGTTGCCGACTCCCGCATCGGTAAAGCGGTCGGGAGTTAAGAAGGAACGGCAGCCCATACAGGTATAAACGTCGCCCTTGAGCTCAAGCATAACCTTTTCGCTGATGTAATCGGGCACCATTCTCTTTGCGGTACACTTTGCCGCAAGCTCGGTGAGATAGAAATACTTTGATTCATCTCCGATATTGTCCTCTTCAAGAACGTATATGAGTTTCGGGAACGCGGGAGTAATCCACACGCCCTTCTCGTTTTTAACGCCCTGAATACGCTGCCTGAGAGTCTCCTCAATAATAAGGGCAAGGTCAGCCTTTTCCTGCTCGTTACGCGCTTCGTTAAGGTACATAAATACCGTTACAAAGGGAGCCTGACCGTTGGTTGTAAGAAGAGTTACAACCTGATACTGAATAGTCTGAACGCCTCTGCGGATTTCTTCGCGGAGCCTTTTTTCTGTCAGCTTATCAATCTGCTCGTCGCTGAGTTCTGCGCCGATTTCACTGTTTTCCTCAACAACGGTTTTTCTGAGCTTTTCACGGCTAACCTGAACGAACGGAGCTAAATGAGTGAGAGAAATTGACTGACCGCCGTACTGGTTTGAGGCAACCTGAGCTATAATCTGAGTTGCAATATTGCAGGCGGTTGAAAAACTGTGCGGCTTTTCAATCATTGTATCGCTGATAACGGTTCCGTTTTGCAGCATATCCTCAAGATTAACAAGGTCGCAGTTATGCATATGCTGAGCAAAATAATCGGAATCGTGGAAATGGATAATTCCCGCGTCGTGAGCCTCAACAATATCCTGTGGGAGAAGAATTCTTTTAGTAATATCCTTTGAAACCTCGCCCGCCATATAGTCGCGCTGAACGGAGTTTACAGTCGGGTTCTTATTTGAGTTTTCCTGCTTAACCTCTTCATTATTACATTCTATTAATGAGAGAATCTGGTTGTCCGTTGTGTTTGCTTTTCTTACGAGAGAACGGGTATAGCGGTACTTAACGTAGCGCTTTGCTACCTCAAAAGCACCCTTTGCCATAATCTGGTCCTCAACTATATCCTGAATTTCCTCAACGGAAAGCGCTCTGCCCGCCTTGGAAATTTTGAATTCAACATATTCGGCAATGTCTCTAATCTGACTGTCGGTAAGCTCTTCTTTTTCGCAAGCCTTATTAGCTTTAGAAACCGCAATTACGATTTTGCTTAAATCAAACTCAGCCTCGGAGCCGTTACGCTTTATAATTCTCATTTATACCCTCCTCCGTTTTTGCAAATATTACAAAAAGGTTACACGAAATTTTCAAAACTGTATACATAATAGCAAACGCACCTGCCTTTGTCAATAGATTTTCACTAAAAAATACAAGATATTGTATATCATTTTGGTAATTGTAACCTTTTTATACGAAATGTAGTAAGCCCTTACATAGCAAAAACAGCGCTGTTTAGCGGGTTTCAGGCATTTTTGAACAAATTTATATTACAAATTGTAATATACTTTTTGTACAATCCGTTACATTTTACATATTAAAAATTTCCGGCTGCTTATTTTCAGGTTCAAAACGTCCGATGTGGTAAAAGTGAACAAGTACGGCGGGTTGAAAATGCGTTTTATTGTATACGAAATAGAAAAAGTTTAAAAAACGGTATCAATTTAAAATATTTGTTGAAATTTATACTTTATTCCTTTATTATATTTCTGTAATTTGTTTTTGGTGGTGAGCGAAAATGGAACTCCTCAAGAAGAAAATTCTCAGCGAGGGCGAAGTATACGAGGGCAATATCCTTAAGGTAGACTGTTTTCTTAACCATCAGATAGACTGCGTTTTTATGCGCGAAATTGCAAAAGAATTTCATAGACTTTTTAAAGATGAGGGCGTTAACAAAATTCTGACAATTGAGGCTTCCGGCATTGCTATAGGAACCGCAGTTGCAGAGGAGTTTGAATGCCCTTTAGTTTTTGCCAAAAAAACTAAAACGAAAAACATTGCGGGCGACGTTTATACAACCCCCGTTGAAAGCTTTACCCACGGTACAACCTACGATATTATGGTTTCAAAGCGCTTTCTCGGCGAAGGCGACAAGGTGCTTATAATTGACGATTTCCTCGCTATAGGCAACGCGCTCAGAGGGCTTATTGAAATAGTTAAGCAGAGCGGCGCCGAGCTTGCGGGCTGCGGAACGGTAATTGAAAAGGGCTACCAGCACGGCGGGGACAAGCTGAGGAACGAGGGCATAAAGGTTGAAAGCCTCGCGATAGTTGAAGAAATGAACCACGAAACGGGCGAAATCGTTTTCAGAGATTAATTGATTATTTGGCAGACGCCTTATAATATACACCAATAATTTTTTATGGAGGGAAAAGACATGAAAAACTCAAAGAAAATTGTTGCTATTCTCCTTGCATTAGTTCTTGCAGTTGCAGGCGTATTCGTTGCTTGCTCTAAGAAGCCTGCTGAGAACAACGGCGCTGAAGACGCAACAGCAACAGAGGCTACGGCAAACGCAGACTTCAAGGTTGGTTTTATCTGCTTACACGATGAAAACTCAACCTATGACAAGAACTTTATTGACGCTGCCAAAGAAGCTTGTAAAAACCTCGGTCTTAAGGACGAGCAGGTTATCATCAAGACAGGTATCGGCGAAGATGAGGCTTGCCTTAACACTGCGCTTGACCTTGTTGACCAGGGCTGTGGCTACGTATTTGCTGACTCTTTCGGTCATGAATCATACATGATTGAAGCTGCAAAGAAAAACCCTGAGGTTCAGTTCTGCCATGCAACAGGTACAAAGGCTCACACGGAAAAGCTCGACAACTATCACAATGCATTCGCTTCTATCTATGAAGGCAGATATCTTGCAGGCGTTGCTGCAGGCTTAAAGCTCAATGAAATGATTGAAGCAGGTAAGATTAAGGCTGAAGAAGCTAAAATCGGTTACGTTGGCGCATTCCCCTATGCAGAGGTTAAGAGCGGTTACACCTCCTTCTTCCTCGGCGCAAGAAGCATTTGCCCGTCAGCTACTATGGAAGTTAAGTTCACAAACTCATGGTATGACGAAGCTCTTGAAAAGGAAGCTGCTAATACTCTTATTAACAACAAGTGCGTTCTCATCAGCCAGCACGCTGACTCAATGGGCGCTCCGACAGCTTGCGAGGCTGCAGGCGTTCCCGACGTTTCTTACAACGGCTCAACTGTTGACGCTTGTCCGAACACCTTCATCGTATCCTCAAGAATTAACTGGGTACCTTACTTTGAGTATTCAATCAAGGCTGCTATGAACGGCGAAAAGATTGATACTGACTGGACAGGAACAATTCAGACAGGCTCTGTTGTACTTACAGAAGTAAACGAAAAGGCTGCTGCTAAGGGCACACAGGAAAAGATTGACGAAGTTAAGGCTGAGCTTGAAGCAGGTAAGCTTCACGTATTCTCAACAGACGCTTTCACTGTTAAAGAGAAGAAGCTTGACAGCTATCAGGCAGACGTTGACGATATGGGCGACTTCAAGCCTGAAACAGAGGTAATCAAGGACGGTTACTTTGCTGAATCAGAATTCCGTTCAGCTCCTTACTTTGATATTGATATTGACGGTATCACTATCCTTTAATCTTAGATAAATACTTTATCCGTGGCCGCTTCGGCGGTCACGGAAATTTGATTTTAATTAATAAATTAATCCATATAAAAGTGAGGGTATAATATGGAAAAAACCTCATATGCGCTTGAATTAAAAGGCATAACTAAGGCCTTTGGCACAAAGGTTGTTGCCAATAAGGACGTTGACCTTCAGGTAAAAAAAGGTGAAATACTCGCAATTCTCGGCGAAAACGGCTCAGGCAAAACAACACTTATGAATATGGTTTCGGGGATTTACTTTCCCGATGAGGGAGAGATTTTTGTTAACGGCAAAGAGGTTGTTATAAAATCCCCCAAAGACGCTTTTGATTACAAAATCGGAATGATACATCAGCATTTCAAGCTTGTTGATGTTTTTTCAGCGGCGGAAAATATTGTTCTCGGCATAGATGACGGCGAGAAATACAATATTAAAAACGCCAAAAAACGAATTAAGGAAATAACCGATAAATACGGATTTCAGATAGATTTAGATAAAAAAATATACGCAATGTCCGTTTCCGAAAAGCAAACGGTTGAAATTGTTAAGGTGCTGTACAGAGGCGCGGACATTCTTATTCTTGACGAGCCAACTGCAGTTCTTACCCCTCAGGAGACTCAGAAGCTTTTTGCAGTTCTTCGCAATATGAAGGACGATAACAAAACCGTTATCATCATAACGCATAAGCTCCACGAGGTGCTTGAGATTTCCGACAGAGTCGCTATCCTGAGAAAGGGCGAAAACGTCGGCGTTATCAATACAGCTGAGGCTAACGAACAGATTCTTACAGAGGCAATGGTTGGCGAAAAGGTTTCGCTCAACATTGAGAGAAAGGACCCCGTTGACCCTCAGACGAGGCTTGTTGTAAAAAGACTTAACGTTAAAACCCGCGACGGTGCTGACGCGCTGACTGACGTAGGCTTTAAGGTTTACAGCGGCGAAATTCTCGGTATCGCGGGAATTTCGGGAAGCGGACAGAAGGAGCTGCTTGAAAGCATAGCGGGACTTCAGAAATGCGAAAAGGGCTCAAGCATACTTTATACGGACAGCGACGAGGTTGAGCAGCAGCTCGTAGGAAAGACCCCAAGAGAGATAAGAAAGCTCGGCGTTGCAATGTCCTTCGTTCCCGAGGACAGGCTCGGTATGGGTCTTGTAGGCAGTATGGATATTACGGACAATATGATGCTGCGTTCCTATAAAAGCGGTAAGTCCGAATTCCTTGACAGAAAGAAGCCCAAAAAGCTCGCAGAGGAAATAATTGACGAGCTTGAGGTTGTAACCCCCGGAACAAGCACCCCCGTTAAGCGTCTTTCGGGCGGTAACGTACAGAAGGTGCTCGTAGGGCGTGAAATCGCGCTTGAGCCGAGGCTCCTTATGGTTGCATACCCCGTAAGAGGACTTGATATAAACTCATCGTATACAATTTACAACCTCCTCAACAAACAGAAGGAGGAGGGCGTATCCGTTATCTTCGTAGGCGAGGACCTTGACGTTCTCATTGAGCTGTGCGACAGAATAATGGTTATCAACTCAGGAAAAATTACCGGTATCGTTGACGGCAGAACCGCTAAAAAAGAAGAGCTCGGTCTGCTTATGACAAAGAGTACAGATAAGGAGGGAGAGGAAAATGGCTGATAAAACAGCGGCTAAAGAACCGTTATTTCATATTGTAAAACGCGACTCGCTCCCTTCGTATAAATCGTGGGCAATCAGAATAATCTCGGTTATTGCAGCGCTTATCGTCTGCGCGCTGATGACTATGTTTATTACTCACCAGAACCCGATAGACGTTTATTCAACAATGATTAAGGGTTCCTTCGGCAGTTCAAGACGCTTCTGGATGATGTTTCAGAATCTCGCAATGCTGCTTTGCGTTTCACTTGCGGTAACGCCTGCATTCAAAATGCGATTCTGGAATATCGGAGCAGAGGGACAGGTGCTTATCGGCGGGCTTGCAACCGCTGCGTGTATGATATTACTCGGCGGAAAAATTCCCAACGGACTGCTTATATTCGTTATGATTATAGCGAGTATACTTGCCGGCGCAATCTGGGCGCTTATCCCCGCCGTTTTCAAAGCGAATTTCAACACCAACGAAACGCTGTTCACCCTTATGATGAACTACGTCGGAATTCAGATAGTTTCGTATTTTACTATTGTATGGGAAAACCCGAAGGGCTCGGGTCAGATTGGTATTATCAACCAGATTTCCCACGCGGGCTGGTTCCCGAAAATAGGTGATTTTGATTATCTTCTTAACGTTATTATTGTTTTTGCTCTTACAATAGCAATGTACGTTTACCTTAAATACTCAAAGCACGGCTATGAGATTGCCGTTGTAGGCGAAAGCGAAAACACCGCAAGATATATCGGCATCAACGTTAAAAAGGTTGTTTTAAGAACTATGTTCCTTTCGGGAGCTATCTGCGGTATTGCAGGTCTCCTTCTTGTTGGTTCAACGTCTTATACAATCTCAACAAAAACTGCGGGAGGACGCGGCTTTACCGCCATTATGGTAAGCTGGCTCGCTAAGTTTAACCCCGTTTATATGATTTTAACCGCCTTCCTGCTTGCCTTCCTTGAAAGAGGCGCAAACGAGATTGCAACGGTTTACGGGCTTGATCAGGCGTTCTCAGATATTCTTACGGGCGTTATCCTGTTCTTCATTATCGGCTCGGAATTCTTTATTAACTACGAGCTCAGATTTCATCATTCGCATAAGGAGGTAAAATAATATGGTATCAACTACAGTTATAGCCTTCCTTCAGCGTGCAGTTGTACAGGGCGTTCCGCTCCTCTACGGCTCAACGGGTGAAATCCTAACGGAAAAATCGGGTAACCTTAACCTCGGTATCCCCGGAATTATGTACATGGGCGGTATCAGCGGCGTTATAGGCGCATTCCTTTATGAAAATGCTCTCAAACAGAGCGGCGGCGCGGCAAACGCTTTTCTCGCTATCTTCATTCCGCTTATCAGCTCAATTATAGGCTCGCTCCTTGCGGGATTGATTTACTGCTTCCTTACGGTAACTTTAAGGGCAAATCAGAACGTAACGGGTCTTGCGCTCACCACCTTCGGCGTTGGCTTCGGTAACTTCTTCGGCGCTTCACTCGTTAAGATTACGGGCAGCGACATCCCGTCGGTTGCGCTTTCTCTCACAAGCGGATACTTCACTAAAAAGCTCCCGCTTGCTTCAACAACGGGCTGGTTCGGCAAGGTGTTTCTTTCATACGGCTTTCTCGCCTACCTTGCTATAATTATTGCAATCGCCTGCGCCTTTTTCCTTAAAAAGACAAAGGGCGGGCTCCATCTGCGCGCGGTAGGTGAAAATCCTGCTACGGCTGACGCGGCAGGTATCAACGTTAACCGCACAAAATACCTTGCAACCTGTATCGGCTCGGTTATTGCGGGACTCGGCGGACTCTTCTACGTTATGGACTACGCTAACGGCGTTTGGTCAAACGAGGGCTTCGGCGACAGAGGATGGCTCGCAATCGCGCTTGTAATCTTCGCTATATGGAGACCGAACCTCGGTATTCTCGGGTCAATCCTTTTCGGCGGACTTTACATTGTATTTTTGTTTATTCCCGGTCTTTCGCTCAGAAGCCAGGAATTATTCAAAATGCTTCCCTACGTTGTAACGATTATAGTTCTCGTAGCAGTAAGCGTAAGAAAGAAGAAGGAAAATCAGCCGCCTGAGGCGCTCGGACTTTCCTATTTCAGAGAAGAAAGATAAAACAAAAGAGGGGCGGAAATTTCCGCCCCATGATTTTGAGGTGTATTATGGAATTGCTTAATAACGATATTTCACAGGTGCTTGTTACAAAAGAGCAGCTTGATTCAATCAACAGGCGTCTCGGCGAACAGATAACAAAGGACTTTGCGGGCAAAAACCTGCTTGTTGTAGGTATTCTCAAGGGCTCAATTTACTTTATGACGGACCTTACAAGATACATTGACATTCCCCTCAAGCTTGATTTTCTTGCAGTTTCAAGCTACGGCAGCGGAACCCGTTCATCGGGCGCAGTTAAAATCGTTAAGGATATTGATATTGACCTTGAGGGCTACGACGTTCTTCTTATTGAGGATATTCTTGACTCTGGCAGAACGCTCGATTACGTCAGCAGAATGCTGCAAACAAGAGGGGCGAATTCAATTAAAATCTGTACCCTTCTTGATAAACCCGAAAGGCGCGTTGTTGACTTAACTCCCGATTACGTCGGCTGCTCCGTTCCCGATGAATTTGTTGTCGGTTACGGGCTTGACTATGACCAGAAGTACCGCAATCTTCCGTATATCGGCGCGCTGAAAAGGGAAATTTATGAATAAAAAGCGCTTCCCGCGCGAGCTTAATTACGTACTCGGTCTGATTATTATGCCGCTCGCCATTTCACTGATGGCAAAGGCGGACCTCGGGCTTTCAATGATTGCGGCGCCGACATATATTATCAGCGAGAAAGTCCCCTTCCTTACCTACGGACAGACCGAATATATTTTTCAGACCTTAGTGCTTATAGTAATGTGCATAGCCGTTAAAAAGTTCAAGGTAAGCTACCTTTCGTCTTTTATTACGGCTATAATCTACGGAACGATACTTGACTTTTTCGTTTGGCTCGTATCCCCTCTTAATTTTGACGCGCTCTGGATAAGGATAATAGTATTTATTATCGGTATGGTATTAACCTCGCTCGGAGTTGCAATGTTTATTAATACCTATCTTGCTCCCTGCGCCTACGATTACTTTGTGAGAACGGTTGTTGAGGAAAAGAAGATAGATTTGAGAAAGTTCAAAATCGGCTTTGACGCTGTTTTTCTCATAATAAGCGTTGCGCTGACCCTAACGCTGTTTCATAAATTCATAGGCGTTACCTGGGGAACTCTTGTTATAGTTATATTCAACGGGAATATAATAGCGTTTTTCAATAATTATATCAATAAACACTTTGAGCTTTACGACGCTTTTCCAAAGCTCTCAAAGTATTTTTAAACCGCTGTTTAAACGGCGGTTTTTACATTTTTTTAATGCTGTACATATCGTTTATTATATGTTATAATCAAATTATATAACATAAGGAGGAATTATATGAAGCGCAGAATAATTTGTATATTAACTGCAGTTATTATAGCTTTAACTGCGTTTCCTTTTAACGCAGCCGCAGCTGAAAAGTACGGTATTACAGTCGGCGGAGTTGAAATCACCTCCGAAAACGCCGCTGATATTTTTTCAGACGGTACAGCGAGCTATGATAAAAATAGTAATACCCTTATTCTGAGCGGCGCAAAAATAACCGCTGCTCCTGATATTGACGGATTTTATTACGGGATTAAATCGGATACAAAAAGCCCGCTTACGCTGAATGTAAAAAAGGACAGTGAGATTATCTGCTCGGGCGAAGAGCTCTGCGGAATACTGACGTCGGGCAGCCTTAACGTAACGGGAAAGCAGCTCGATATTATCTGTAAAACCTGCAAAACGGCTTACGGTATAGCCTGCGGGGATTCGCTCACCTTTAAAAACGCAATAGCTGAAATCGTTTGCGTTTATGCGAGCGATACGGGGCTCGGAGTTTATGCAAAAAACGCGCTCACCTTTGACGACTCGGATACAAGAATATTCGGCTCAACCAATGCGCTGTACATGGGCAGCTCGTTTACTCTTATGAACGGCACTCACTATATGGGGAACGCAGAACCCTCCGCGAATTATCCCAAGGGCTACGAATATTTTGTTTCGGAAAAGGTTAAGTATTACACCGTAGTCTGGAAAAATTACGACGGCACGGTGCTTGAAACCGATAAAAAGGTACACGAAGGCTCAACGCCCGTATATAACGGTAAAACGCCGAAAAGAAAGAGCGACGGCAGTTATTCCTACACCTTTAAGGGCTGGAACAAAAAAATCGTTCCCGTATATTCGGATACGGTTTACAAGGCTGTATTCACTAAGAAGGCATTGCCCTCCCCTGCGAATAATGACAAAAAGCCCGCAAGCGCGGAGGAAAACGAAAAAATCATAAATAATACGGATACGGATAAGACCGATATTAAAGCCTCGTCTTTCCTTCCGATGATGCCGAAGGCAACGGGAAAGAAAAAGAAAATCGTTCTTAAATGGAAAAACTATAACGGCGCAGACGGCTATATAATTTACGGAGCGCCCTGCGGCAGCAAATTAAAAAAACTGAAGACCGTTAAAAATCCAAATAAGGTTAAACACACTTTTAAAAATCTGAAAAAAGGTAAGTACTATAAATACGTCGTTGTTGCGTACAAAAAAAGCGGCGGCAAAAAGGTTGTTCTTGCAAATTCAAAATCCGTTCACTGCACAACGCTCGGCGGCAAAAAGGGCAACCCGTCCGCTGTAAAATACAAAAAGAACAGTATCAACCTAAAAAAAGGCAAAGCCTTTAAGCTGAAACCAAAGCTCGTTTCAGACAAAAGGGTTGCCGTTCATATTTCAAAATTCAGGTATGAAAGCTCTGCGCCCGCAGTTGCCTCGGTTAACAGTAAGGGGAAAATCAAGGCAAAGAAAAAGGGCAGCGCTTACATATATATTATCGCTCAAAACGGTAAGTACAAAAAAATAAAAGTCACTGTTAAGTGAAAGGAAGGTATGTATGGATAATTCAGCTGTTTTGGCTCAGGACAAAAAGTATGTAGGGAAAAGCGAATACATACTCTATCTCCTTGCCGTATTCTTCTATACGAATATGACAGGCATGGTAGGTAATTTCAGAAACGCTTATATCGTTAACGTACTGAGGCTTGAAAGCTCTCAGACCTCGCTTTACAACACGCTTTTAAGCGTTATTCCCTTTGTCCTCAATTTCTTTATTGCAATGTATATTGACGGACGAAAGATAGGGAAAAAGGGCAAGTTCAAACCGCTCGGCATTATCTCGGCTATTCCGATAGGAATATTGCTGATGCTCAGCTTCTTCACCCCTAAATTTTTAAGCGGCACGCTCGTTATGATTTACATTGTAACAATCGGCGTTTCGTGGGCAATTGCAACCCATTTCGGAAACTCGGTAAATATGGTTGCTATAGTTATGACTCCCAATATGAAGGAAAGGGATAACGTTATCTCCTTCCGCAGCATTTCCTCCGCAATCGGTAACTCCGCTCCGCTCGTAGTAGTTCTTGTTATCGGTCTTATCTGGAAGGATAACGAGGGACTCCAGTACATAATCGGCGCAGGGCTCTGCGGAGTAGTAGGCGTTATTACTATGCTCCTCGGAATGAACGCGGTTAAGGAAAGAGTAACCTACACCGCGGAAAAGAAAAACCCGCTCGTGGGCTTTAAGGATATACTTACCAATAAATACGCCTGGGCAATTATTATGTCCGATTTCTTAAAGAATTTCAGGCAGATTGCAACCTATCTCGGCCCCTTCCTTGCTGCAGCGCTTCTCGGCTCAACAAGTAAATTCCTGCTTTTCGGTCTTCCTACGGGAATCGGAACGGCGGTAGGTATGCTTGTAATAAACTTCCTGCTCAAAAAATTCAATTCAAAGGTGCTGTATATCGCAAGCGGTATTTACTCCGTTATTATTAATATAGTTGCGTTTGCAGTAGGTTATACTTACTTTAAAACCGAAAACAAGGCGCTCCAGATAGTATTTATCGTTGCGCTCTTCCTTATCGGACTTCAGTTCGGCGCTTCCAACCTTCTTCCCACGATGTTCCAGGCTGACGTGCTTGAGGATATTGAGCTTAAAACAGGCAAGCGCCTTGACGCAACGCTTCCCACCGTTATCGGAATAGGAACGATGATAAGCGGAACAATTGCGAGCGCGCTTGCACCGAGAATTCTTTACGGCGAGCACTCAATTATTCACTATATTCAGCCAACGGACCTCATACCGAACCCCGAACAGAGCCTCAACACAAAGATTGCAATGCTCTTCTTCTACACGGTATTCCACGGAATTATGATGTTCCTTGCGGGCGTTCCGTTCTTCTTCTATAAGCTTACGGGTAAAACGAAGGAGGATATGCACAACGCCGTCCTCGCACAGAGAGAACAGAATAACGCAGAATAAAAAAAGCATGGATGAGCTATATAAAAAGCAGACAGGCGTTGCCTGTCTGCTTTTAAATTATGATAAATGATGGATGAATATGCCTGAAAGCGGTTTAGGCTCAAACCAGGTTGATTTAGGCGGCATAATCTGCCCCGCGTCCGCGATGGACATTAAATCGTCTATGGTAGTGGGATACATTGCAAAGGCAAGCTTCATATCGTCGTTTGCTCTGCGTTCAAGCTCCTTAAGCCCTCTGATACCGCCGATAAAATCAATTCTGTCGCTCGTTTTCGGATTGTCTATTCCGAGGAGCGGCTTAAGTACGTTGTTCTGAAGAATTGAAACGTCAAGCTGACCTACGGGGTCGTTTTCATCAAATATTCCCTTTTTTGCAGTGAGAGAATACCACCTTCCGCCGTAGTACATTGAAAAACTATGCTTCTTTTCAGGGGACATAGCCTTGGGAAGCTCAGAAACGGTAAACTTTTCCGTGAGTTTCTTTAAAAATCCGTCAAAACTGTAGCCGTTTAAATCCTTAACAACGCGGTTATAATCCATAATTTGAAGCTCGCTGTCAGGGTAAGCGATAGCAAGGAAGAAGTTAAACTCTTCTTTTCCCGAATAATCAGGGTGTTCCTTTCTGCGCATTTTGCCAACCTTAACGGCGGAAGCGCAGCGATGATGACCGTCCGCGATATAAAGCGAGCTTACCGTATCAAAAAGTCCTTCAAGCTTTTCAATCGTTTCCTCATCGTCAATCAGCCATACGGTATGGTGAACGTCGCCCTTGCTGAAATCGTAAATGCTCTCATGGTTACGAATCCACGCCGTAATAATACCGTTAATCTCCATATTCTCTCTGTAAGTAAGGAAAATAGGTCCGGTATTGGCGTCGCACACGTTAACGTGGTTAATTCTGTCCTGTTCCTTTTTAGCGAGGGTGTGCTCGTGCTTTTTGATAACGTCGTTAATATAATCGTCAATTGAAGCGCAGCCTACAAGCCCCGTCTGAGACCTGCCGTGCATTACCTGGCGGTAGATATACAGGCAAGGCTTTTCATCGTGTACCATAGCTCCGCTCTCTTCAAGGGAAATAAGGTTTTCCCTTGCTTTTTCATATATTTCCGGAGCATAGTGGTCAACGTCGGGCGCAAAATCAATTTCCGCCTTATCTATATGAAGAAAGGAAAGCGGATTCCCCTTCGCCATCTCTCTTGCCTCCTCGCTGTTCATAACATCGTAGGGAAGCGCAGGGATTAAAGTTTCATTGGCCTTGCTCGGCCTATATGCACAAAATGATTTAAAAGTAGCCATAACATATTCTCCGTAAAAAAACAGTATCGGGCAGTGAAAATCACTACCCGATAATTATATTACTTTAGACTAATAATGTAAAGGGTTTTTAAGCAAAAAATATGCATACGTAATTAACTCCCGCCTCGTTCATATTGCGGTGCTCATTGCCGAGAACTGCAACGGGTGAGGACGAAACCGTGAGCGTTTTGCCGTTAAGCGACGCGCCCTGCATTGAGCCGCGGTTACTGACTATGGCAAAATAGTTATAGTTAGACGTATTATCAAAATCCGTAACCGCAGGAGTTTTATCAGCACCGAAAATAATCCCCCATTTCGGTGTAAAATCAAGGCTGAGAGTTATGTTTCGGGTTGCCAGCCCGTCTCCGGCATAGGTAATAATACCGTACGGATTGTTCCAGCCGTTTCTCTCCTCAGCTGTTATATGCATTTCCCTATTCCTGATATGAAGCCCGATGGAGTTATCAAGAATTACATTATCAGCATTAAAGTCCAGCATTTCGGGAACATCGCTCCCCTGCCACATATTGAGCTTCAGAATGCTTGTTTTTCTTGAGCTGCTCATAAAATATCACCTTTCCGCCCGCTGATTTTTTACGGTCTTACCGCGGGCGCATAAGACCCTGAATTATAAAATACCGCTCTCCATTGTATCATAACACGAAAACGGAAGTCCGAGTCTGTTATAAAATCCGAATGTCTTTTTCAGGGAATCCCATACCCTGAAAGTAAGCCCGCTGCCGGTAAGACATGCGCATTTATCAAAGGGAACGGCGCCCTTTATAAAGTTACCTAAAAAGAAAACGGTATTTGAATCGACCCCGCTGATAATGTACGAATCGTTCTCTTCTTCAACCGCTATTCCCTTCATTATGGCAGCCTCAGAATCGTAATTATCACTCAGCTGCGCGTCTTTGTAACTGTTACTGAGCCTTGCTTTAATAACGTTTTCAAGCGTTTCGCGGTCCGTTTTCGTATAGTCAAGTCTGAGCATATCCGCGTATTTTTCAGCGCTTTCCGCCTTGCCGTTCACGGTAAAGAACACACGCTCGGAAACATAGCTTATATAACCCTTAACGAGCGCTATTCCCTCTGAAAGCGCATACGCCTCTGCCTCAGCGTAGCTTCCCTCGAGAGTATCAAGCCCCATTTCTCCAAACAGGTTAATAAGTCTTTCATACGCCTTATTCATAGCAATTCACCTGTACCGAATTCAAAACAAGATACTTTTCCTCGGGGCAGTTAAGAACACCGTACTCAATCTGAGGCGAGGAAACCTCAATGTGACTTACGCCCCCGGCGGAGGACGCCGCAAAAACAAATTCATCAAGCAACACCGAGCGGTTAATTCTTACGTTTCCTGCAAACTCAATAAGCTTTGCCTTAACAGCCTCTTCCACGGCATTTTTATCACAGTCGTCCACCTTAACGTCGGCTATAAGCGAATAGCCCTTTGGAGCGGTGTTTTTAACAACAACGCTACAGTTAAAAAGCCGTGATATTGCTATACTATCCTCAATCTCAGCTTTAATACTTTCAAAATCCGCACCCGTTTTAAGCCTCAGTAAAACGGTTATTACGCCGCTGTCATAATTTACGGCGCAATCAAGAATATCGTCGTTTCTCATTATTCCCTCGCGCAGAGAATCACGCGTAAAGCCGCTTTGCATAATGCTGTAGGACGAGAGAATTCTCTCCCTGAGCGAGCTATCGCTCTCGGTATCGCTGCCTGAGGAAAAAGCGTTATTATTAGTAACTCCGTCAATCCCTGCGGGCGGATTAACCATAACCGTAACCGTCCCGGCGGGAGCGTTGTATTCTCCGCCGTTTTCAAGCGCCTCGGCAGGAACAGTAGCCTCCGTATTACCTGCGCTTATAACAGCGCTTTCGGTTGTGATGAACTGAACAAAAGCCTCATCCGCTTTTGAACAGATTATGCCCTTCGGAATTTCAATATCGTTCTGTGCCGCTTCAATAACGCTGAAGGTAAGCTCACCCATAGCCTTTGACGACTGCTTTCTATGAATATCGCGCAGCCTTGCGTGAAAATCAAGATATTCCCCCGCTGCACTCTGAGGAAACGCCTGACGGAATATAAACTCTGTTTCGCAGGCGAGAGAAAACAGCTCGCTCGCCGCCGCCTCAAGCCTTGCCGAGGTATCGCTGAACGCCTTGACGCTTTCACCGCAGCGTTCAAAATATGCCGCCTTCATTTTATTGATTATTTCATTATAAGTTATTCTCAAGTTGTACCTTCACCTCTTTTTCCAAGCCATTGACTTTCAGCTTTATTTTTGCCTCGCCGTTTTCAACCGAGACGCCTTTAACGGTTACTCCGTCAATTTTATCAAGCGCCTCAACGGCATAGGCAAATATATACTCATCCTTCGGTAACGCGTCGTTTTCCTTAATTCTGCTACCGAAATTTTTGTTTGGGTAAAACCTTCCGCGCCTTGTACTAAGCGTTACAAAGGCATTTTGCAAAAGCTCGTCAATGTACTCAACAGTAACGGCGTTACCGTTTTCATCCCTTTGGTAATCGCCGTCAATCAATTTGCTTGCCATCCCGTTATATGCCCCTTTCCGTCAATTTTAACCGTGCCGTTTAGTACTATAGTTCCGTCGTTTTTCAACTCAATTGAAGCGCCGCCCTTTGAATATATTTTCACCTCTCCCGCCGCAAGTCCGTTGATATTGGCTTTTGTACCGAGCGCCGCTGCCGAGCCTGAAACGGGAAGCAGCAGCACCTCGGTGCCTGCAGGAGCAAGAGAGCAAAAGCCGTAAGGTGAATAGCCCGTTATATTTCTGAGCTTCTGAGTGGCAAACGCCTCCCAGTTTTTTGGAGATGAGAGCGTTACCTCGCCCTTTTCCGCAGTAGGCGTATTGCCTTTTTTATTTATTTTTCTGCTAAGCCACATAATCCACCTCCCTGAGACTCAGTTCTTTTCTCAGGCTTATTTTTGTTTTAGCGCCGTTATTATTAAAAACCGTATCGAGCGCAGTTATGTAATACCCTTCAAGTCCGTCGTAAATAACGGATGAATAAAGCTGTGCCGCAGCCACTCCCTCAACAGTTATCTCCGCGCTGTAATAGTCCTCCGCAGAGCGCTTAAGCATATTGCTCAGCGCTGTTTTTCTCTGCCATTCGGGAAGGGAGGACATATTCATTTTTCTTGAGCGCACAATACTTTTATTCTCCAGCTCGCGGCTTGCTCTGTGGTGAGAGTATCCGCCGTCTGTTTTATAATCAATACGGCTTACAGCACTCCCTCGGTTTACGCTTTTTTTAACGGAAATAACGCTGTCGGGGTCAACGCAATAATCAACCTTGCCCGAGGGTATATACAACTCATTTTCAGGGCTTACCCTCAGAGCCTTATCCTCAAACGCGCTGATGAAGGTATTGATTGCGCCGTAACAGCTTGTCCCCTTCAAAACGGAATAATCAGCGGTAGTGCTGTAATTGTTCAGCCCGTTTTTAAAGCCGAACGGCTTAGCGTTAACAGTAAACAGAGAATTTACGCAGGGCGCCTTATAATTAATCAGCTCCGCCTCATTATCAACAAGAAGGCAGGCTGTCGAGCGGGCATAAATAAACTCCCGTTCTCCCTTTTCATCTGAGTACCTGCTTTGCATATCAACAAAGCCCGAAAAAACACATTCGCCGTCGCAGTATGCCTTGAGCTTTCGCGCCTCGCCCTGAACAGAGGGTATATAGCTCAGCCTGATCGCGTCGCAAGGCGCGTCCGCAGCTCTTGACCATTCGTAATACAAAACGTCCTGAGCCTCCGTCTTTTCATTCTCATATATAATAACAAACGTCATTTCAGCCATATTCTGTCACCCTCTCTTATATCGAACGGCGTTTTAAAGCTGTTTAAATCAATTATTCTTTCAATACCGGTATTGGTTCTGTCGGCAACGTCAAAAAGGTTTTCGTTTTTTTCGGCAAGAGTGTATCCGAAATCGTAGAGCCCGCTGCCCGAACCCTCCTCCTGAGTAAATTCAAAGGAGTAATCAATGCTCCCGCTCACGCTGTTTACAGAGAAATCAAGCGCTGTAAAATACGCCTTTACGGGAGCTAAAACGGGCGAGAAAAGATACGCCGCCCCTTCTCTTTTGAATACACTAAGCAGCATCTGAGCTTCTGCTCTCGCATTTTTACCGCAGAATTTTCCGCTGCCTCTTATAACCGCAGGTTTTTTGCAGATAACGTTGGTTTTCGTGCGCCTGAAAGGAAAGACGGACGGCGCGGTATTCTTTTTATATTCCGTTTTCACGCTTGACGGATTCGCATTAAAGGTAAAACCGCCATAGCTCATTTTTATGCTGTCCATTCGTCCCCTCCTATAACGTTATCATACCGCCTTGAATCAAGGTAAAGGTAATCGTTTATCTCTTTAATATCCGAATAAATATTGCGCTCCTCTTCCATACTAATCCTCCTCGCCGCTATAGTAATCAAAGGTAAAGCAGCAGCTCAAATTCAGGCAGTTAAGACGCTCGTCAGCCTTTACGGGTGAAACCGAAATACCGCTCGGGTTAAGCAGCATAACGGCGTTAACGGTATTTTCAGCCGTCTCTGATATGCTTTTTATACCCGCCTTAACGGGAGCAAATATCTGAACGGTTACCGTAAGGCTTCCGCTCTGCTTTGCTTCACCTATTGAAACTGCCTTTGCTTCAATCTCAGGCGGCATAACGGCGATAACGTTTTTGGTAAGCCTTGCGGGCTTGTCCGTATACGGAAACGCTTTTATTACGTAACTGTTTTTAAGCGCTTCACAGCTTTTAACGGCATTAAAAACCTCACTGCTCATTTTGTAAAAGCTCATAGCCTTCCTCCCCGTATGCCTTTTTAAGTACGCCTCTGTAATACTGAACAACGTTTCCCGCCTTAACGCTTTCACTCTGAACAAAATAGTAGCTTTCGCCGTCAATTTTTGCAGTATCATCCTCCGAAAGCGAGGTTATATCGTAGCTTGCAGGGCCGTAGTAAATATAGTAGCCCTGAAAATACCGCCCGATTTCCGAATTGCTCTTTTCAAAGCGGGATTTGTTTCTTTTCCAGGTCTGTTCAATTACGGCGCTTACCTCCGTCGGCTTTCCGTTTTTAATCAGTATTACGCTTTGCCCGATATTTTTCAAATACTGTTCGATTACCGAGCTTTTATCTAAAATCTTAATCATCTCCCCAATCGACGGCGCGGCTTTACCGCGCCGCCGAATAACTTAAACCGTCCTGAAGGCAAAGCCGTTAACGTCCGCAAGCGCAGCGCATTCCGAGCTGACCTCGTCAAGCAGCGCCTTGGCGTTTTCAAGCTCGCTGTTGTTTTCGCTTATCCTGACGTCGCCCGCTGCAAAGGAGGTTACGCTGTTTCCGCTTCTGCGGATAAGCGCGATTTTGTAATTAGCCCTCGCCGCTGCAAGCAGCGCAGCTCCCGAATAATCGTTGCTGCCCGTTTTGTTCAGCGTTTCATTAAGCTTTTCAAGTTCCTTTTCAATTATGAAGGAATAGCTTACAAGCTCCTCGGCGCTGTACGGACTGATTGCCTCAAGACGTTCGCTTATATCTCTGTAACTCAGCATCTTATTATCCCATAAGCTTAACTGCGTCGCTGAAGATTGTTGAAAAGCCCGTAATTGTTGAAATTACGGCTCTTTCAAGCTGACGGTCAATGAGCTTGTCAAACTCGGTAAGCACTTCACCCGCCTGTACCTTTTCAAGCGCATAGTTATTATCAAGCCCGATAATGCCTTCGCAAAGCGAGCTGTCAATCTTTTCAAGCTCGGCGCCGAGCGGAGTAATCATCTTGCCGGTACCGTGGAATACAAGGCCCGCGTTGCTGTCCTTGAACTCGTCCATATTGAGAAGGTCGGGAAGAAGCTCGGAGGAACAGAGCATAGTTGTCATATTATACGGTGAAAAGCTGTTCCAGAGCTTGATTATATCTGTATAAGCGATAGTGTCGCCCGCAATATCAATTTCCTCAGCACCTGAGTTTTTAAGAACGTTAACAGCGTCCGCAAGCTGCTGCTTTGCGATGCTGTCGCCGATTTTCTTAAGCATAATGGTAAACATATCAAGGCGCTGGAACTTAATAGCCTCGTACGACGCAACGAGCATTCTGCCGCGCTTTTTAAGTCGTGTAAGGCTGTCCTTTGTTGTAATTTCGGTTTCGGGGATAAACGCGCCCTCGCCGACGTCCATAAGCGTCTTGTCCTCCTCGCTCGCGTTACACTGAATCGCTCTGTAATCAAGAGCGTCAATCTTTGTAGTTGCGGCAATGAGTTTATCGAGCGTTGTGTTTTCCTCAATGCCCTGATGTACCGCTCTCGCAATGTATTCGGGAAAAAGAACGGAGGAGGACGAGGTTTCAAAGAACTTTGAAACGCAGTCGCTGTCGCTGCCCGTTACCTTAATATCAAATCGCTTAAGCTGGCGCTGAAAGGCGTCAAGTCCCTCGTATTCGGTTCCCTTATAGTTTTCGGAAGGGTCAAGCTCCTCAAGCGACTTTGTAAAGCCCTTTGAGGTTGTGTATAAACCCTTTTCAAGCTTAATATTATCAAATGACATAATTTATACCTCCGTTATATTAAAGAATAAAGCCTACCTTATTGTTTTCGGCGTCAACCTCAATAACCCTGTAAAGCGGAACTCCGTCCTCTGTTGAAACGGCAACTCCGCCGTTACCGTCAGCGCAGAGCTTTACCCAGCCGTAAGCGGGTGCTTCGCCCGTGTATGCGGCTTCAACGAAGCCCTCCATCTGTGCAGTTACAAGGCTGCCCCTTACGGAAACGCAAATACCGATAAACGCGCCGTCCTTCTCCGCCTGAGTGCAGACGCCTTCCGAATTAAATCCAATCGGCGCGCCCTTTGTAAATTCAGCCTCGCTCTCGAAAGTAAGCGCGCTTGAATTAAAGCCTCTGTAAGATATATTTTTCATACTAATCCTCCTAAATCCTGAATTGTGAATAATCCTTTACCGCCGTTTTTTCCTCAGAAATAAGCTGAGGCTCGGCGGCTTTTTCTGTTTTTTCAAGTCCCTCTTTAAAGCCCGAAAGCTCCTTTACCGTCATAACCGATACAACCGAGGAAAAGAGCTTTGAATCAATCTCGGGAAGCCTGTGAGAAAGAAGCCTCGTTACCTCTTTTGAGAGCTCCTTTTTATAGACCTCGCCGAGCTTTGCCTCCTCCTCAAGAGAGTCAATATACGCCGAAAGCTCCTTCATCTGAGCCCTTGAAAGCTCAAGGGAATCACTTTCAGCACGCATTTTTTCAACAATATCCTTCACCGCTGTTTCCTCCTTTGGTAAAAATGCTTTTGTAACGCCCGCCTTTCTCTGAGCGGGTACTGCAACAAAGCTGAATTCGTACGCGTCGCTCGCGTCGGAAAGGACGGTATAGCAAAGCTTTCCGCCGTAATACCTTCCCGCAATATGGTTACAACCCTCGCTGCGCCTGTCCTTATTGCATATAGAACATTTAGCGCTGTCCATTGAGCAGGAAACGGAAACCTCTTTTTTTATTCCGCCCTCAATTTCATCAATAAGCTGTTTGTTCTCATCGGTTTTAAGCATATAGGCTCTCGCCTTAAGGCGGTACAGAGCCTCTCCGCTACGGGTTTTTTCTCCCTGAGCCTTTTCAACGAAGGTATCAAAAATTCTTGCCTTCTGGTCAGCGCTTTTCATAGAGTGGTCGAATATCCCCGTTTTGCCTACAAAAAGCTCCTTCAGCTCATTGAGAGCGGAGAGCGAAAAGCTTTCAAAATCCCTGTCAATATCGTTATCACAGAGGGTGAGGTTAAAGGTGTAAACCTCGTTTTCCTTAAGTTCTTTTCTTGAAAAGACGTTTATCTTTTCAATATCAAGTCTGTTATCCGTCAAGCTCTGCCTCCTTTAAAATCTTATCAGCCTCCGCATTAAGCTTTCTCGCCTGTGCAAGCTGAGTTTCGTCCTGAAGCGTAATATCGTCCCATATAACCTGAGCGTTTGCGGCGATACCGTTTAAAATAAGGTATGCGTTTCCTATTCTTTTAAGAACAGGGGTTATTATTCTTCGGTACGCTTCAAGCTCCGTTGTAAGAATATCCGTCTGCTGAACCGCCATTCTTTCGCTCGTTGACCAGTTCAGCCCGAACATATAAGGCATAAGCCCCGTTTTTGCAATAATCTGCTCAAGCATCTGGCGAACGGGAACCTCGCTGTCAAGAATCTGATTGTCCGCGCCGATTACGCTTACCTTAACGTCGCCGACGGCAACGAAATCCTTAATGCTGTCCTTTGACGCCATAGCCTCTCTCCAGGCGGACGCCATCTGGTTTGCGCGTTCCTTTGCAAAGGCTCTGTCGCTCCCCTCACCCTGCGGGTTATAGGTAACCGCATAGCGGAGATTGCCCACTCTCTCCCAGTTTGTACCGATAGTCTGGTAAATCTTAAGCAGTATATCGCTTACGAAGGGCAGACCGCGAAGCAGGCTCGTTCCGTAAATATGTCCCGGCTCGGGATTAAGTACGGTAAAGAGTATCCTCTCCGGGTGCGAAAGAAGCTTTGGAGCGCCCGCAGCGGTATTGTAAAACTCAAGAGTAAGGCTTCCGCTTTTTCTTTTAACCTCAAGGTTTTCAAGCTCTCCGTTGTACAGCGCAAAAACGCTTTTTCCGTCCGTTACAATTTCGCCGACAGCGCTTCCGTAGGTCAGAAGCTGTTCGGCATACGTATCAACGAACGCCTGAATTCCCGTTTGATTTCCGCCAACGTTTATTAGCTCAAAAAAGCCGTTCATCTCTCTGTCAATCGCTTCGTTTCCCGTTGAAAACTCAAAGCCTCCCATAAGGCGGACAATTTTGTTAACCGCGCTGTCAATAATCGGAACTCCTTCGCGCAGCGCTTTATACACTCTCATATCATAGAGCGCGCCCCCGCTGAGCGCACAAAACGGATGTCTTTCGGCGCTCTTCGTCTGTACTGCAACGGTGCCGTCAGTCTGCAGCGCGGCGGTTCTTTTTTTGCTGAATATTCCCACGGTTTCACTTCCTTTCTACTGCAACGGAAAACGCATAATCGCCCTCGTTTTCAGCCAGAACGGTCTGAACGAAGTATCTTATATCGTCCATTGCGTGGTCGTTTTCCTTTTTCGGCGCGTCGCGGCGTATATCGTTATCCCATCGGTAAACCGAAAACTCCCTTATAGTGTCAACACATTCAAAAGAAAAGAATATATCCCCGTTTCTGAGCGCCTGGCAAACGCTGTTAATCCCCGTTAGAACGTCGTTATCAGCCCTGATAACTCTATACTCGCCGTGGCGCTTTACAACCTCAATAAACGAGGCGGCGGACGGGTCAATAATCAGCGCGGTAATCTCTCTGCCGTTTGCAAGCGCCTTAAGCTCTGAATAATACTCCTCGTCGGTTAGCTGAATTCCTCTGTCGCGCGAGGAGTGGTAATATTCCTTAATTCTGTACCACTTACCCTCTGAGCGTCCCCACAGCCCGAGCGAAAACGGATTAACCGTTCCGTAATCGCAGGAGAGGTAGTATTTGTCAAAGCTCTCAGCGCTTTTAATATGCTTTTCGGGGGAAAACATAGGATAAACGAGCCCGTCGGCAGCTACCCATTTTCCCTCAACAAAGCGCTCGTAAAACGCGCCCGAATAAAGGCTTTTATAACGGCATTTTATCTCGTAAGAAAGGGAGGGATTATCGTCCATAGTAAAATGAAGGTACAGCATATTTTTCGTATTTGATTTTTTTATCCACTCATTGTAAAACCAGTGATACGGATGCTCGGGGTTGCAGTTAAACCAGAACTTTGAGCCCTCAACCGAACAGCGCGCGAGCGCCTGCTCAACGAAGGAGCGCGGCATAAGAGCAACCTCGTCAAAAAGAACGCCGCCCAGGGTCATACCCTGGATTAAGGCAGCCGAGCTTTCATCCCTTCCGCCGAAAAGATAAAATCGGTTTTCCGCGTTGCCCCTTCTGATAGTAAGTATGTTTTTGCTGACCTTATCGCACACCTCAAAGCCGAGAGATTTGAGTATCGGAAGAAGCGGAGTAACAACGTTTCGTCTGAGCGAAGAGATTGTTTTTCCGCAGAGCGCGAACGAGGTATCGCTGAAAGCATAAAAGCTCCAGCTTATAAACGACAGCGACATACACAGCGTTTTACCGCTCCTCACTGCGCCGTCGCAGATTAGCCCGCTTTTAGTGCTGACGGAACTTCCCCTGCACCACCATGTTAAAACGCGGAGCTGCTTTTTTGAAAAGGGGGTGAACTTAATCATTTTTAAATACGCTTTCTGCGTTTTCAGCGCTTTTCTCCAAAGCCTGATAAAAGCTTAAGCCTTCATCGCTCCCGTCGGCGGCATCCTCCCTCAGCCTTTCGCACGCCTTAATTCTGTCGTAAAACTTAATCTCCATTCCGCCGCCGCGCGGCTTCTTGATTTCGCTTACGTTAAAAAGATTAAGCTTAGGCAGCTTTGACAGCGCCTCCTCATCACTGAGGAATAAAAGCGAAACCGCGTCGCTCACGTCTCCGAAGGCGAGTTTGGTAAGCCCCGCCTCAACCTTTTCCTTGATGGTTTTCTTTTTTCTTGGCATAATAATTCCTCCCTCTGCCGTTATCCGAAAGGGCAAAAAAATAAAAACCCCTTCACTAATACCCTTGTTTGGGGCGATTTTATTCACGATTTATGCATAATTGGACCATAAAAAATGCAAAAAAATATTTTTTAGGGGAAATATGCATAAAACCTGAATAAACCTGCAGTTTAGTAGGAATTAAGAATTAAGAGTTATGAATTAAGAATTGTTGCTCGCAATAAGACTACCATAGGGAGCACTCGCTGCGCGGACGCCCTCTCTGTCACTTCGTGACACCTCTCCCACGGGAGAGAACCTCGACGCTCCGTTAATTAAGAATTATTCGGTTCAATAAATCAACCGTAGGGGCTGACGACCCCGGCAGCCCTTTATAATGCCGTGCGCAGCACCCTACATTCTTCATTCATCATTCTTAATTCTTAACTAAAAAAGACAGGCAAACGCCTGTCTTTTTTATAATTGCTCCGCAATCATATATATTAATTCTTTCGTTTTGTCCCAGCCGAGACATGGGTCCGTAATTGATTTTCCGTAAACGCCGTCGTCAATGCTCTGACAGCCGTCAACGAGGTAGCTTTCAATCATAAAGCCCTTAACAAGCTTCTTAATATCCTCGCTGTGGCGCATTGAATGGAGCACCTCGTTGGCAATTCTTATCTGCTCAAGATATCTTTTGCCTGAGTTTGAATGGTTTGTATCAACAATTACCGCGGGGTTTTTAAAACCCTCAGTACAGTACATATCGTGGAGAATTCTCAAGTCCTCATAGTGATAATTCTGATGATTAACGCCGTGCTTATCAACGCTTCCGCGGAGAATTGCGTGGGCAAGGTCGTTGCCGTGACTTTCAACCTCCCAGCCTCTGTGGATAAACATATGGCTTCCCTGCGCCGCTTTAATGGCGTTTAGCATTATTGAAAAATCTCCGCTCGTCGGATTTTTCATACCAACGGGAATATTCATTGAGCTCGCTGTAAGGCGGTGCTCCTGGTTTTCAACCGAACGCGCGCCGACTGCTATATACGAAAGCAAATCGGAAAGATACCTCGTGTTTTCGGGATAGAGCATCTCGTCCGCGCAGGTCATTCCCGTCTGTTCAATAGCCGCCTTGTGAAGTTCTCTTATTGCAATAAGCCCCTCAAGCATATCGGGCTTTTTATCGGGGTCCGGCTGATGGAGCATACCCTTGTAGCCAGCGCCCGTCGTTCTCGGCTTACCGGTATAAATTCTCGGCACGATGAAGATTTTATCCTCAACCTCCTTTTGCACCTCGGAAAGCCTGTGGATGTATTCAAGAACAGCGTCCGCTCTGTCCGCAGAGCAGGGACCTATTACAAGAACGAACCTGCCGTCCTTACCCCTGAAGATATCCGCGAGCTCGGCGTCCCTTTTTTCTTTCACCGCTACCGCCTCGGGTGCAAGAGGGTACTGCTCCTTGATATCCTTCGGGATTGGTAATTTTCTTTTGAAATCCGCATTAATCATATTGTCCATAGTTTGTTACCTCCGTTAAAAAATATAATAACACCCAAAGGGAAAATAGTCAACACTTTATCGCTTTAAATTGTAAAAATAATTCATCAAAGATAAAAAAAGGGCGATATTTCGCCCCTAAAGCCTTAATGTCTTGTACTGTCCGTATACTGTTCGCAGAATCTCGCCGCAAAGGACGGCTCCTCTCCGCCTGCATATAAATGCGAAAGGTCGCCGAACTGAATACAGTTAAATATCGCCGTGCCCTCTTCCCTTTCTGCGCTTGCGAGCCGCGTTACGGAGGTAGGGAGCGCAACAAAATTATGCCACAATATCATAGGCGAAATGTTGAAAATATGGGATAGCATCGCCGCCTCAACTCCAAAATGGCAAAACAGTAGAATTTTATCCGCATTCGGCTTTTCGGCGCGGTAAATTCTTCCGTCGTGAACGTAGCCGTGCCTTGCCATCAGTGAATCAATTCCGTTTTTAACGTCCTCATAGTGCCGCTTAACGTCTCCGTTTTTCATAAGCGGAACGCTTAGCCACTTATCGTAGGAATAGTAATCGTCAATCGCCGTCCAGTAAGCGGGAAGCCTGTCCCAGCACTGCATTTTCTCACCGTCGCTGAGCGTTACCGTACCCTTGAATTCGTGGAGCCAGTCCAGTGTTTCGGCAGTTTTTCCGCTTTTTTCAAGATAATACGAGGCGGTTTTCTGCGCCCTTCCCATAGGCGAGCAGTACACCGCTGCAAAATCCGTTTTTAAAAGCCTCTCTGAAAGAAGCTCCGCCTCGCGCTCGCCCTTTTCGGTTACGCTGTCGTGCTCATAATCGGGGTCGGCATGGCGCGCAATCCATATTTCCATATAAATCTGCCTTTTTACTTATTTGTGTTTTCCATAAGCCTGTTTTCATCAATGGAAAGCAGGTACGAAGCGTAGGAATCGGGACGGTGGCTGTCGCCAAAATACGTTGCTCCGATTTTGTTGCCCGTTGCTCCGCCGAGTCCCTCCTTAAATACGAAGAAGCCCGAGGTTTTTCTTAAAACCTTTGTTGTTCCGAGAAGGTCAACAGCGCTTGCAAGAAGAAGGTACATAGCCTTGTTTGCCTGTGCGATTTCCTCCTCGTTTCTTCCGCCTGCAATGTAAGCGCAAAGGGTGTACTTGAAATACTCATAAGGAGTAACGGCTTTAAAGCATTCCCTCATTTTTGTATTGTAAAAGGTATCAAAATCCGTAATGTTATCGCCCATAATGTCAATAACCTTTTCTGCGGTTAAATTGCCTTTTTTGAACGGATGAAATTCCCTGTCCTTAACGAATTTTGAATAATATTCCTGCATATCGCGTTTCATATCCGCATAATCGTCAAGCTTTCTGTTATCGCTGCCCATAAGGCGGAAAAACCTTCCGTACTTTGAAAATCCGCACTTTGCAGGGAAAACCATAGTTACAAAATCCTCGGGATTAAGTATGTTAATAATTCTGTCGTAATCAGGATTGTCGTCAATCTCCGAGGTAACGATAGCGTTAGGAGTTGCAAAACAATAAATAAAAAGGTTTTCAGCCTTGATTTTATGAGAGCCTAAAACACCGCTGTTTAACAGCTTTGCGCCGAGAAGATTAGCCGCCGCAGCGCCCCTGCTGTGGCCGATAACGAGAAGCTTTGTTTCGTATTCGCTCGGGTACTTATCCATATATTTATCAAGCTGCTGATACATATAGTCTCTCGCGTCTGCAAAGCCAAGGTGTACCTTGCCCTTTTCCGCGTCGCCCGCGTAACCCTTGCCGCCGTTAGCCTCTCTGTCAACGCCGTTCGGGTCAAAGTTTGAGAACCACTGGCGCTTGTATGAGCCCATAAACGCCGTAAGAATAAAGTTGTACTTCGTTCCGTCGAATTCAAGCTCCTTGCGTCCGGTAAAATAGCTCATTTCATCGCGCTCTGCACAGCCGTTAATCTCAATATCACAAAGTCCGATTTCACGCAGCGCGCGCTCAAGGTTCGGCTGCTGATTTTTAAAACCCGTTGCCGTAACCTCCTCGGTTTCGCTCGGCGTATCGTAGCCGAGAACGGTCATAACGGCGCAAAAGCGCGCCAAATCAAAGTTGAATTCCTTGGAATCCTCTGCAAACCAGTTGTAATCGTAATCAACGTCTGCAACGCCCTCAATGCCGTCGCAGATGAATTCACACTTATAAGTGCCTTTATAATTTTCCATAAAAATACTCCTCAAATGTTTATTAATTATACCTTATTACAAGAATTTTTAATTGTCAAGCACAAATGTGAAAAAATTGTCAATTCACAATAATCTTTTTCCATTCTTGCGTCAACCGTTCAAAACTCCACGCCGCGTTGGCGGGGCTTGTTGAGGGAAGGCAGATTGCCTCTATCCCCGTTTCGTTTTCAAGATATTTTTTATATAACTCGTCCGCCTTTTTGCCGTTAGTATAAATACGGGATATTCTGCTCTCTTTAATTATTTTCATTATATTATTGGGGACGGCGTTTTTTATGCTGCTGTCCGCCGAGCCCGTAATCTCGCAGGAGGCGATAACGTCCCACAGCGCAATGTTATTCCTTAAAAGCAGCGCCTTCTTTTCTTCTATGCCCTCGGGTACTTCTTCGCCGCAAAGAGCAGCTATAACCCGCCAGAAGCGGTTTTGCCTGTGTCCGTAAAAGAACTCGGTTTCACGCGATTTAACCGACGGAAACGAGCCGAGAATAAGCACCTCGGACTCCGCATTATATACGGGCGCTATCGGATGAACAACCCTTTCCTTTTTCATATAATCACCGCTTATATTCTATCATAACGCCCCTTTTCCGTCAAATTTCGGTTAGTTTTTATAATTCAAAATAGGTAATATATACCTTGTGTTTAATTGTAAATCGTTCGGGATAATCTGAAAGCATTTTTAAATGCTCTTCGCTCCAGTTTTCAAACTGCTCTTTACCCATAGAGGCAAGCGTACCCCTGCACGCGCACATTCTCCCATGCCAGCTTTCACGGGTGAACGGTATATCGCAGTAAAAGCTTTCTGTTGCTCTGCCGTCAAATAAATCGTCATACATATCTTTTGAGCCGCTTGCTTCAGGCGTCCAAACATTGTTGAATTTCTTAACAAGCTTATGGCTTTTATCTGCTATTTCACTGTCGAGCGTATAGGTAAGATATATCTTGATAAACTTTCCGTTTGGTTTTAACAGCCTTTTTATTTCCGCTTTCATTGTTTCTCGGTCAAAATACCAGAAGCACTGCGCTGCCGTGATACAGTCAAAGCGATGTGAAGGCAAACCCGTTTTTTCAGCGGGTGCAACAAAATAGTTAATACTCCAACCGTTCTTTTCTGCGGTACGCTTTGCATAATTAATCTGTTCTTCTGAAATATCAACGCCCGTTATTTCTGCGTTTGCATTATATAAGTTCTGCGGTAATATACCCGTTCCCGTTCCGAGGTCAAGCCATGCTGTGCCGTCTGCCGCAACGCCGAGCGTTTTGAGCCTTTCGTAAAGCTCGCTCGGGTAAATATCTCTGTACTTTGCGTAATTTTCCGAGGTATAGCCCCAGTCAAAGGCGTTTCCGCCGTCTATATTTTTATTCTTTATCATATCCAAGCCTCCAAAAAAATAACTGCTGATAAACTCCGTGTTCATCAGCAGTAGTCTGTCGGTTTAAACAAAGCCTCAGCTTCGGGCGATTCATGAATCGCCCCTACGGTGAACACAACCCAAATAAGCCCATGCCTGCTGACCGGGCTGCTGCTGTGTATAAAGTTTTGTAAAACGTTTATTCATAATTATTACCTCTTTCGCTAATGGTAGCACAAAAAGAGACTATTGTCAAATTAAGAATTACAACTCGTTAAAATAACGATTTCTGTAGGGAGCGGCTCGCTGCCCGCCCGCAACACAATTCCGAATTAGAATAGCCGTGCGCATCACCCACTATTCTTCATTCTTCATTCATCATTCTTAATTAAAAAAAACAGATTCCAAAGAATCTG
>DFGL01000049.1:13412-23083 GCA_002371215.1 Ruminococcaceae bacterium UBA3751 | reverse complement strand
ACTGGGCGTTCAACCGTCAGCGCTATTGGGGCGAGCCTATCCCGATTGTTCACTGCCCGAGCTGCGGACTTGTCGCAGTACCGTATGAAGAGCTTCCGTTAAGACTGCCTGAGGTTGAAAACTTTGAACCGGGTCAGGACGGCGAAAGCCCGCTTGCAAAGATTGATTCCTTTGTTAACTGCAAGTGCCCCAAGTGCGGCGGAGACGCAAAACGCGAAACCGATACTATGCCTCAGTGGGCAGGCTCAAGCTGGTACTTCCTTCGCTATATCGACCCGCATAACGACAAGGCGCTTGCGGATATGGATAAGCTTAAGTACTGGGGTCCCGTTGATTGGTATAACGGCGGTATGGAGCACGTAACAAGGCATATGATTTATTCCCGCTTCTGGCACCGCTTCCTCTATGACATCGGCGCCGTTCCGTTTAAAGAACCGTATCTCAAGAGAACTGCGCAGGGACTTATTTTAGGTCCTGACGGAGTAAAAATGAGTAAGTCAAGGGGCAACGTAATTGACCCGAACGAGGTTGTAGACGTTTACGGTGCGGACGTTCTTCGTACCTACGTACTCTTTATGGGCGACTATGAGCAGGCGGCTCCGTGGAGTGAAAGCAGCGTTAAGGGCTGTAAGCGCTTTATTGACAGACTCTGGAAGCTTCAGGATATGGTTACCGACGGTGACGAATACTCCTCAGAACTTTCAAGCTCAATGCATAAAACAATCAAAAAGGTAAGCGAGGATATTGAGGCTATGAAGTTCAATACAGCTATCGCCGCTGTTATGACTCTTCTCAATGCCGTTTACGATAAGGGCAGCATAAATCGCGCAGAGCTTCGTGATTTAATTCTTATCGTTAACCCGTTTGCACCTCACGTAACAGAGGAAATCTGGCAGAATATGGGCTTCGGCGGTATGCTTAACGAGGCTGAATGGCCCTCCTTTGACGAGGCTAAAACTGTTGACGATACCGTTGAAATCGTGCTTCAGATTATGGGTAAGGTACGTTCAAGAATGACTATCCCCGTTGATATGCCTAAGGATGAGGTTATAGCCGCTGCAAAGCAGGATGAAAAAATTGCAGAGCTTATTGCAGGCAAGGAGATTAAAAAGGAAATCTACGTTCCCGGTAAGCTTGTAAATATTGTTGCAGTTTAATAGTAAGGTATTTAATGAAAAAGGTAATTATTATCGGAGCAGGTCCTGCGGGCTTAACCGCAGCATATGAGCTGCTCAGTAAGTCAACTGAATATGACGTTACCGTATATGAGAAAAGCGACTGCTTCGGCGGAATTTCAAGAACGGTTAATTATAAAGGCAACCGTATGGATATGGGCGGCCACCGCTTCTTTTCAAAGGTTGACGAGGTTAACGAGTGGTGGGAAAAAATGATGCCCGCTCAGGGCGCTATGCCGTTTGACGACGTTAAGCTCGGCAGAGAATCAACTGTAAAAGAGGGCGGTCCGGATCCCGAAAAAACAGACCGCGTTATGCTTAAAAGAAACAGGCTTTCGCGAATTTTCTTTAATCATAAATTCTTTGATTATCCCGTTTCGCTTAAGCCTGAAACGATTAAGAATATGGGTTTGGTAACTACTGCCGAGGTAGGCTTCAGTTATCTTAAAACCCTCGTATATAAGCGCGATGAAAAGTCGCTTGAGGATTTTTATATAAACCGTTTCGGAAAAAAGCTCTATTCAATGTTTTTTGAAAATTATACCGAAAATCTCTGGGGACGCCACCCGAGTGAAATCTCGCCCGAATGGGGTGCTCAGAGAGTTAAAGGGCTTTCAATTTCAGCCGTTTTAAAGGATATTTTCGGCAGAGTATTCAACAGCAGTAACCGACAGGTTGAAACCTCGCTTATTGATGAGTTTTCTTATCCAAAGCTAGGTCCCGGTCAGCTCTGGGAGCTTACCGCTTCCGAGGTTGAAAAGCTCGGCGGTACAATTGTCAAAAACGCAGAGGTAATCAGGCTCAATAAGAACGGTAATTTGATTAATTCTGTAACGTTCATAAAAGACGGTAACGAGTTTACGGAGAACGCAGATATCGTTATCTCCTCAATGCCCGTTAAGGATTTGGTTGCGGGGCTTAATGGCGTTCCCGAAAAGTACAGAATAATTGCCGACGGGCTGCCGTACCGCGATTATATGACAGTCGGCGTTCTCGTTTCAAAGCTCAGTCTTGAAAACAAAACAAAAATAAAAACGCTCGGTAATATCGTGCCCGATAACTGGGTTTATGTTCACGATAAAAGCGTTAAAATGGGACGTTTTCAGATTTATAATAACTGGTCGCCGTATATGGTTAAGGACGTGGAAAATACGGTCTGGATAGGGCTTGAGTATTTCTGCAACGAGGGCGATTCAATGTGGTCAATGAGCGATGACGATTTTGCAAAGCTCGGTATATATGAGATGGTTAAAATGGGGCTGATTGCCTCGGAAAAAGTTGTGCTTGACAGCCACGTTGAACGCGTTAAAAAGGCTTATCCCGCATATTTTGATACCTATGAAAATATGGATGAGCTGCGCGATTATCTTAATACCATAGATAATCTTTACTGCGTAGGAAGAAACGGTCAGCACCGCTATAACAATATTGACCACAGTATGTGTACTTCGTTTGAAACGGTAAAGAATATCCTTTCGGGAAGAAGGGATAAATCAAATATCTGGAACGTAAATACCGAAAAAGAGTACCACGAAGAAAAATAACAAACAGGAAGGCAATGCCTTCCTGTTTTCTCTTATGTTTTACAGATTATCATAATAAAATAATAAATCAGGTGTGACGAAGTCCGTCCGAAATTATCAATTAATCTTGGTTGTATATGCCATAATCCCGCTCGGCTCAATGTCAATTATTCCGTATGAATTCTCGCATACCGCCCCGGGATTCATAACGTAAAGCCCGTCAACTATTTCAAAATACGGAACGTGGGTGTGGCCGAAAAGGCATATATCCGCCCCTGCGCTTCTCGCTTGAGCAATTACCTCGCCGTAGCCGTATTTAACGTGAAATTTATGCCCGTGGGTAAAGAATACTTTCTTTCCGTTGAAGGTTATAACCTGAGATATGGGAGCGGTGCTGCTCCAGTCGTTATTCCCGCAAACGTTTTTTATTTTTAAATTCGGGTTCATCATCTCAAAAAGCTCGATTTCGTGTTCGCTGTCGCCTAAATCAATGAACAGTCCCGCGTTCTTTTTGTGCCTGTCAATAACCTCAAAAAAATTCCTTGAATTTCTGTGAGAATCGGACGTTACAACTATCCTCAAGCATATCCCTCCTTTAAAACTCATAACAATAATTATATATAAAACTAATAATTATTTCAAGGAGGAATTATGCCCGAATTTAATTACAGCGATATCACTGAGGCAAAGCGCCGCGTTCAGGAAATGAGAAATAAAGCAAAAGAGCAGGGGGATGAATTGAAGAGAAGCGATATCGTCTCTCTAATTCTCTCCCAGAAAAACGAGCGCGATAAAGCGTTTGTTTTAGCGCTTTTATATATTATCTCATTTGATACTGACGAAAATCTTTTAGTTTCGCTTATTGATATTTTATTTAATTAAATATGGAAATTATAACAATTATATGGTATAATATTAAATTGCAGAAGTCTTTATTCTTGCTTTGAAAGGAATTATAAAATGAGTGATTTTACAAGAGTTACCTTTGAAGGGCTCGGTTTGGAGTTCAATCTGCCGTCTGTAGCGTTCTCGCTTTTCGGCCACGATGTGAAATTCTACGGGCTTATTATCGCCTTTGGCTTCGGACTTGCCGTGCTTTACGGCGGAAGAGGCGCATGGAAATGGAAAATGAGTCTTGACGGTATGACGGATGTATTAATCTGGGGAACGCTGTTCGGAATCGTCTGCGCAAGGCTGTACTACGTCGCTTTTGAATGGGATTACTATTCCGTCCATCTTAATGAAATTCCTGCTATATGGAACGGCGGAATTGCAATTTACGGCGGAATTATCGGCGCGCTGATAGGCGCTGCAATCGGCTGTAAAATAGGCAAAATTGATTTTCTTAACCTGCTTGATTTAGGCGCTTTAGGGCTTCTTATCGGTCAGGGAATAGGCCGCTGGGGCAACTTCTTTAATCAGGAGGCTTTCGGCTCAAATACAACGACCGCGCTTTTCAGAATGTGGTCGCCTAAAATTCAGGCAACGCTTCAGTCGTCTGCCGAAGCGCTCGCTGAAAAGGGTATGACGGTTAACCCCGATTTACCCGTTCACCCGACTTTTTTATACGAGAGCGTATGGTGCCTTCTCAGCTTCCTCGTTCTCCATATTATCGTAACTAAATTCCGTAAGTTCAAGGGCGAAGTATTTATGCTCTACGGTGTGCTTTACGGAGCGGAAAGAATGATAGTTGAGGGAATGCGAACGGATTCGCTATATATTGCCAATACAACTATCCGCGTTTCTCAGCTCCTCTCGGCAATTATCGTTGTAGTAGCGCTCGCGTTCTTTGTTTACTTTATGATAAGGACAAAGCAAAACAAGCTCCCCGAGCGTATGCTCCCGATTATCCCCGCCGAACGCCCGAAATCCGAAAAGAAAAAGAAAGCTAAGTAGGTGACTAAGTGAAGATTAAAAGGATTATTGTTACTATATCAATATTGGTTTTGTTAATGAGTTCATCTCTATCGTTTATAAACGCTTACGCATCATCAAAACCGAAAAATACAAAAATAACAAGCGTCAGCGTCCTTGATAACGGTAATTCAATAGAATTAAAATGGAAAAAAGTTTCAGGAATAAGCGGATATCAGATACAGTATTCGTTGAGAAGCAATTATAAGAACAAAAAGAAAATAGTTATAAAGAATTCAAATAGAACAAAAAAGACAATTAAAAATGTTTTCGGCGGCGAATATTACTTTTTCAGAATAAGAACCTATAAGCAAACGGGGAAAAAGAAGCTTTACAGTAAATGGAAAAAATTCGGTATCAATACTGCAATTTATGATAAAAATATAAAAAAAGCAGTTACTGTTACAGTTAATAATAAGGAACTAACAACAAAAAGAAAAGTTGAAAAATCTACTAAAATAACACAAGCCACATTAACCGGCACTACAAAAAAGCAGGTAGCAACTTCAAAAGAAATTACAAGCGTAACAGCTACATTTTAATATGAAGATATAAGTCCCACGGAGGAATAATATGCAGATTATTGACGGAAAAGCCGTATCAAAAGCGGTTAAAGAACAGGTAAAAAAAGAATGTGATGAGCTCAAGGCAAAGGGGGTAACCCCCGGGCTTGCGGTTATAATCGTAGGCGATGACCCCGCCTCTCAGGTTTACGTTCGCAATAAGGAAAGAGCCTGCGAGGAGTGCGGCTTTTACAGTGAAAAGTACGCTCTTCCCGCAGAAACTACACAGGACGAGCTCAACGCCCTTGTTGACAGGCTCAATAAGGACGAAAAAATTAACGGTATTCTCTGCCAGCTTCCGCTGCCCTCTCATCTTGATGATAAAGAGGTTATCAACCGCATTGACCCGAAGAAGGACGTTGACGCCTTTCACCCCGAAAACGTCGGCGCAATTATGATAGGCGATTATAATTTCCTTCCCTGTACTCCCGCGGGAGTTATGGAGCTCATTAAGTCAACGGGCGTTGATGTAAGCGGTAAAAAGGCTGTAGTAATCGGCAGAAGCAATATCGTAGGCAAGCCTATGGCAATGCTTCTTCTTCACGCCAATGCAACCGTTGAAATAACCCATTCAAGAACGGTTGACTTAAAAGAGGTAACCAAAACCGCGGATATTCTTGTTGCCGCTATCGGCAGGGCTAAGTTCGTAACTGCCGATATGGTAAAGGACGGCGCAGTTGTAATTGATGTCGGTATGAACAGGGATGAAAACGGTAAGCTCTGCGGCGACGTCGATTTTGAAAACGTTAAGGATAAATGCTCCTTCATTACTCCCGTTCCGGGCGGTGTAGGACCTATGACTATTTCAATGCTTATGCGCAATACGCTTACAGCGGCGAAAATACAGAATAATATAAAATAAAATGATTGGTAAATTAATTCTATTATTAGTTTTAATATTTTTAAACGCAGTTTTTGCAAGCGCTGAGATTGCGGTAATATCAATGAACGACGCAAGGCTTCATCAGCTCACTAACGAGGGTAATAAAAAAGCCGTACGTCTTTCAAAGCTCGTTGAACAACCCTCCCGCTTTCTCGCAACAATTCAGGTTGCAATAACTCTTGCGGGGCTACTTTCAAGCGCCTTTGCCGCGGACAGCTTTGCCGAGCCCGTTGTAAAATGGCTGGTATCGTCAGGCGTCAGTGCGAATGAAAAAATGCTGAATACCGTAGTGGTTATAGTTATAACTATCGTCCTCGCGTATTTCAACCTCGTTTTCGGCGAGCTTGTTCCAAAGCGCGTTGCTATGAAAAGAGCAGAGCAAATGGCGCTCGGTATGAGCACAATGCTCTACGGCGTTTCGGTAGTGTTTAAGCCCGTCGTGTTTATTCTCACCGCTTCAACCAACCTTGTTCTGCGCCTTTTCGGAATTAACCCCAATGAAAACGACGAGGTTGTAACCGAGGAGGAAATCCGTATGCTTCTTTCTCAGGGCAGGGAGCAGGGTACTATCAAGGAATATGAAAACGAGATTATTCAGAACGTGTTTGAGTTTAACGATACAACCGTTGAACAGATTTGTACCCACAGGGTGGACGTTGACCTGCTTGACGCGGATGATACAATTGAGGTGTGGAATAAAATGATATATGAAACCCGCCATTCGTATTATCCCGTTTTTAAAGAGAATAATGAGAACATTATCGGTATACTTGATACTAAGGATTACTTCCGTTTAAAAACGAAAAGTAAGCGCAACGTTATCGCCAAAGCGCTGGACGAGCCCTATTATATACCGAGCGGTATGAAGGCAAACGTCCTTTTTGCAAAGATGAAGCGTACAAGGCGCTATCTTGCCGTTATTATTGATGAGTACGGCGGCTTTGAGGGGATTATTACTCTCCACGATTTAATGGAAGCCCTTGTCGGAGATATTTATGAGCCTGAGGATACGTTAACCCATAAGGATATTCAGCATCTTACGGATAACAGCTGGAGAATTCAGGGCTCCGCCGATATTGACGAGGTTTCGGAGGCGCTCGGCGTTAATCTTAAGGATGAGGATATGTACGATACCTTTAACGGTTATATCTATTCCATTATCCAGCGCGTTCCCAATGACGGCGAAATCTTTGAATGTGAAACCCCTGAGTTTAATATTTCAGTCCGTTCGGTTAAAAATCATATTGTTGAGTTTGCAACAGTAACTAAAAAAATCAATGAGGAAAACAGTGATGAACAAAGCTAAGAAAACATTATCGGTTATACTTTCGTTTGTAATGCTTATCTGCGCCTTTTCGCCGCTATGCGCTTACGCTTCAGCGGATGCAATAAAGCCGCTGAAAAAGAGCGTAAAGCTGCATTGCGTTGCGTGGGGCGACCCTCAGGTTTCGCATTATTTAACCGAGCGTGAGCCTTATCTTATCTCCTCAGCAAACGACGTTAAGAATAATAAAAAAGCGCCGATTGACGCCCTTATTCTTGCGGGGGATATAACGGAAAACTGTATACAGGACGAATGGGACTGGGTCTACGACGATATTAAGGATATGGGCGTTAAAAATTATATTAACGCTACGGGTAACCACGATATAAGAGTCCACGATTACGATGATGCTATTTATAAATTTACTACCTTTACTAACCGCCTTAACAGAAATGTCGGCAGTAAACTCAGAATTAAGAAAGCATATTATTCCTATAAGGTGAACGGCTATAAATTTATAGTGCTCGGCAGCGAGGCGGCAACTCTTGAAGAGGCTGAAATCAGCAAAAAGCAGCTTAAATGGCTTGATAAGGAGCTTAAATCAGCCTGCAAAAACAACCGCCCCGCCTTCGTAATTGTTCATCAGCCGCTTAAAAATACCCACGGTCTGCCCGATACCTGGGGAAGCTCTATTGATTCCGCGGGAACTATCGGCGCGCAGTCTGACGACGTTAAGAATATTCTCAATAAATACGCCAACGCAATTCTCATTACGGGTCACCTCCACACAGGGCTCGGCAAGTATAACTATCAGCGTATAGGCAATATCCACTCCGTAAATCTTCCCTCCGTTTCTATTGATAACGAGGACGGAAAGTATAATAATAACGGTATAGGCTATATGCTTGAGGTTTATAATAATCAGGTTCTCTTCCGCGCAAGGAATTTTGATACCGGCAAATATCTTCCTAAATACGATATAAATATTAACCTCTATGTCCGTAACGTTAAGCTTTCAAAAACAAAGTTCAAATACGATAAAAAGGTTAAAAAGCCAACAGTTAAAGCCTATAATTCAAAGGGCGGGATTATCCCCAAAAAGTACTATACCGTTAAGTACCGGAAGGGTAGAAAAAAGCCCGGTAAGTATAAGGTTACCGTTACGTTTAGGGGTAAATATAAAAAAGCGGGAAAGATAGTAAAATATTTTAAAATAAAGTAGGGGAGGGGCTCCGCGCCCTCCCGCTATCTCAATGATTCTGAGGATTAAACTATGCCTGTTGAAAACAATCTTGTGGAAATCTTAATAAATAAGGGATACCGCATAGCCTTCGCAGAAAGCTGTACTGCGGGGCTTTGCGCCTCAACGCTTGTTAACGTACCCGACGCCTCTAAGGTGCTTGACGTCTCCTTCGTTACCTATGCCAATGAAGCTAAAATCAGGTATCTCGGCGTATTGCCCGAAAGTATTGAAAAATACGGCGTTGTCAGCGAAACCGTTGCGCGCGAAATGGCGCTCGGCGTTGCAAAAACAGCAGGTTGTGAGGTCGGCGTAGGTGTTTCCGGTATTGCGGGTCCGAGCGGCGGCACGGAGGAAAAACCCGTCGGTACGGTCTGCTTCGGATTTTCGGTAAACGGCGAGTGCAAAAACTTTACTAAGCATTTCGGTAATATAGGTCGGCAGCAGGTGAGAAACGCTTCAAAGGATTTTGTTTTCAAAACTCTGATTGAAATATTAAATAATACTTGATTTTTTTCTCCCGATAATGTATTATATCAATGTTGCAATTCGCAATATGTAAAAGAAGTAGTTGCCGGCGTTTAAAAAAATAAATAATCCGCCGCTGTAATTATCAATAATTCCGAATTCCGAAATCCGAATTCATAATGCGCAGGTCTCGGGAAGTAGATAAGGATACAATAATGAAAAGAACTATTTTTTATATTATTACAGTATTTTTCGTTATTGCTTTGCTGTTAACTGGTTGCGATAATACATCGCATAAGGGCGACACGAGTCATGTTGTTATAACTTTAACTGAAAACAGCAGGTATTCGGAAGAGGATTTAAAATCTGCTACTGAATGTATTAAGAATGAATTTTCAGGCTATACAGATTGTAAATTATTAGAACTTGAGTATAATAAAGACACTGAAAATGGCGTTGTCTTTTTCGGCGAATTTGAAACAGGAAAGCATTCATATAGTGAAGGATTTGAAAGCAATACTACATACTCCGGATGGTCTTGGGAACTCGAAAAAAACAACGACGGTTGGAAGATTGTTAATTACGGAATGTTCTAACAAAGAAAAAGTCAATAAACGCTGGTGTGGCTCAGTTGGTAGAGC
>DFGL01000049.1:0-13349 GCA_002371215.1 Ruminococcaceae bacterium UBA3751 | reverse complement strand
CGCATTCGTAATGCGCAGGTCTCGGGAAGTAGATAAGGATACATTTGCTCTTGATAAAGGTGTTTTTGTGAAATTGAATAATTCAACCTATAAAAGATTTGTTAAATTTGGTGTTGCATTAACTGTAATAGGACTAATTATTTCAGTTGTACTTATTTCAGTAATAGATTTTACATTTTTATTTTTGGAGTCTCTTGATGGTGGCGAAGATAAACTTGAATATCTTTTTGTTATGATAATTATTAGTTTATTCTATCTTCTCCCTCAGTCAATTATTTACTTTGGATGCAAAAAAATTGACAAGTATGATTTATCTGATAAAGAAGAATTATTGTCCATTATCAATAAGGCAAAACAAACAAGCAAGATATTATTCATTTTGTGGATAGGGATAATTTCATTATCTGTATTATTTATGCTCGTTTTTGGATATTGAGCAAAATGAAAAAGTTTATAAATGCTGGTGTGGCTCAGTTGGTAGAGCAGCGCATTCGTAATGCGCAGGTCGCCGGTTCGAGTCCGGCCACCAGCTCCAAAAATACGGAAGCAGAGAATTCTGCTTCCGTATTTTTAATACTATGATAAGATAATTGACACAGCCTGTCACCAAAGCGTAGACCAATGCTTTTTTTGCAAAAAACGTCTTATAAATCCTGAAATGATTTTTTCTATGATATTTGCAATATAAGATTGTATATGGTAAAATAAATATGAAGGTAGGGCGGTGATGATACGATTGGCGATGTTATATGGCATTCTCCGAAATCGGAGGGCTTGCCGTTGGCATAGCAGACACTGCGCTTTCAACAAACAGAAAGAAAAACTATCGGATAAAACAATAAAAATATTTAAAGGAGAATCTAACTATGGCACTCTTCGGAAAGAAAAACAACGATATGAACATTGCATCCGAGCTGAACGTCTCGGTAAAAAATGAAGGAAAAGAATATACGTTTCTGTTGGAAGGCAGATTGGATACATTGACCGCGCCTTCATTTGAAGAGAAGATAAACGAGGTGGTTGAAGATGCGGAAAAACTGATTTTTGATTTCAGCAATCTCCAATACATATCCAGCGCGGGACTTCGTGTTCTGCTCGGCGCATTGAAGCTAATGGAAGAAAAGGGCGAACTGATTGTCCGCAATCCCTCTCAGCCGGTGCGTGAAGTTTTTGTCCTTACCGGTTTCAGCCGTCTTTTCATTATTGAATAAGATGTACCGCCGTACAGTTAGGCGTATTGTTATTATGATGACTCAGGTATAACAATCACTAAAAAAGCGGCGGGAATGAAAGAGAAAAGGGAAAAGCATGACAAATCAAGAAATTATAAACAGACTGTATCTTGAATTACTGTTTGTAGCGGTAATTCTTATCGGCATCCTTTTTATTAACAATATCGTTTTGTACAAGCAAAAGCTCAAAGACCGTATTTCAATAATGCTGCTCACCTCGGTGGCGCTTGGATGCTTTGAGATTCTCTGGGCGTTTTGCGAAGGGCATCCCAACCTGAGGGCGCTGACGTATATCGGTGCCTGCGGTTATATGATACTGTTTGCAATATTTACGGTATTATTGAACCGATATATACTTTTCAGATTTAACAGATTGCCAAAAAGTAAATGGGCAAATATTCTGTTTTATATCGTTCCGCCCGTGATTTTTTCCGTTTTGTGTGTCACCACTCCGTGGACGCATTGGTTTGTCAGCGTTGATGAAGCGGGTGTGCTTACTGAGGAAACGTTTTTCGATACTCTGTTTACGCCTCTGATGATAATATACGTTCTGGTAGCGGTCCTCGCCGCCCTCAGCTATGCTGTCAAAGGCAGCCGCACAGACCACGCGACCAAGCGTATCGCCTATAATATGATTGTGTTCGGCGTGTTGATTCCTGCATTCTATATAATGGAAATTATCCTTTTGGGTGTTGACAGTAAATATCTTGCCCTCAATCTGGCTGTTTCCGTTGCGATGGTGTATCTGACGACGAACGTAAGCACGCATACTCTGCTGGAAACCCGCGCTAAAGTTGAGGCAACCGAGGCGGATTTGCGTATCGGTACGCAGATACAGACAAGTATGCTGCCGTTAACATTTCCCGCGTTTCCGGACCGTCCGGAGTTTGATATCCACGCTTCTATGGATCCTGCGAAAGAGGTCGGCGGTGATTTCTATGACTTCTTTATGATTGACGATGACCATCTTGCTCTGGTAATAGCGGACGTATCCGGAAAGGGCATTCCGGCGGCGCTGTTTATGATGTCTTCAAAGATTTTTATCAATGACCACACCTTAATCGGCGGAACGCCCGCCGAGATACTCGAGCGGGTGAATAAGCTGGTTTGCGCCAATAACGACGCCAATATGTTCGTAACCGTGTGGCTCGGTATTCTTGAAATCAGCACGGGCAAACTCACCACCTCCAGCGCAGGACACGAATATCCAATGATAAATTTAAACGGCAAATATAAACTGTTTAAAGATAAGCACGGTATGGCAATCGGCGCAACGTCGCTTGCAAAGTATACTAATACCGAAATACAGCTCAAAAAGGGCGACAGCATCTTTGTTTATACCGACGGCGTAGCCGAGGCTACCGACGCGAACAATCAACTTTTCGGCACGGAGCGCACGTTGGACGCTCTCAACTCCCTTCCCGCAGGTTCTTCGCAGAAGGAGGTCCTTTTGGGCGTGCGTGCAGCCGTTGATGCTTTTGTGAAAGAAGCGCCGCAGTTTGACGACCTGACTATGCTCGGACTCCGATACAACGGTCCCGAAGATATTGACGCCGCGGAGAGTCAGTTATGAAGGAACTGAACGTGAATGCCGACAAAAGCCCTTGCAGCCAAGGACCGTAAAAAAGGCGGACTGGGAATTTATATGGTCAAGAACAGTATGGACGATATGAAGTATGAGTACAAGGACGGTCAGAATGTTCTGACTGTGGTAAAGAATTTATAATACTAATTACAACCGGCATATCCTCTTATCTTTCTTATGTATAAAGAAAGAGTTTTACCCTGGAGATTATTAAATGAAAGGTTTTTGCGAAAAGAAATTTCGTTCGATGCTGATATCCGGCACGTTCACTAAGGCGGTTATGTATCTGATGCTGCTGAGCGACAGCATAATCGCCGGATACTTCATAGGCGAATCAGGCGTCGCCGGGATTAATGCAATCACGCCGGTGACCGCTGTCATCACTTTCTTTGGCGATTTGGTTTCTACCGGCGTCGGTATAGTTTTCTCGCGCGAGGTCGGCGCAATGAAAAAGCGCCGCGCAGACGAAGTCTACGGACAGGGACTTATCATCAGCGTAGGAATCGGGCTGATTTCAGCGCTTTTGCTCTTCGTGTTCAAAAATATGTATTTCAGCGTGAGCGGTATCACGGGCGATACGCTGAATAAGGCGCTTGAATACTATCGCTTTATTCCTGTCAACTCGTTTCTGACCATCGTTATCTTTTATCTTGAACAGATGGTTTACAGCGACGGAGACGAGCTGTGCAACAATATATGCTACGTCTTTCAGATTGGCGGGAACATCGTTTGCTCCATTATACTTACAAAGCACCTCGGAATGACCGGCATCATCTTAGGCTCCGTAATCGGAAACAGTCTCGGCATTATCACCTGTTTCTTCCATTTCTTCAGTAAGAAAAATACGCTGCACTTTGTATGGCATCTGTCGTTTAAGGATTTCCTTCTGACGTCAAAGTACAGCATCGTGGATTCTTCCGTATACATCTGCTGGGGACTGATGGACTACGTGATGATAGGCTTTATTTCACGTAACTATGGCGATACAGGCTTGGTCGTGCTCGCCGTGGTTGTCAGCCTGATTGAGTTCGGCGTTGTGATGGACGGCGTGGGAATGGCAATGCAGCCGCTTATCGGTACCTATTTCGGAGAAAGAAATCATATACTCATTAAAAGAGTGATGAAATCAGGTGTAAAAGCTGCAATCATAGAAGGCGCTGCCGCGACCCTGCTTATTATAATTTTCGCAAAGCAGTTCTGCGGCCTGTTCGGAGTTACAGGGGGAGAGTCGCTTCCTATGGCAATAAAAGCCGTTCGGATTGTTTCACTTGGATTCGTGTTCTGCAGTACGGTCTCGCTGACAACCTCTTACTATATGTTGATTGACCGTATCGGTATGGCGACCTGCTTTGCGTGCTTTCAAAACGGTTTGTTATACATTTTCATTCCGATTCTCGGCTCAGCCCTTTTTGGCTTTAACGGCTTATGGGCGGGCTTTGTTGTAGCTCCCGTCCTGACGCTTATATTTGCCTTTCTTTTCGTATATCTTCGGTTTGGAAAGGATAATTTCCCGTTTTTGCTTAAAAGTTTAGACACTGAGATAATCGTTATGGACGATATCCTGACACCGAAAACCGCAACCATACTTTCAAGACAAGTCGCGGACTGTATGCTCTCGCATAGTTATTCGATAGATACAGCCACGCGTGCGGCGATGTTTGCTGAAGAGATAGGACTGACCGTTCTTGACGTTAATAAGCCCTCAAAAAAGACTGTTCTGGTTGAGCTTTCGCTTTTCTTTGAAGAAGATAATGTTCTTATCATCGAGCGTGACTCGGGTAAGCTGTTCGACTTGACCGACCCCGATGCACAAATCAAGGGGCTGAGCAGCTTCATACTGAGCGGTCTTATGGAGGCTCAAAATGAAAAGGCGTATCGCGTGACCACGGGTTATAACCGGAATATGATACGCTTTTCCCGAATGTAAGAGAGAAAAAAATGTAAGAGAGGAAAAAACACTATGAATGTATATGATTTTGACGGAACAATTTTTCCTTCTGACTGTTCTATAGGCTTCTGTATCTGGTGTATGAAGCGTCATCCTAAGCTTTGGTTCACGTTCGCTCCGAAGATAATCAAAAATATTCTCCTTAATAAACTGGGGAAAATCCCGGAGTATCTTTTGCAGCGTGAATTCTTCGGCTATCTTATGCTTATCGACGATTTTGATGAACAGATAGAGCAGTATTGGGATAAAAACGAAAAGAAGATTGCCTCGTGGTATCTGGCGCAGAAGAGAGATGACGACCTGATTATCAGCGCGTCACCGGCTTGCGTCATCGGGCCCATCGCAAAGCGGCTCGGTGTCAATTTTATCGCCACGGAATATAACCGCGAATACGGAGTGTTCCTGAATAATCTGATGTATGCGCAGGAGAAGGCGCAGTACATTATTGACCACGGTTTTCCGATGATAGATAATTTCTATTCCGACTCTCTTGCTGACACGCCGATTGCTCTGTGCGCTGAAAAGGCACATTTGGTGACCAAAAAGGCGAGCACCGTAATCGACTGGCCCGAGCTTGATGAGAAAACCCTGAGTAAAGTCCATGAGAAAGTCGATACAGGGTGGAGTTATCATATTGACGAGTAAAAACACCTGAAAAAACGGGGAATAGACACAGCCTATTTCAATTGTAATTATTGATTATCGGCAATAACTTGTGGACGGTAGGAAAACATATCCGTCTGTTCAAATATTGAACGAAGCATTGCAATTACCTCAGTTAATCAGTATTCGGCTATTTCATTACATAATAATTCTGAAAAAAGAACAACCACTGAAATCAGCGGTTGTTATCATTTATGCCGTAACGGGAGCCATTGCGCTGACAGGTAAAACACCGTCCCAGTTTATTAACACGATAAGAAAAAAACTGAATTTGTAATTTTGAACTAATACAAATGAAACCTTTAACCTTACTCATTAAGCCTGCCGCAGGACTTTGCAATATGAATTGCACCTACTGCTTTTACAAAACGGCAAGCAAAACGAGAGAAAACAGAATAATGGCAAGGGAAACTGTTGATGAACTGATACGCAAAATCAGGGAATATCAGCCGTCGGCTTTATCCGTAATGTTTCAGGGCGGCGAGCCTACGCTTGCAGGACTTGATTATTTTGAATATTTTGTTCAGTCAGTTAAACAAAACCTAAGCATACCGGTTAATTTTGCCTTGCAGACGAACGGACTTCTTATTGATGAAAGTTTTGCAGAATTCTTTAAAAGAAATAACTTTTTAATCGGAGTATCGCTCGACGGGAATCGAAAAACTAACGACCGATACCGTCTTGACAAAAACAAAAACAGCGTTCTGCCTCAAATACTCAGTGCCTGTTCGTTGATGAAAAAGCATAGCGTGGACTTTAATATTCTTTCTGTTATTGATGACAAAAATGCGGCTGATATTGAGCGCACTTGGGCGTATTTTAAAAAGCACGGTTTTAAATATCTGCAGTTCATCCCTTATGTAGATGAGGGAAACGGCGTTTCGCTTTCCTGTAAATCGTATGCGGAATTTTTGAAAAAATCCTTTGATTTATGGTGTGAAGAATGGATGAAAGGTAACTATATCTCCGTGCGCCATATTGATAACTATATCAATATATTGATGGGCAATCCGCCTGAAAACTGCGCTATGTGCGGCGTTTGCGGAAGCTATTACGTTGTTGAGGCAAACGGCGATTTGTTTCCCTGCGATTTTTACTGCCAAAACGAATATAAGCTCGGAAGCATTTTTAACGAAACTCCGTTTGTAATAAATGAAAAACACAAAGCGTTTATTGAAAAATCACACATAATTCACGAGAACTGCAGCAGTTGTAAATACTATATTCTCTGTCGGGGCGGTTGCCGGCGTGACAGAACAGACGGATATACCAAAAATAAATACTGCGAAGCATATAAAGAGTTTTTTGATTATGCTGCTGACAGAATGGTTCAGATAGCAAGGAGGCTTTCGTATGAGTGATATTATTTATATCATAGTTGTTCTTTTTGCAACTACTCTCGGCGCATTAGCAGGCATTGGCGGCGGCGTTATTATCAAGCCTGTGTTCGATGCCTTCGGCGAATACTCCGCGGCGCAAATTTCGGTTATCTCCTCCTGCGCCGTATTTGCAATGTCACTTGTATCAACGGTGATTAGTTCAAAGCAGATTAAAGAACAAAGGCAACATATAAAGACAATGCTGCCGCTTGCTATCGGCTCTGCATTTGGCGGGTGGCTGGGTGAGTTTATCTTTTCGGGATTCACCGGCAGCGATTCAGTGATAAGGATTATTCAAAACGTCATTCTGTTGATTCTTATTATCTTTGTTGTCATATATATAAAAAATGATAAAAGGAAGAGCCTGAACAGAAACGAGTGGTATACGGCTGTTTTCGTCGGCGTTGTTCTCGGCTGCGTTTCCGCTTTTCTCGGTATAGGCGGAGGTCCGATTAACGTAGCGGTTATTACGCTCGTATTCGGGCTTGAAATCAAAACGGCGGTTATAGGCAGCCTGCTGACCATTCTTTTTGCTCAGGGAACAAAGCTTATAAGTATTGCCGCCAAAGGTGTTTCCCCGTTCAGTATTAAGCTTCTGCCCTATGTGATTATTGCAGGGATTTGCGGCGCATTGCTCGGCAGAACGTTCAATAAAAAAGCAAGCGATAAAGCTGTCAAAAACTACTTCATTGCCGTTCAGGTTATAATTATTCTTTTGTGCATATTCAATATTATTAAATTCCTTGCGGACTCAGGCATTTTTAATTTATAAATGCTTATACTAAATAAATTCAGTATTTATTAAAAGCGAAAAGTCCGTACTGAAAATGAATTAAAATAAACGGAGGTTAAAAAATGAACAGAATTATAAGTATCGTTATGTCTATTGCCGCAGTGGTTTTTGGTGTAGTGTTTGCTGTCAGCGGTATTAAGACTGTTTCTGAAAAGGATTTATACGACACACAGATTAAAGCAACCGTTGTTGACGTGCAGGAGGAATGGGAGAGTTCGGCAGATCCTGATCAGCCGGATAGTCTTGTAAATACTGCATATATTGATTATGAGGTTAACGGCAAAAAATACGAGCATGTGCTTTCTCCTGAACAGGATGAAAGCCTGAAAATCGGCGATACGGTTGATATTTTGGTTCAGTCAAAGAATCCTGAGAAAATCTCAGCCCTTAATCCTTCAAAAGGCGGCGTTATTTTTATTGTCCTCGGAGTATTAGTTGCAATTGCGGGATGCGTTTCCGTAATCAAAGCCTTTATTAGAAAAGGGTAATTTAAGAGGATTGACCTTACATATAAGTCGATTGTAAATACTGTTTAATCAGTGTCTATAATCACAGCAATCAGCCGCCGTTTCGGCGGCTGATTGCTGTCTTCAGAGGAACTTTTTTTAAATATTTCTTTTTTTATTGGACATTTGTTTTGTTTTTTGCTATAATATATAATCAAAATTATTAATATAGATTTGTTCTTTATAGGAGATATTTATATGAAACTTACAAAAAGAATGCTTGCGTTAATAATGTCAATCATTATGATGATCGGTATGTTGCCGATGACGGCAATGGCAACAGATGATGAAGCCTATGAAGGTGCGGAAATCATTGCAAGCGGCGAATGCGGCCTCTATGTTGAATGGAAGCTTAACAGCCTCGGTACGCTTTTTCTTGAAAGAAACGGACCTAACGGTGCAACCTATGATTACCCCATTGAAAAGAATAGCCCGTTTCGGAATGATTCAAGAATAAAAAAGATTGTTATCATGGAAGGCGTTACCTATCTCGGCCGTATGCTATTCAGGGACCTTTCCAATCTGACTGAGGTTGTGTTTGAAGAAGGTCTGCAGGAGATGGAATTCGGCGTCTTTTCAGGATGCTCGTCACTGACGGAACTCGAACTTCCTGCATCTTTCAATGAGTTTACTACGGTTGCTCCTTTTTACGAAAGCGGTATCAAAAAGCTTACGTTCAAGGGAAATAACCTTAATACAAATACTGAATCAGGATATGCCTGGGACAGATTTTTAAGCAATGTGGATATTTATGTTCCGCTGCCTTTTACCTTAAACGGAGCTAAGCTGAGTACCTATGAGGAAGCGGAGCAAGCGCTTGCTCATAACGGCAACAGGGTTTATTGCGTGAACGACAATGCTACCATCAAATGGAAAGACTACGACGGTACCGTGCTTGAAACAGACGAGAATGCTGCTCAGGGCGTTATCCCGACCTTTGACGGTGAAACGCCGTCAAGAGCTTATGACAACGCCAACGCCTACTATTTTACGGGTTGGACGCCTGAGCCGCGTGAAGTCACCGGCGATATGGTTTACACGGCAACCTATGGCTCGTATGGTAAGGCTTCGTATATTGACGAAAACGGCGAGGAGCAGGAAGTATTTGCCCGTCCGCTTACAGGTACGGAAACGGAGCTCCCCGGCGGATGGTACGTCGTGAATCAGGATATCACCTACAGCAATGAGTTAAAAATCACAGGCGAGGCGAGTATTATTTTAGCCGATGGCGCGACGCTGAATATAGAAAGCGGTTATATTCTTAACGTTGATGAAACCAAACCTCTGAATATATACTGTCAGAAAGATAAATCGGGCGTTTTATCTACCACCACCATAGTCGCTGGTAGCGTAAATATGTATGGCGGTAATCTCAATGTGTCGTTTATGCTGGCGGCTAAGAATGTAGTCAATATATTTGACGGTAATGTCAATGCAGGCTATATCTGGGCGATTGAAAACGGTGGTAAAATCAAAATACTCGGCGGCAGCGTAAATGTTGAAATCCAGCTTGCAGCCAAAGAGAATATTACGCTTGGATACAAAAATCCGACAGACAGTATTTATATCAAGAATTTTGACGATACAGCTCCGGCAATTACTATTGCCGACGGGCAGACCTTTGCCAATAAGGATGATTTGTCTCAGCATTACACCGGCACGGTTACGGCTGCTGATCTTAAAGATAAAAAGCTGGTGCCCTATGCGCACAATACGATTACTTATGCGCGCAGTCTGGACGGTACGGTAACGGGCGTAAGCGAAGCGGATTACGGCGACGAGATTACGCTTACCGTAACGCCCGATGAAGGTTATGCGCTCAATGAGCTGACAGTAACGACTGAGGATAATAAAAATATAGAGGTTGTCGATAATAAGTTCATTATGCCGGCAACAGCTGTTACGGTGTCAGCAACATTTATTAGCACAAAAAGATATACGGTTAAATGGGTGGTAGACGGCGAGGTTGTTGAAACGGACGAGAATTTACGCTTTGGCGCAACGCCTGAGTATAACGGCGCAACGCCTTCAAGAGATTATACCGACTCCGTTCATTATGTATTTAATGGCTGGTCTCCTGCCGTTTCTGCAATCTCTGGCGACACTACATATACGGCAACCTTCAGTTCCGCAAGCCATAACTGGAACGACGGCGAAATCACAACCGAGCCGACCTGTACCGCAGCAGGCGAAAAGACGTATACCTGTACGGTCTGCGGCGACACATATACCGAAGATATTGCCATTGATGCCGACGCTCACTCCTGTAACAGCGAATGGTTCAAGGACGACAATATGCACTGGCATGAGTGTGCGCTTTGCGGCGAAAGAACCGATGAAGATTTACATGACTGGTTTATCGATTTTGACAGTTATTCAAGGCCAGCAACATATTTTGAAGACGGCGAAGAACATTTTATATGCACCGTCTGCGGCGCAAGAAAGACCGAAATCATCCCCTGCAGGGCTAAGCCTCTTGAACAAAAGAGCGGTTCCTGCGGAAGTAACGCAAGCTATGTTCTTGACGATGACGGAAATCTTACGATAACGGGAACGGGCCCGATAAACAGCAGTGTATTCACGGGAGCAACAAATATTAAAACGGTAACGATAGGCGAAGGCATAACGCAGACTTACGCATTTGCGTTTGAAGGCTGCTTAAACCTTGAGACCGTATATCTTCCCGATAGTATGACATGGCTTGAAGTTGATACGTTCAGAGAATGTATCAGTCTTAAAACTGTATATATCGGAAAGGGAATGAATGAAATCTGGTCGTGCGCATTTGATTATTGCGAATCATTAACTGACGTTTACTATTCAAAGAGCGCTCAGGACTTTAATAATATTGCTATCAATAATTACGGTAACAACGCACTGACGGAAGCAACCCTCCATCCGTATACCTATACCCATGTTCATACCTACACCGAAGAGATTACTACGGCACCGACCTGTACCGAGCAGGGATATACAACATATATCTGTTCAGAATGCGGCAGTTCTTATGCCGGTGATTACGTTGACGCAACGGGCCATTCCTACGGCGAGCCTGTATGGACGTGGAACGGTTATGAAGCCGCAACTGCAACCTTCTCCTGCACGAACTGTACGGACGAACAGACAATCAACGCAACGGTAGAAAAGCAGGCTGACGGTAAAACATATAAAGCAACTGCAACCTTTAACGAAACAGAGTATACCGATACAAAAGAGACGGATATTCCTGCTGCAGAGGATAAATATAACCTTACAGTAGAAGAAAATATCGACGTCAATGTTCTCGTCGATATAGACGGACACGCAGCGGACGGTGAAGACGTTGAAAAAATCGTCTATACCTATCCCGACGTAACGTCGCAGGAAAAGAATACCGTTACCGAAACGGTAAACGCTGACGGGATTACAACGGACGAAAACGGATATTTTGCAAAGTCGTTTACAATGGCAATCGCGCAGGCGAATGAGCCGATTGTTGCAAATGTTTACTTCACTAACGGCACAACGAAGGAAATTACGGTATCCGTTGCCGCTTACTGTAAATATATTATTGAAAACGCAGAAGCAAACGGTTATTCCGACAAGCTTGTAAACCTCAGCTACGCCGTTCTTGACTACGGTAAGAACGCGGCAGATTACTTCAATTATGAATATGCGGCATATCCCGAATATACCTTACCTTCCTACTTTGACGCTGAGCCTGAAATTGAAAGCAATGCGGGAATTAAGAAGGGCAGCGTAGTAACAGGAATCGCTTCAACGCAGATGTATATTCTGTCTAAGGCTACAATGCGCCTTACCTTCAAGGACGATCTCAGCTCCGTAGAAGTAGTAAGTGCGAAGATTGGCGAAAAAGAACTTGCAGTGGCAAAGGTTGATAACAACGGCAAGGACGCAGTTGATATCAGCGGTATTTACGCAACCGAGCTCAGCAAGCCGATACTGCTTGAACTTTCAGACGGAACGAAGGTGCAGTATGCCGCAACGGACTGGGCGAAGAGCATACTTAATAACAGCACTAACGCTAAGTCAAAAGCACTTGCAAGAGCACTTTACTATTACAGCAAGGCTGCAAACTATTACTTTGCATAAAGGAGGCAGAAAATGACGGAATTAGAATACAAGGCTCCTGAATTCAAGATGATTCAAAGCAGAGAAGAAGACATACTGACAACCTCGGACGTTATAACTCCACCCTGGGGCGGTGAAGAGGTAACAAACCCCGAATTCCCTGAGGTTGGGTTATAAAAGACTAAATACCTTAAAAGAATAAACGCCGGATACATAAAGCGCGAGAGCGTTTTGTGTATCCGGTTGTTTTTATAAAAACAAGATTTACGGTAATTAAAGTCTGATATTGACATTAAAATAGCTCACCGTTATAATGTTATTAGACAGATTGTTCAAAAAAGGACGATAAACTGTTCTAAAAAAACAGTTACGTACAAAAACTGTTTTGTAAAATGTATTATTTCTATGAGCAGGTAGTGATTTCTATTAAATCTATAATAAAAAGAAGCCTGTGCATTTTACTGATGTTTGCTATGCCGATGAATCCTTTTGGCGGTGCTTGTTTTGCCGCAGAAGACAGTACGCCGATTGAAGCTCCGGTTGACGACGGTTTTTTTGAACGCGGAAAATCGTTTTTTATGTATACGATTTCAAGAATGAAAGACGGAGTCAGCGGCTTTTTTATTAAAATCAGCGGTAAAAAGGTAGCTAAATATCAGGACCTTACGCTTGACATAGGACCGGAGCCGGAAAAGGAATATGAGTTACCTATCGGTGATTTTAATTGGACTTTCCGTATTAAAGTAGACGGGTGACGTAATCTCATAAAAAACTCTTTTATTCACAAATTACCAAAATTATGTATAAATGGTTTTGCGTTATTAAACACAGAAAACAGCCCCGGCGCTTAGCGTCGGGGCTGAATATTTGCTATTAATCAAGTTCAATATATTTTGTAGTGTTCGGAATTTCCTTGGGCTGTGTTTTCGGTATAGTCAGCTTAAGAATACCGTGCTTGAATTCACCCTTGATGTCTTCATCGGTGATATCCTCGCCAACGTAAAAGCTTCTTGAGCAGGAACCGTAAACTCTCTCCCTGCGGATATATTTTCCGTTTTTCTTTTCTTCTTCATCATGATTATGGCTCTTTTCGGCAGAAATCGTGAGGTATCCGTCCTTAAGAGCAACCTTAACGTCCTCTTTCTTGAAGCCCGGTAAATCCATAACCAGAT
>DFGL01000050.1 GCA_002371215.1 Ruminococcaceae bacterium UBA3751 | reverse complement strand
GAGATTATCACAACAACAAACCCCAACAACAGAATAAAGGTGTTCCGTTTCAGCGGCAGCAGTTCAAACTGCGCTACCTACTCAAAAGAGATTATGCCGCTCGCTCACTATACAAGCAGCAGCACCTCAACTGAAACGAAGAACAAATATATTCGCCTTTCAGGCACCTCAACGGTAGCGTCAAGCAATACGCTGCTGAAAGACGGCACTTCGTTTTCATTCAGCGAGTCAACGCAAAGCAATACCTGTACTCAGTACGGTATAGCAGCGGGCATCAGCGATTTTGTTGATGACATTAACGCCGAAACTGACAACAGCATTGAGCGTAAGCCGTACGTTATTATGCTTACTGACGGTGAGCCGACGCTGGCAAGTAAGAACTGGAACGCCGAAGATGTTTCTCAGCTCAGAAATAACACCATAACGAGCAGAAGCGGCGGCGACGCATATGAGCTGATGGCAACGGGTGCTATCCTTTCCTCCTCAATCTGGAAAGACAGACTCGCCGAAGCTTATAAGCAGTATAACGGCGGCACTAAGGACGTTGCGGTTGACTGGTTCAATATCGGTCTCGGTATTGAAGAGCCCGCAGAGGGAGATGACCCGAACTACACCGCCTGCCTTCTTAATCCGTATTATCTTCAGGGAGTGGAAGGGAAAAACGGATACGGCGCCACCTCGGCGGAAAAAATTAAATACTATATGGGTCAGAGCGACTGGGCGCCCAAGGAAACGTCAAAGGACTATTCCGACGACGCTAATTACACCTACGTAAACGAGGGCGACGGCTTCGTAACCTTTGCAAATACCTATGCGGTATTGATGAACGCCTTTGTAACCCTCGCAAACATCATCAAGATGGGCTCGGCAGAATACGTTATACCTATTATATACCACGAAGGCTCGGGCGAACAGGAAAGCGACGTGGAATTTACGGACGTTATCGGCGAAGGAATGTTCGTAACCGATATAACGCTCAAGCCGAACGGCGCGGAGCCTGTTACCGGCGTTGACAGCGACGGCGACGGCGTATACACCTTCGAAGGATATAAAACGGTAGTAACGATTACCGAAGACGCTTCGGGACAGCAAACCCTTGTGTGGAACCTGCCGGCAAATGAGGTTGCAATGTTCACCTTTAAAGACCGTACGGATTTGATGAACGGCGAATACGTTCCCGCAGACCCGACAACCCTTACCTACGGCGTTGAGGTAACGGACGAAATAGGCGAAGGCCCCGGCTACACAAACGCATTTGATTCAAATAAAACGCCGAGAACGACGGTTAACTACGAAATCCCGGGCGATAACACATATTACTTTGACGTTACTACAGATTCCGAGCATCAGTTCGTAAGCAGCACGCTCAAGAGCGGAATGAACAGCTCAACGGCGAAAACGGACAACGTAACCGATTCAGCTCCTCAATCGTCTGTATACAACTATACGGGCAGATACGAAGGAACCGAAAATTCAAACGCCGTTGCGAACGTATGGCTCGGTAATAACGGTAAGGCAACGCTCGCCGGTTATCATAACGAGCTTGAAATTACTGCAGTCAAGGAGTGGGAGAACGTAAGCGGTGAACCGATTACCGATACCTCGTCGCTCCCGGATATTAAGATTTATCTTTACCGAACTGCCGACGGCGGAGCTACCACGGAGCTTGTGGAAAAAACAACGCTCGGCAATTCGAATAATTACAGAAAAGACTGGACCGTGCCGCGTAAGGACGGCGGCGGCAACGTTTATACTTATTCAGTCAGCGAGGACCCGCCCGACGGCTACTACGTAGCCAACAACACGGGACCGCTCGACGGAGTTGACGGTACAATCACCGTTACAAACCGTGAAATGCCCTCAAGCGGCGTTATTGCGGTAGAGAAACAGTGGAAAAACAAAATCGGAGCAAATTATACCGATACCTCCTCCTTCGCGCCGATTCAGGCGGAGCTGTGGCGAAAGGTTAATATTCACACTCCGGGTCAGGTAAACGTAAAGATTTACTGTACCGACGGCACTAACAATTATCTTGTTCAGGATTACAACCTCAGATACGGCTCAGTTCTTAAATACAAGATGAGGGCGTATATACGAAGACAGGCAAATGCTCAGGGTGCTTCGTTTACCCGTACAATAGGAAGTGAAACCGAATCGGTCGCATCAAATTACGGTTCGGCTAACGTAGGCGGAACCCGCTGGTACCGTCAGACGGACGAGGAAACCTTCACGGTCAAGGAGCCGATGGTAATAACCTACACCGTTTCAACCGCAATGAACTCGGCTCAGATGACTAAACCGTACAGCCTTGAGGACGTAACAAAAACGGACTCAACGGATACTACGGGTACCGACACGGCGGCGGCTGACGAATTTGTAGAAAGAGCAACGCTTAGTAAATCAAACAGCTGGAGAGCTTACTTTGACGAGCTTCCCGACGTTAAAGCAATCGACGGTCTGACCTATTCCTACAGCTACTACGTTAAGGAAATTTCAGCCCCCGAGGGCTTTGAAACGACCTACAGCGAGAATAACACGGACGGCATTACCGGAGGAAAGATTGTTATTACGAATACCTCAACCTCCAATATTCCTATTCTTCCCGAAACGGGAGGCGTCGGTAATTCAACCGTGATAGCAACAGGCGCAGCAATAACGCTATCCGCTCTGGCGGGCGCTGTATGGCTGAGTTTGAGCTCAAAGAGTAATAAGCGGCGAAAACGCCGTAATAATATAGGTTAATAGTATTAATATTATATAGAAAGGAAAAAATATGAAAAAAACAGCAAAAATTATTATTTCCATGGTTATAGCAATCCTTATGCTTGCCGTAACTACCGTTCCGGGCTTTGCAGCTACCGGTTCAATCACCATCACGAACAGTAACGAAGCTGTTTCGATGAAAGGACACACCTACAAGGCTTATAAGATTTTTGACGTAACTTATAATGCCGACAAGTCAGTGTATGATTACAAAATCGCTTCTCCTTTTACTTCATACTTTGAAGCTCTCAATCTTTCAGAGGACCTCGGAGAAAACCTTGATGCAAGAGCATATTCATACGTTTCCTCTATTTCAGGTGACGCAGCTCTTCAGGCTTTTGCAAAAGACATTTACAATTCAAAGGGCAGCGCAGCAGGTTTTGTAACAGCAACCGCTGCAAACAGCGCAGTTATTTCAGGTCTTGATACAGGTTATTATCTTGTATACGACGAGGGCAGCGCAGCTCCCGCAACAAACGCTGAAAAGGCAATCGCTAACATCTCTCTTACAACAACAGATCCTGACGCAACAATCGTTCTCAAGGCTTCTGTTCCTACCCTTGACAAGAAGATTACAGGCGTTGCAGACAATGCTACAAACGCAGCTTCATCAACAGGTGAGGACGCAGTTTCCGCAAACATCAATCAGCACGTAGGCTTCCAGATTGACTCTATCGTTCCCGACCTTACAGGTTATACAAACTATATCTATAAGGTTAGCGATACAATGAGCGCAGCTCTTATCCCCGACCAGAACGCAAAGGTTACTATCGGTACAACAGATGTTACCGCGTCAAGCCAGATTACTTACAGCGGACAGACAATGACCGTTACTATTCCTTTCAGTACCTTTAAAACAGGTAACGCAGGTGGCGCTTTTGCTAAGGATACCCCGATTGCTATTACATATTCTGCAAGAGTAAGCGCTAATGCAAAGGTTTATCCTTCAGCAGACGGCAACTCAAACGAAGCTACTCTTGAATACAGCAATAACGTTGACGACCATACTGTTAAAGAGACAACACCTTCTTCAAAGGTTAACGTTTACCTCTTCAGCATCGACGTAACAAAGGTTAACGATAAAAACCAGACTCTTCCGGGTGCAAAGTTCGTTCTTAAGGATAACGACGGTAACTTCATTCCGTTAACTTCCGCATCAGGCAGATATAAGGTTTCCGATACCGCTGCAGCAACAGAAGCTAACGCAACTGTAGTATCGGATGAAAATGGTAAAATTTACATTGACGGTCTTGCAGAGGGTACTTATACTCTTACCGAGACTGAAGCTCCCGCAACCTACAACCTCCTTAAGAACCCCGTTACAGTTACAATTTCTGCAACTTATAACGCAGACGGCGAGGTTACAAGTGTAAGCGGCAACACAAAGAAGGTTGTCAATAAAGCAGGCGGTCTTCTCCCCTCAACAGGCGGAACAGGTACTGTTATCTATACAGCAGGCGGTATTGCTGTAATGCTTGGTGCAGTTGTTGTACTTGCAATTAGAAGAAAAAAGGGTAATGAAACAGCCTAAAAGATAAATCGTTTCTGATTATTTACCTTGCCCGAAGTAGTGCTTCGGGCAAGGTCGGATATATCGTCAGGCTAAGCACGGAGAGACTATGAAAAAACATTTTTCAACCGTAATTTTAATAATGGTCTTCGTTGTCGGGCTTGGTCTGCTGATGTATCCGACCTTAAGCGACCTTATAAACAACGCGCATCAGTCAGTCGCTATTGATAGTTATGAGGAAAAGGTTGCTGATATATCGGATAAGGATTACAGCAAAATCCTGAGCGAAGCCCGTGAATATAACAGTGCTCTGAGAGCAAACGAGTTTCCGAAAAACTCGGAGGACCTTGAGGGTAATGCAGAGTACCAAAAAATAATAAATCCCGCAGGCAACGGTATGATGGGTTATGTTAAAATAGACGCAATAAACGTTAAACTGCCGATTTATCATACCACAAAGGAAACGGTGCTTCAGTCGGGTATAGGACATATACCCACTACCTCGCTGCCCGTAGGCGGAAAGGGAACCCACGCCGTTCTTACCGGTCACAGAGGGCTTCCTTCTTCAAAGCTTTTTACGGATTTGGATAAGCTCAGGGAAGGCGATGTTTTCTATATCTATGTCCTTAACGACATTTTAGCTTATAAAATTGACCAGATTAAAACTGTTCTTCCCGCCCAGACGCAGGATTTACAGATTATCAAAGGGGAAGACCACGTAACCCTCGTTACCTGTACCCCTTACGGTGTAAATACCCACAGGCTTCTTATAAGAGGAACGAGAATTCCGTATGAGGAAGCTGTAAAGGAGAGCGGAGACAGTTCGGGTAATATACGTACCCGATTCAGTACGGAACAGCTTGTATTAATGATAGGCGCTCCGCTACTAACCGTGCTGTTCATTGTAGTTTTGCTCAGCACAAGAAAAAATAAGAAAAGGAGAGATGATGCTTGAAAAAGGTAATTACGCTTTTTGCCGCTGTTTTGATTATGCTTTTACCTTGCTTTACTGCAAGTGCGTATCCGTCAAGCGGCAGCATAACCGTTGTTATGATTAATAAAGCAAATAAGCAGCCGATGAGTAATCAGAGGGTTAATGCTGTAAAAGTGGCAGAATGCTCTAATACCGAAGCAGATTTTACCTTTTCTCTGGACCCTGCTTATGGCACAGGCTTTGACCTTGAAAACCCTGAAACTGCTCAGAAGCTCTATTCTGCAGTACAGAAAAAAGGCGCAACGGGCAAAAGCGCCGTTTCCGATTCAGAAGGTACAGCAGTATTTGAAGACTGTGAATTAGGCGCATATCTTATATATTCATCAGAAGAAAACTTTGCTCCGTTTTTGGCGCTGCTTCCTATGGTTACTGATGACGGCATTAATTTCAATTTAACCGCCGAGCCTAAAATTGATATTCCCGAAGAAACAACAAAAACTCCTGATACGGAAAAAACCACAACACCGAGCGAAAAGACTCCTATACCGCCGAGCAAAGAAACGGAAACAACGTCCAAATCCTCAAGCTCGGATAAAAAGAAAAAGCTTCCTCAGACAGGTATGCTTCAGTTACCTGTACCGATTCTTGGCTTCTTAGGCGCTTTAATGTTTTCAGAAGGATTTGTTTTATATGCCAAAGGTAAAAAAGAAGAAGACTAAAATAGGTGTAGTATTAATGTTTCTCGGCGTGTTGTTTATAGCAGTTGCCGGGGGACTGTTTTCTTATAATCAGTATATTGATAAAAAAGCGGGCGAGACGGCAGAAACAATCTATAATTCGCTCAGGGAGGACTCGGACGGTTCAAACTACAGAATTAACTCAGCGTCTGAAAGATTAGCTAAGATTAACGGCGCAGAGTACGTGGGAGTAATATCCATACCCTCATATAAAATAACGCTTCCCGTACAGTCTGAATGGAGCCTTGAAAAGCTGAAAAAATCTCCCTGCCGATATAGCGGAAGCGTAAACAGCGGTTCGCTGATAATCTGCGCCCATAATTACCAGAGCCATTTCGGTAAACTAAAATATATCCAAAAGGGCGACAAAATCCGCTTTACCGATATGATGGGTATTACCTATACCTATGACGTAAACAAAATTGAACTGATTAACGGCTACAGCGTTGAAGAAATGGAAAATAACGACGGCTGGGATTTAACGCTTTTTACCTGTAATTACGGCGGAAGGCAGAGAATTACGCTACGCTGTGTGCGTTCGGATATAAATAATTCTAATAACTTTTGACAAGTCTATTAGAATATTATAAATAAGTACATTAAATTAATGAACAGGAGGCAAAATAATGAAAAAATTAGTTAGTTTAGTGTTATCGGTTGTAATGATTATGAGTGTGTTTGCGGTATCATTTCAGAGTTATGCTGCAGAATACACCCCGGCAAGCGACGCTCAGTCAATGCTTACGCTGGTAAATAATTTCAGAACGGGCAGCGACGCGTGGTATTGGAATGAGGGCAATAGTACAAAAACAACTTATAAAGCCAATGAACTTGCTGCATATAAGTATGACGTCAATCTTGAGGCGATTGCAAAAATCAGAGCAAAGGAATTAGCAGAGTCTTTTTCTCATACAAGACCTGACGGTACACTTTGCTTTACCTGCACGGTTAAGGACGCCAACGGAAAAGACGTAAAGACCTATGGTGAAAATATTTCTGCCGGTATCAGATTAACCTATGACGGCGCATATGATATCTGGTGTGAAACCAATGAAAAGTATGATGGTCAGGGCCACAGAAGAAATATGCTTTCACCTAAGTTTGTAGCTATCGGTATTGCAGGTTTCAAGGCTGACGACGGCAAAACCTATTGGGTTCAGGAATTCGGCTACACCCTTTCCGCTCAGGAAAAGAGCGCTCCCGAAGATGCAACCACACCTGAGAAAAAGCCCGCACCGGCGCCTGTTGTAAAGGTAAAGAAATCGAATACGCTTACCGTTAAGGCAAAAAAAGCAACTGTTAAATATAAGAAGCTTAAGAAAAAGAATCAGACTATTGCGCTTAAGAAAGCAATTGCTGTTTCCAAGGCTCAGGGTAAGGTTACCTTCAAAAAGGCAAGCGGCAATAAGAAAATTACTGTTTCAAAAGCAGGTAAAATTACCGTTAAAAAAGGCTTAAAGAAGGGTACTTATAAGGTTAAAATTAAGGTTGCTGCCGCAGGCAACGCATCCTACAAGGCTTTAACCAAAACCGTAACGGTTACAATTAAAGTTAAATAAAAAGATATGCAAATAAAGAGGACGCTCCAAGTAGCGTCCTCTTTCTCTGTAGCGTTGTCAAGTTTATAGTTAATTCGTTATTAACCTTAAGGATACTTTTTTAAAAGAAGCGCTTAAATCGCCTTTGTTCAGAGCCTTACAGACGGAGGGCTTGCTTCAGGACGACCATATCGGCGGCTGTACGCTGTATATGAACAGGGAAAAGGTTGAGGCAATTATTAATGCCGATAAGTAAATATCAGTGAATAAAATGCCTTGGCTTGCCCGAGGCTTTTATTTTTGCTTGGAATATGCTATAATGAGCGCGGCGATATTATGTTGTTTGAAAAGGATAACTATCAGGAAAAGATTAATAAAATCAGGGAAGCGTTGAACGAAGCCGAGGCGGTATTTATCGGTGCGGGCGCAGGGCTATCCACTGCTGCGGGATATACCTATTCGGGCGAGCGATTTGATAAATACTTCTCTGATTTTCAGGTTTTAACCGTTAATCAACAGGAGGCTGAATATAATGAACAACACGAACAAAAGACGCTATGGACATGTAGTAATAGTAGGGATTGACGGAATGGGAATATTTTGTAAGGATACCCCTACGCCATGTATGGACGAAATCTTTAAAAACGGCGCCGCAACTATGAATGCGCTTAGTCTGTTCCCTACAATAAGCGCGCAGAATTGGGGCGCAATGCTTTTGGGAACGGATCCTGAGGTGCATGGCCTTACTAACGGAAAAGTCTGTCAGTATGAATATAAAAATAAAGAAATTCCTTCGGTTTTTACAAGCGTACGCAAAGCGTATCCCGACAGCGTGCTTTGCAGTATAAGCAACTGGGAGCCTATAAATAAGGGCATAATAGAGCACGATATAAACGTGGAATTCCAAACAGCCGAAAACGGCGCTTCAACAACTGATAAGGTTGTAAACTGTATTCTGAGTGAAAAACCCGATTTGCTGTTCATACATATTGATGATCCCGATGAAGCGGGGCATCATTTTGGCTACGGCAATCAGGGGCATCTTGATTGTATAACAAACGTGGATTCAATGGTCAAAAGAATATACGATGCATGCGTTGGGGCGGATATAATTGAGGATACGCTTTTTATAGTTATAACGGACCACGGCGGATTCAAGCACGGCCACGGCGGATATACAGATACGGAAAAGTATATTTTCTTTGCGCTGAGAGGTAAAACCGTTCTTGAAAATAAAAGCTTTTTTGCTACTACAAAGGATATTAACGCAATTGTTCGCTATGCTTTCGGCTTGGAAATACCAAAGCCGGATACGGACGGATATTCCTCCCAGATACCTGATGGGCTGTTTAATGACTGGGATATTCCCTACGTCGTTCCCCCTAAGGGCGGGCGAAATGAGATATTTACAAAGCCCCAGCCTGATCTCAGAAGTGAAAAAGGGCTTTTGAGTTTCTTTGATGAAAAAGATATAAAACTCGCTATGTTTTTTGAGTTTAACGCTGAAGATGCAACGGGCAATGCAAGTTTTACAGAAAAGGGAAGCGTAAAGTACTATTCAAACGGTGTGTATGGAGCCAATGCAGAGCTCGGGGCAACGGGCTGCCTTGTTTCAGATGACGTTAAGTTTAATAACGATGACTTTACGGTGTGCGCATGGCTTAATATCGATAACGCCCCCGCCTCCGAAGCATATTACTGTGCAACTAAAACTATGACGGATTCGGGAGCGGGCTTTGCTCTCGGCTTTACTAACGTTGCGGTGTGGCTCGGAGTTGAAACCTCTGACCCCAATTCATACGAGGAATTTCAGCTTCCGTATATCAAAGACGTTTCGGGCGGATGGTTGCACTGCAGTGTTGTATTCCGCAGAAAGGACTGCGCTATTGATTTATACTGGAATTTCAAGCTTAAAAAAACGTTAAGCCTTCCCAAAACGTTTGAAAACGTTTCATTGGACGCGCTACCGTTTACTGTAGGCGATGACGCTTCGCATAAAATTAACAGCGGAAACGACGCGCTGATACATATGGATGATTTGCTTGTGTTCAAAAAAGCCTTTGATGAAAGCGATATGGATAAACTAAGGGAATACTACGCTCAGGCGGAGTAAACCGCTTGCTTCAGGCGTATCAGATAAAGAGTAAATAATAAACAGTACAGACGATTATATCTGTTGTACTGTTTTTATTATAGTTAACAGCAAACACCTGTTTCGTTTCCAAATCAGAGCCGTATATATAGATAAACAACGGTTTTGGCTGAATTCAAATTGCAGCCGCCGCAAAACAAGGTAGCGGCAACGCGAAAGACAATAAAAAGGTAGAACTTTATTATCTGATATAATATAATGAAATCAACGGAATATATTAACGTCTGTTTAAATGTGGAGTATTGTTATGGAACTACTTAAAAATACAATTAAAATAGGTCTTCAAAAGCCGTTGAAAATTCTGCACGTTACCGATTCCCATATCGCCTCGCAGATGAGTTCGATAATGAGCGTAAGCATAAGCTGCCGGAGCGTACATTCTCACCCGACAAAGAAAGGTATCTGCAAGAGCATATCGCATACGCAAAGAAGCGCAGGACGCTAAAAATGCTCTGAAAGGCTATGAGGTTTTAGACGTCAACCTCAACAGTAACGCAGGCGGCGGCTGGGCGTCAAAGGGCGAAAAAGCTGTTTACCTCGGCTATAAACCGACAAATTCTGATTTATAAAACTGAAAGCCGCCGAGCGTTTCGGCGGCTGTACTTTTTGTGAAAGGTATGATATAATGAACCCGACAAATCGAGAGTTCTGGAGGTAATCATAGTGAATGAATTTAACGAATATGTACGTGAGTGTTTTTCCGCAGTAGGTGATATTGTCGTAAAATCTATGATGGGCGGATATCTTGTGTACCTTAACGGTAAGCTGATAGGAGACATTTGCGGTAATGAACTGTTTTTGAAGAGAACGCCGACATCGGACAG
>DFGL01000015.1 GCA_002371215.1 Ruminococcaceae bacterium UBA3751 | reverse complement strand
TTAATAGCAACTTTTACCATTGGAATCTACCTCCGTTAAATAAATTTAATAAATTGCTTTATTGCACTATCATTTTATACTTTTTATCACTAATAATCAAGTAAAATAATTAATTTTTACATAATAGACAAAATATGCAGATAAACAATGATAATTTTTTAACGATTTGCAGTTTTTCCGTTATATGAGCCAAAGCAAAAGAGAAAAAATATTTTATTGCATTAAAGCATTAAATCTGTTATAATTATAACATATTGTTTATAAATATAAGGAGGAGACGTATGGATAAAGCGCAAATCGGAATTATGATATCAATAGTCGTTTACCTTTCAATAGTAGTGATTATTGGCGTAATTTATTCTCGTAAAACAAAAAATGTTGGTGATTTCTATCTCGGCGGAAGAAAGCTCGGTCCGCTCGTTACGGCAATGAGTGCAGAGGCGAGCGATATGTCAAGCTGGCTTCTTATGGGGCTCCCCGGCGTTGCATACCTTACCGGCGTTGCGGACGCAGGCTGGACGGCAATAGGTCTTGCGGTAGGAACGTATTTAAACTGGCTGATTGTTGCCAAAAAGCTTCGTTATTATTCGGATAAAATAGGTGCAATTACAGTTCCGGATTTCTTTTCAAGAAGATATAAGGAAAAGCACAACATCCTTATGATAATTGCGGCGATAGTAATTATTGTATTTTTTGTTCCGTACACGGCTTCGGGCTTTGCAGCTTGCGGCAAGCTCTTCGGTACGCTGTTCGGAATTGATTATCATATTGCAATGGTAGTTTCAGCAATAGTTATTGTAGGCTATACCTCTCTCGGCGGCTTCAACGCGGCTTCAACAACCGACTTTATTCAGTCAATTATTATGACAATTGCCCTTGTAATCGTTCTTGTTTTCGGTATATCAAAGGCAGGAGGAATGGGCGCCGTTATAGAAAACGCAAATTCACTCCCGGGCTATCTCGGAATGTTTAACACGTATGACCCCGAAACGGGCGCGGCTGTTGACCACAGCGCTTTAACGATAGCTTCAACAATGGCGTGGGGCCTCGGATACTTCGGTATGCCGCATATTATTTTAAGATTTATGGCTATTGAGGATCCGAACAAGGTTAAGCTTTCCCGCCGCGTAGCGTCTGTATGGGTTGTAATTTCAATGGCGGTTGCAGTGCTTATAGGTATTGTCGGTCTCGGTATGGTTAAGGCAAATCAGCTCAACGCTCTTGAGGACAGCGAAACCATTATCGTTCAGATTGCAGATCTTCTTTCTCAGCACGGTTTCGTTTTTGCTCTTATCGCAGGCGTTATTCTTGCGGGTATTCTCGCCTCGACTATGTCAACAGCGGACAGTCAGCTTCTCGCGGCGTCCTCCTCAATGAGCGAAAATATACTCGGCGGTTTGTTAAAAAGAGAACTGAGCGAAACCACACAAATGGTAATTGCACGCGTTACTCTTATAATAATCTCCATTATCGGCGTTGTTATTGCCTGGGATTCAAACTCCTCCGTTTTTGGTATAGTTTCCTTTGCCTGGGCGGGCTTCGGCGCAGCGTTCGGTCCCGTTATGCTGCTTGCTCTGTTCTGGAAACGCTCAAATAAATACGGCGCAATAGCAGGTATGGTTGCAGGCGGCGCAATGGTATTTATCTGGAAATACATTATTGCCGTTAAGGTTGGCGGAATATTCGCTATTTACGAGCTTCTTCCCGCATTCTTAATCGGACTTATTGTAAACGTTATCGTTTCCCTTGTAACTCCCGCTCCCGAAAGCGAGATTACGGATACCTTTGAAGAGGTTAAGAAAATTAAATAGTAAAATAAAAAAGGTGGCTCAGCCACCTTTTTTTTATTTGATTATCTGTTTTTGAAATCCTCATTGATTTCGTCGCTCCAGCTTTCCTCAAGCGGAGCGCAGCTTCTCATAGCGCAGCAAGCCTTTGCAACGGCGCTGTAAACGACGCCCGTTCCTCTTTCGTCAGCGTGGTAATTAACCGCTCTGTCACCGGATATACCGATATGCGCCGCAGTTTCAACCGCGTCAATATTGGCGCCGATAAAGAGGAATTCCCAGCCGCTCTCTTCCTTTTTGCGCTCAAGCATAGCCATAACCTCGGCTGAACGGAATTTACGGCTCGCGTTTTCCATACCGTCGGTGATAATAACGAACATCGTGTTCTGAGGTACGTCCTCTTTTCTGATATACTTATGGATGCCCTCAATATGCTCAATTGACGTTCCTATAGCGTCAATCAGAGCGGTACAGCCTCTTACCGTGTAATCCTCCTCAGTCAGCGGCTTAATATCCTGAAGGGCAACTCTGTCGTGGAGAGTAACAATCTCGTGGTCAAACAAAACCGTTGTTACAAAGCACTCGCCCTCCTGCTTTTTCTGCTTTTCAAGGAGAGAATTGAAGCCGCCGATAGTATCGCTTTCAAGCCCTCCCATTGAGCCTGAACGGTCAAGGATGAATACTAATTCCGTAATGTTGTTTTCTGTTTTTTTCATAATAAATACCTCCGAAAAAATAATAATGTGTCTGTGGTTTTCTCAACCTTACAGCCACATTATATATCGGAGCTATTCTCTTTTGGTCGCCTTCGGGGCGACATTTTTTATTCAGATTAAAGGCTGGTCAAATTCGTAAAGCGCCTCATTAATTTCCATAATATTATATATTCTTTTTTTGATAAAATACTCAATTATAATATCCGCCTTGCTGCTGTGGGATAGCGCAAAGCCCGCCTTCATAAGCATCTCCCGAGTCTCGTCAAGGCTAAGCTCAAGCGCAATGCAAAAAGCGATAACTGTAGGCTTGCTCGGGCGGTATTCGGGGTTTGAGCGGATTTTTGAAAACAGCTTTCTGTCTATATTCGCTTTTTTATAGCACTCGCTGTCCTTCATCCCCTTTTCGTCAATAAGGCGCAGCAGCATATCCGAAAAACTCTCATCAAGAACTATATCTATTTCCTCTTTTACAGACGCTTCTCGCGGCATTGCTGCGTCAAACCGTACGGTATTGTATGAAAGATGAACCTCGTCAACCGTATCATAATCATAGGGTTCAGCCGACTTGACTCTGCCTGCGCCCGTGCTCTGCGGAGCGGAGGGAGGAGACCATTCAAAAAAGTTTTCATCTATATACTTTTTAATTTCGGAAAAGCGCTTTTTCTTTTTAAAAAACATCAGATTACACCCTCTAAGGTTTTAACAAAGTCTTCAAGCCCCTTTTCGTCCTCCCCGCCAAAGCGGGCAAAATGCGGGCTGTCAATATCAAGCACGCCGAAGAGCGCGCCGTTTTTATTAACGGGAATAACTATTTCGGAATTTGAGGCGCTGTCGCACGCGATATGCCCTTTAAACGAATGTACGTCGTCAACTCTCAGCGTTTTGTTTTCCTCTGCAGCCGTTCCGCAGACTCCTTTGCCGAGCGGAATTTTAACACAGGCGGGCTTGCCCTGAAACGGACCTAAAACGAGCTCGCCGTTTTCAAAGAGATAAAAGCCTGCCCAGTTTATTCCTTCGAGCGAATACCACAGCAGAGCCGCTGCGTTTGAAAGAATTGTAATATTATTTTCAACGCCCTCTGAAAGCGATTTTAACTGAGAGCATAGCAGCTTATAATCCATATTTTCACCTCTTTACGATTATATCAAAGCAAAAAGGATAAAGTCAAGAAAAAGGCTGTCACAAAGACAGCCTTTACCGTTTATATTGTTTGATTTTACTCGATAATATCATCAAACTGTGCGCCGAAACGCTCAGTTCATCTGTTATATCTGCCTGATAAGATTTTTGTCCTTACGCGCCGCCCAGGCTATATTGTACGAGTGGTCGCCTACACGCTCCAAATCCTGAAGAAACTTTGTAAAAACAACGCCCGACGAGGTATGGCATTTTTTATCGCGCAGACGCTGAACATGGTTATCCTGAGCCTGAAGGGTAAGACTGTCAATCGTGTCCTCAATAAAGTGAAGCTCGTGCTCCTCGTCGTCAGACAGGTGCTCGTTTATAAAAGCGCCTACGGAGCGGTCAAACAGTTCAAGGGATTTAAGGTAAATCTGTTCAATTTCCTTTTTAGCGTCGTCAGAAAAATCCATACGCTCATTTAAAATAGTTTCGTGCTTTTCAAGAATATTAAGAGCGTGGTCGCCTATACGCTCAAGGTCTGTTATAACGTGGAAAAGCTTACCAATATACTCCGATGTATCGCCGCTCATATGGTGGGACGAGACAGTTACCATAAAGTCAGAAATATTATGGTTGAGCCAGTTAATCAAATCCTCGTTATCCTTGATTTCGCGCTCGTGCTCCATAGTTCCCGCAAGAAAATCCTCGCACGCTATTACAAGATTACGCCTTACAAGCTTTGCCATACGCTCAACCTCAGAGGTAATCTGAAGAACGGTAATGGTCGGGTTGGTGTCAATCTTTTTATCAATATAGGTAAAGCGGAAGGAGCTTTCGTGCTCCTTTGATTTAACGATAAGTTCGGTAAGCTTAACGATATACTTAACTAACGGAAGCAGGATTATAGCCGTTGCAAATTTAAACATAATATGCACTGCCGCAACCTGAACCGAGCCCTTATCGCTGAAGTTCTTCACCGTGTTGATAAACGGGTCAAAGGAAGCGAGAGGGGTAAATACCAACGTGAACGAATTAAAGATAAAATAAATCCAAGCTGCACGTTTTGCGTTTGTTTTTGCTCCGATTGAGGATAAAAACAAAGGAGTAGAGGAGCCGATTTCTATACCGATTATAAGGTAAACCGCAAGGTTAAGCGGTACAATACCGCCAAGCGCAAGCACCTGCAAAACGCCGATAGACGCACTTGAGGACTGGAGTATTGCACACATTACAATACCGATAAGAATACCGAGAACGGGGTTGTTTGCGCTTGCGATAAGATTTTGGAAAGCAGCGCTTGTTTTAAGAACGCCCATTGCATCGTCGCCGCTCATATATTTAAGACCGAAGAACAGTATACCGAAGCCTAAAATAATCTGGCCTATATACCGCTGCTTCTGTTTTTTGCCGAAAAGATTGAGCGCCGCGCCGATAATAATACAGAGCGGGGCTATCGCCGATACGTCAATCGCAATAAGCACAGCCGTTACGGTTGTACCTAAATTTGCGCCGATAATTACGCCCGTTGCCTGAGCTAAATCCATAATTCCCGCGTTTAAAAAGCCCATAACCATAACGGTTGTTGCTGAGGAGGACTGAATAACGGCGGTTACCATTACGCCGAGCAAAAAGCCTTTAAAACGGTTACGCGTAAGCTTTTCAAGAAGGTCCTTCATTTTGTTTCCCGCAACGGCGCTGAGGCCTTTGCTCATATAGTTCATACCAAACAGGAAGAGTCCGAGCCCTCCGAGAAGGTTAATAATATTTGTAATGCCCATTTTTTACCTCAATATCATAATTTAAGGAAATCTCAAATTCCCTCAAATATAATATAATTTTAATTTTGTCAATTGTCAAGAAAAAATACTGCGCAGGATATGCTTTTAAACACATCCTGCGCGGCAAAAGAAACATATACTATTTCATCGCTGCATTTTCGGTTTTGATATCCTCTGCAAATTCGGCGTTCATATCCTCATACGCTGAAAGCATCGGCTCAACCTCTCTGCCTTTTTTTCTGTCATAATAGTTCTTGGTGATTTTTGCAACAAGACCGCTCAGAGCAACGAGGCAGATGAGGTTAGGAACTGCCATCAAGCCGTTAAAGGTATCGTCAATAGCCCAGATAAGCTCGCTGTGGATGGTAGCGGAGGTTGCAATAAGCACGACATAAACAACCTTGAAAATATTAACGGCGTACTTGGTTTTCCCGCCTTTCAGCCAGCTAAAACAGAATTCAACAGCCTTTTCACCGTAATACGACCAGGCGATAACCGTAGTAAATGCAAAAAGCGGAAGTATAATTGAGAACACCGCCGTTCCGAAACCGCCGAAATTGGTTGAGAACATTGTCATTGACATAACGCTGTCCTCCATATCGGAAGAAAGCTTTGTTAAATCAAAGGTTGTAAGGAACATAAGCGCTGTCAGGGTACAGATAATAAAACTGTCAAAGAAAACCTCAAAAACGCCCCAGAGTCCCTGCTTAACAGGCTCTCTCGTTTCGGAGGCGGAGTGCGCAATAACTGAGGAGCCGAGGCCCGCTTCGTTTGAGAACACGCCCCTTGCCATACCCTTTTTAATTACCTGAGCAAAGGAATAGCCGAGAATTCCGCCGCCCGCTGCCTTGAAATTAAACGCCTTTGTAAAAATAAGCGCAAAAGCTTTGGGGATATTTTCAATATTCATAACAATAGCAATAACCGCCATTATAATAAACAGCAGCGACATAAACGGAACGAGCATTGAAGCGACTCTTCCGATACGCTTGATTCCGCCGATAATAACGACAGCCGTAATTACCGCAACTACGATGCCGACGATAAGCCTTATTGTCTGCGTGCTCTCGGTTGCCGTTGCCCTTGAAAACGCCTCAGCAAGCGTACCCGAAATTTTATTGGTCTGAACGCCGCTCATACCGATTGCGGCAAAAATACAGAAGATTGAAGCGAGATAGCCGAGCCATTTCCACTTTAAGCCGTAAGCGATATAGTAAAACGCGCCGCCCGAAAGATGACCGTCCTTATCCTTCTTTCTGAAATAGAGGCCGAGAACGTTTTCCGAATAGTTTGTTACCATACCGAAGAAGGCGGAAACCCACATCCAGAAAACCGCGCCGGGACCGCCCGTTAAAACAGCGGATACAACGCCGATAATATTTCCCGTACCTACCGTACCCGAAATCGCCGTTGAAAACGCCTCAAACTGAGAAACGGAATGTAGTCTGTCGTCCCTGTTCTTATTTTTGCCGAGGCTTTTTATTGTAGGAATAATAGTTGTATTCAGCGAATCGCCGAAGCGCTTAACCTGTAAACCTCTTGTACGGATTGTTAAAAGAATACCCGTACCTAGAATAAGTATAATTACGGGCCAGCCCCAAACTATACCGTTAAGAGTATTGTTGATTTTTTCAATTACAGAGATAATGTTTTCCCACATTTTTTTGCTCCTTGAAACACAAATTTACAAAAATAAAAAGTCGGCAGAAAACTGCTGACTTAAAACAAGGGATAATACTAATATCCCTGATAGCCCCGTCCTTTTGCCTGAGAGATTGGCAAAGCCCTTCGGCTTTGTTTGCACCTTCGGCATCCATTAATGGAATTCTCCGGGGGGTTGTCAGCAAGCGGTTATTGTCCTGAGCGTTTTACGCCTTCGGCGCTGTATAAAAATACAGTCCTTTTCTGCATGCTTCATCCAACATTTTAAATTTGCTTCGTTATTCTACCACACATTAAATATATATGCAATAGCTTTTTAAATAAAAACTGCTCTGCAGTATTTTGCAAAGCAGTTTGTTTTGATTATAAGGTTTTTATCCACGCGAGAATGTCGCTCATAACCTCGTCTCTGTTGAGCTCGTTGAGGATTTCGTGGCGGCAGTCGGGGTAAATTTTGCAGGTTACCGCAGTGTGTCCGCTTGCCTTGAGCTTTTCGTTAATAGCTTCAATTCCTTTAGCAGTGGGACCGACGGGGTCCTTTTCGCCCGACGTAAGGAGGATGGGAAGCTCCTTCGGTACCTTCTGATACCACTCGTCGGTATTAGCCTCAATATTGAGCTTAACCAAATCCTTCATACCCTGAGCGGAGAAAAGGAAACCGCAGTATTCATCGGCGATATACTTATCAATAATCGCAGCGTCGCGGGTGAGCCAGTCAAAATTAGTTCTGCCCTCAAAGCCCTTACCGTATGAGCCGAAGCTTGCTTTATCAAGGAGCTTGCTCTTATACTTAGCACCCTTAAGCTTAACTACCATTCCCGCGAGCTTTTCGCCTATGCCCGCAATCGGGTTAGCGTCGCCCGTGCCCATATAGATAGCGCCGATATATCCCTCATCGGGATACCACGCCGTAAGGCAGCGGCAGATGAACGAGCCCATTGAATGACCCATAACGATAAGCTTTTTACCGGGGTTTTCTTCCTTGGCGATATTTATATTCTTTCTGAAATCATCAACAAGCTTTCTGTAGCCGTTATCCGTTCCGAAATATCCCGTATCATTAAAATCCTTATTTGACTTGCCGTGGTTACACATATCGTGCATATAAACTGCAACGCCGTTTGAATTAAGGAATTCAATAAAACCGAGGTATCTTTCCTGATGCTCAGCCATACCGTGGTTGATAACGAGAACGTAATCATAGTCGCCTTCCGGGATATAACCGCAGCCGTAAATCTCTCCCTCGCCCGTGCAGGACGGGAAGCTGTACTCTTTTTTAATCATATAATATCACTCCAAAAAATATTTTCAGGGAGGACATAAAGCCCTCCCGTTTTTAACTAAACTATTATTCAGCAGCTTCTTCAGGCTGGTCAGCGGTACAGTGCGGGCACTTTGTTGCTTCAATATCAATCTCGCTCTTACAGAAGGGGCAGGTCTTTGTTGTTGCCTCTTCCTCTTCTTCATTTTTCTTTGCCGCAATTTCCTTAGCCTTATTAGCAGACTTAACGATAAGGAAAATAATAAATGCAATAATGATGAAGTTAAGAATAGCGGAGATGAAAGCACCGATATTAAGAGCCTGTCCCTTACCGATATCAATTGCAAGACCGATATCCGTTCCGCCGATACGGGCAATGAGAGGATTAATAAGGTTTTCGATAAGCGCGTCAACAATACCCTTGAATGCGCCGCCGATGATAACGCCGACTGCTAAGTCAAGCACGTTACCCTGAGCAATAAACTCTTTAAACTCTGCGAAAAACTTTTTCATTTTGTTGTCTCCTTTATTTAAAATTGATTTTACTCTTATACTATATCACATTATTCCGCTAAAATCAAATGCAGGAATAAATTTTTTATCGGAAGATGAAAGTTCCTGTAAAAACAGATTATCAAAACCGAGGTTAATAGCGTAATCAACAACCTTACTGTACTCCCGCGCGGTAATTTGTCTGTTAATTTCAGGATAATTTTCAAGCTCTCCGCAGGGGGTATATTGCGCCATAAGGGATATACAGCGGTTTTTGTAGCCGCTGGCAAGGTAATCGAGTATTTCAAGCGAGGAATTTGTATTACGCGGGAGAACGAGATGGCGGATAATAACGCCCTTTTTCATCATACCGTCCATAAATTCGTCCTTCGGCTGCTGCCGTGCCATTTCCTTCAGCGCCCTTTTTACAATTTCGGGATAATCCGCGGCGGCGCTGTATTTTTTAGCCTTATCGGAGCGGATATATTTAAAATCAGTTAGGTAAATATCGACAAGACCATCAAGCTTTTTGAGAGTTTCGGTGCTCTCATATCCCGAGGTGTTATATACTATCGGAACGGGGCTTTTCCATCTTGAAAGCACGCCCGCAAGCCGCTCGGCATAGTGGGTAGGGTTGACAAGATTAATATTTTCAGCTCCGTCCTCTATCAGCTTTTCAAATATTTCAACAAGTTTTTCGTCGCTTATTTCAACGCCCTTGTTTTCCCTGCTGATTTCGTAATTCTGGCAGTAAACACATTTAAGATTACAGCCGCTGAAAAACACCGCTGCGCTGCCGTTTTTTCCGCTTATGCAAGGCTCCTCCCAGAAATGGAGCGCCGCTCTTGCAAGACGAAAAGCGCTCGGACTCTGGCAAAAGCCTACGGCGCTCTCTCTGTCAATATTACATTTTCGCGGACACGCATTACAAATCATACAAACTAAACGACCTTCATTATACGTCAAAGCAAGGCTTTATATATCTCGTTCTTTTTTATTCCCGTTTCTGAGGCAATTTCCTTGGCGGCGGCGTTTACGCTCATCCCCTTTTCAACAAGCGCCTTCGCCATTTTAACCGCTTCCTCAAAGCTGACGGCTTTTTCCTCTCCTTTTTTGCCCTCAAGGATAAGCACGAATTCGCCCTTCGGTGTTTCGTTTTCATAGCGCTCAAGCGCGCCCGAAAGCGTTGTACGGAAAATTTCCTCATGGATTTTTGTAAGTTCGCGCACGAGGGTTATATTTCTCTCTCCGAAAGCGGAATAAAAATCTTTCAGCGTATTGACGAGCTTATGCGGAGCTTCATAAAAAACCATAGTTCTCTTTTCTCCCTTAAGCTCCTCAAGGTGCTCGCGCCTTGATTTTTTGCTTACGGAAAGGAAGCCCTCAAAGGTAAACCGTCCCGTATCCGCCCCCGAAACTGCAAGCGCGGTTGCAAAGGCGGTTGGACCCGGCACGCTTTCAACCTTGATTCCCTGCTCGTGGCAGAGTTTAACCAAATCCTCACCGGGGTCGGAAATTGCGGGCATTCCCGCGTCCGTTACAATAGCGCAGCTCTCTCCCGCGAGAATTCTTGCGGCAATAATTTCCCCGCGTTCTCTTTTATTGTGCTCATAGTAGCTGACCATCTCTTTTTTTATTCCGAAATGGTTCAGCAGCTTCAGGGTCACCCTTGTATCCTCAGCGGCAATAAAATCCACTTTTTCAAGCGTTTCGGCGGCACGCGGCGAAAAATCGCCGAGATTGCCGATAGGCGTTCCTACTACGTAAAGCTTTCCGCTCATCTTATTTTATCCTCATATCCGTCAGCATAGGAGCCGTAAACCCTGAGCATCTCCTCGCTGAACTTGCTTTCCTCATTTTTCAGTACCAAATCAGGCTCAATTCTTAAAAACGGCTTTGCTCCCTTTTTGCCCTCAACAAGAAACAGAAACGGTTCTTCGCCCTGCCTGTCGCAGACAAAGCGTAAACGCTTCGGTTCAAGCTTATATTCGCGCATATATGTTAGAACGTCAACAAGCCTTTCGGGGCGGTGGCACATACAAAAGCGCCCTCCGTAAGTAAGAAGATAATTTGCCGCTTTAACTGCGTCCTCAATATTACAGGTAACCTCGTGGCGGGCAATCTTTGCGCTTTCGCTCAGTGATTCAAAGCCCGTATTCAGCGGCTTATACGGCGGATTCATTGTAACGAGAGTAAAACCCTCCGCGCTGAAGCTCGTGCTGATTTTCCTTAAATCGCAGAGATGCGCCGCAAGCCTTTCGCCGAGCTTATTATACTCTATTGCCGCGTTGACCTGCGCGATAGCATTTTCCTGAATATCAAGGCAGTGAACGGGGCTCTGCGCGCTGTCGCGAAGCCATAAAAGCGGTATAATTCCACAACCCGTTCCCATATCGAGCGCTCTGTCCTTTCGCTTTATATTAGCAAAATACGCGAGCAAAACGGCGTCCGTTCCGAAGGTATGGTCGGCGCTTACGGCAACCTTTATATCGTCCGAAAGGCGCTCGTACGTATAGCTCATATTACCCCTCCGTTAACGCCTAAAGTCTGACCCGTTATATATCTGTTTTCCGCAAGGAAAAGGACAGCCGCCGCAACCTCCTCGGGAGTTCCGAGCCTTCCGAGAGGCACCTCTTCAATAAGCTCTTCCTTATCAAAGCTGTCGTTCATTCGCGTTTCAATTATCCCGGGAGATACGCAGTTTACGGTAATACCCGATGGTGCAAGCTCCTTGGCAAGCGCCTTTGTAAGCCCGATAACGCCCGCCTTCGTCATTGAGTACAGCGTTTCGCACGACGCACCCGCTTCTCCCCAGATGGACGAAATATTTACTATAGCGCCGCTGTGTTTTTTTAGCATACCGAGCGCCGCGAGCTTTGAGCAGAAATATACCGCCCTCTCGTTTACCGCGGTTACGCTTTCATAATCCTCTTCGGTAACGTCGTTTATCATTTTAATAAGCGAAACACCGGCGTTGTTAACGAGAATATCTATATCACCCGTTTTTTCAAACAGGGCTTCAATCTCGTTTATGTTTTTCAGATTACATTTAACGGCAGTTACGCCGTCAAGCTCTGAGGTCGCTTCGTTATAAGTAACATAAACCTCATAGCCGCTGCTTTTAAAAAGCTGGGCGCAGGCTCTTCCGATTCCGGTTGCGCCGCCTGTAATAAGTACTTTCATATAGTTTATTTAACCTTTATCCTTTTAACCTTGCTCCATGAGCTGTAAATTTTTTTGCCGCTAACCGTTTTATACGTGCGTACTCTGACATAATACTTTTTTCCGCTTTTCAGCTTATTAAAAACGGCGCTGTTTTTCTTAACGCTTTTAACCGTTTTTGAGCTTTTTCCCTTGCTGAATTTATTATTAAGAGCGCATTGAACCTCATAACCGCTGCTCTGTACCTTCTGTTTTTTCCATTTAACGGTAAGCCTGCACCTGCCTGCACTGAGTTTTGAAAGCTTAGTGCCCTTTGGCACAACGGTAAATTTCAGCTTTTTTGTACCTTTATAATTGCCCTTAAAGTTTACAACCGCGGTTGCCGTTCCGACCTCGGCATTATCCTTATAATCAACGCTGTAATACTTTGTATTAACGGTTTCGCCGCTGCTGTTCTTAATAACGGGTTTCGGAGTCAGCTTCTTCCCCGTATATACAAACGACGCCCTTGAAAATCTTACGCTTTTAACCGCGTTAATCACCGTTTTCGGCTTGGCCTTTTGGCATTTTTCACACCTTACGGTAATGCTGCCGTTTTTTCCGATTTCCGCAGGGATAACCGTAGTTTTCCAAGAATGAACGCAGCTTATCTTCTTTATAACCGACGAGGGATAAAAAACGACGTCCTCATCAAGCGTTCCGGCATTGCTGTCGCCCTTTTTATACTGCCACATATCCGCATACAGCCCTGTTGAGCCCACCTGAATCTGTTTTGAAAAATCGGGCGTTCCCGAAGGATAGTACGCATACCACACCTTGTAGCCCTTTGATTTTATAAGAGAGGTATCAAGGTAATTCGTAAACCAGTTTTTATTTGAATAAACCATTGCGGTATAGCCCGCGTCGTTTACGGCATCGCAAAATGCAGTCATTATTTTGTTAATCATCGCCTTGTCGGCATTGGCGGGAATACTGCTTTCCTCAAGGTCATACGCAACGGGCAGAGTAAAATAATCAATATACCCGCTTATTTTTGAAAGGGTATTTATAACAAAAGCCGCTTCCTTTTTTGCCTCAGATTCGTTATAGGCATAGCTGTAAAGATAAACGCCGAAATTCATTTTGTTTTCAGCCGCGGTTTTAACGTTTTCAAAAAACTTGTCATCAATATATTTATCAGAATACCCGAGTCTTATCATATAAAAGTTTTTTCCGTTTTCCGTTGCCGCTTTGCAGTCGATAACTGAATTATGGTAGGAAACATCGTAGCCGTAATTATTATCCTCAGCCAAAGCCGTAAAAGGACAGGCAAGGATAACGAGCCCGAGCAAAAATGATAATACCCTTTTCATTGTAACACCTCTTTTTATATATAAAATATATTACCATTAATTATTGAATTTTTCAATCTAATAGTATATAATTTTATAAATAAAACAAGGGAGTTTACTATGGAAAAAGAATTTTATACTATATCCGTTTACATAGATAAGGACGAAAACCTTATCGGTATTCCCTGCGGGGAAAGCGATAAATACGGAATTGCGGATATTGATACGGTTTTACTTTTAAAGGCGCCTTATACGGACAAAGCGCTTGAAGAATATATTGAAAAGGTATTTAACGCCTGCTATACAAAAAAACATAACGATTCAGTTGAAACCTCAACGATAGAGCGCTATACAAAAAAGAAAGGCTTTGTTGAAGCAACGGCGGATTACACAATGATTTCTCTTGTTAAAATGGCGACGGGCTATTCGCTTATGCCAACCTTTAACGATTACGAAAAGGGTCCGCTGGCAATTGACGATGACGAGCATATGCTCCCGATAGGCTATAATGAAGGCGAGCTTGCCGAAATCTTCCGCGGATTTATTGAGGTTTACCTTAAAGCAAACATTTTCTACAAGGAAAAAGCGGAGCTTGAAGCGGAAAAGAAAGCAAAGAAAAAGGGAAACAACTAATGCATTTACTGAAGATAGACAAAGAGCACTATTTAGGTCAGGCAGACCCGTATATTCTCAAAGCAAACGGCAGATATTATATTTATACAACGGGCCACGACGGAATTTACGCCTACCACAGCGACAGCCTTTTTGACGGCTGGGAATTTTACGGAAGGGTTATGACCGTTAAGGACCACGAGGGCTTTTGGGCACCGAGCGTTATTGAACTTGAAGGGAAGTACTATATGTACAATTCCTTTGAGTTTTACGGCGATACTCCCGATAAGGGCGGGCACCGCCAGACGATGTTCGTTACAACGGCGGATAATCCGCTCGGTCCGTTTGAAAACCCGAAGCAGCTGCTTCACCCGTTTTCTATTGACAGCCATATTGTAAAAAATGAGAACGGACTGTTTTTGTTTTACTCAACAAACCGCTTTGAGGGCGACAGAATAGGAACCTACATAGTTGTTGACAGAATGCTTGACCCCTTCACGCCCGAGGGTAAGCCTCAAACCGTAGTTGTTCCGACTCTTGATGAGGACATCTATATGCGTGACAGATATAAAAAGGGCGAGCACTGGCACACTATTGAGGGCGCTTTTTATTTCAGGGAGGGCGACTGGCATTACGTTATGTACTCCGGAAACTGTTTTGAGCAGCCCACCTATTACATAGGCTATGCCCGCGCTAAAACGGATGAAACGGATTTAACAAAAATCAAATTTGAAAAATATCCCGATGACAGCACCTTTTCCCCCGTTCTTGCGGCAAACGACTTTGAGGAGGGAACGGGTCATCACTCAATGATTAAAGAAAACGGACAGTGGTACGCAATTTATCACGCGCGCGACTATAACGACGGACTCGGCGCTGACGCCTTTGACGCCCGCAATGCAAGAATCTGCAAGCTGAACGTTAAAGACGGAATCATTACAGCCGAAAGGTATAAGGACAGATTATAATGAACGAATGGAAGAAAAACTTAAGAAATATTGAACCGTACGTACCCGGTGAGCAGAGCAAGGATACAGACATAGTTAAGCTAAACGCTAACGAAAACCCCTACCCGCCCTCACCGAAGGCAATTGAGGCGATAAAGAGCTTTCCCGCCGAAACGCTTAGACTTTATCCTCACGCAGACGCAACTCCGCTGAAAAAAGCAATAGCGGATTACTACGGAGTCGGGGTTGAAAACGTATTTCTCGGCAATGGCTCGGACGACGTTATTGCGCTGTCTTTTCAGGCGTTTTTTAACAGCGAGCTCCCCATTCTTTACCCCGATATTACTTACAGCTTTTATCCCGTCTGGTGCAGGCTTTTCGATATTCCCTATGAAACGAAGCCGCTCGGTGCGGATTTCAGAATAAACCCTGATGATTACAGGGGCAAAAACGGCGGCGTTATTATCCCTAACCCCAACGCTCCGACTTCAATCTGCGAGGGCGACGCTTTCATTAAAAAGCTTATGGAATATAACGGCGGCAGCGTTGTTATAATTGACGAGGCATACGCTGATTTTTCCCGCTACTCATGCGTAAAACTCACTAAGGAATATGAAAACCTTCTTGTAACGGGAACGTTCTCAAAATCGCGTTCGCTCGCGGGGCTGAGAATCGGCTTTGCTATCGGCTCAAAGGCGCTTATATCCGTTCTTGAGGCGGTTAAGAATTCATATAATTCCTACACGGTTGACGCGCTTTCAATAGCCGCGGGAATAGCTTCCGTTAAAGATACTGAATATTTTAACGCTACAATAGACAGAATAATTAATACCAGAACCCGCCTTACCGATGAATTGAGAACGCTCGGCTTTACCGTTCTTGATTCGGGCGCAAATTTCATATTCGCAACCTATGAGGGCAGGAATATGAGGGATATGTTTGAATACCTTAAAACAAAAAAGGTGTTTATTCGCTATTTCAACTTGCCGAGAATAGATAATTATGTTAGAATAACGGTAGGAACCGACGAAGAAACCGATACTCTTCTCAGGGAGATAAAAAACTACTTAGGAGGAAAATGATATGAGGCAAATATCAAAAGCGCTTGCATTTTTTATAAACCTTGCAAACTACGGAGTAGGCATTGCCGTTGCGCTGATACTCGTTTTACAGGCGGACTTTGTTTCAATTTTTTACCTTGACGGTCTTACAACAAACGAAAGCCTTTTCTTCAATATGATTCTCTTTGAAGCGGGGCTTGCGCTCGTAGGACTTGTGCTCATACTGTTAACAAGGGAATACAGAAAGCTTACCCTCGTTGTTGAATTCCCGATAGTTTTTGAGGCGGCGCCCATTATTATTTCAATAATCAGCATAATTTACGGGCTTCAGGCGGATACCGCAAGGGAAAAGATATTCGTAACCGTTGCCGCAGTTTTATACGCGCTGCTCTCTCTTGTAGTAATATACAGCGGCTCGCTTATTTACCAGATTTTCCCAAAAGAAAAATAAGTATAAAATTAAGGCAGGTATAAACCTGCCTTTTTATTATTAATTTAATCGTCATCGTCGCTTGAAAGCTTGAGAACTGCAAGGAACGCCTCCTGCGGTACCTCTACGGAGCCGAACTGGCGCATACGCTTTTTGCCCTCCTTCTGCTTTTCAAGGAGCTTTTTCTTTCGCGTTACGTCGCCGCCGTAGCACTTTGCAAGAACGTCCTTACGCAGCGCCTTAACGGTTTCTCTTGCGATAACCTTTCCGCCGATAGCAACCTGAATAGGAATTTCAAACAGGTGGCGAGGAATGTACTTTTTAAGCTGCTCGGCAATTCGCCTTGCTCTTGAATACGCCTTTTCGCGGTGGATAATGAACGAAAGCGCGTCTATAAGGTCGCCGTTGAGGAGCACGTCTACCTTAACCAAATCGGAGCGGCGGTAGTCCCTGAGCTCGTAATCGAAAGAAGCGTAGCCCCTTGTACGGGATTTAAGAGCGTCAAAGAAATCGTAAATAATCTCATTGAGCGGAAGCTCGTAGTGAATATCAACGCGCTCGGGCGTTATATAGTCCATTGTTACGAAGATACCGCGCTTTTCCTGGCACATATCCATTACCGTACCTACGTATTCGCTCGGTACGTAAATATGCGCGTCTGCAAAAGGCTCCTCGCTGTAATCAATATTGGCGGGGTCAGGGTAATTGGTCGGGTTATCGACCTCAATCATAGTTCCGTCCGTTAAATAGATTTTATAAACAACGCTCGGAACGGTTGCAATAAGGTCAAGATTATACTCCCTATCCAGCCTTTCCTGAATAATTTCAAGGTGTAAAAGCCCTAAGAAGCCGCAGCGAAAACCGAAGCCGAGAGCGCTTGAGGTTTCGGGCTCATAGGTCAGCGAAGCGTCGTTTAACTGAAGCTTTTCAAGCGCGTCGCGCAGGGCTTCGTAATCCGCTCCGTCAGCGGGATATATTCCGCAGAAAACCATTGGGTTAACCTTGCGGTAACCCGGGAGCGGTTCAAGAGCGGCGTTGGGAACGGTTGTTACGGTATCGCCGACCTTTGCGTCGCCTACGGTTTTTATTGAAGCGGTGATATAGCCTACCTCACCCGCGGTGAGCTCCTCCGCCTTTTCCATTGAGGTAGCTCGCATATAGCCGACTTCAACAACGCCGAACTGCGCGCCCGTTGACATAATTTTCATTGTGTCGCCCGCTTTGATTTTGCCCTCCATAATTCTTACGTAAACAATTACTCCGCGGTAACTGTCGTAAACAGAGTCAAAAATCAGCGCCTTCAGCGGCTTGTCGTCATCGCCCTCGGGCGGCTTTATGCCCTCAACGATATATTCAAGCACAGCCTCAACGTTTTCGCCCGTTTTTGCGCTAATGCGCGGGGCGTCCATGCAGGGTATACCTATAACCTCCTCAACCTCGCCCGCAACGCGGTCAGCGTCAGCGGCAGGGAGGTCTATTTTATTTATAACGGGGAGAATTTCTAGGTCATGGTCAAGGGCAAGGTAGGTATTGGCAAGCGTTTGCGCCTCAACGCCCTGCGACGCGTCGACAATAAGTATTGCGCCCTCGCACGCTGCGAGCGAACGCGAAACCTCGTAGTTAAAGTCAACGTGGCCCGGAGTATCAATGAGATTGAATATATAATTCTCGCCGTTTTTCGCCTTATAATCAAGCTTTACGGCGTGCGCCTTGATTGTAATACCTCTTTCCCTTTCAAGCTCCATATCGTCAAGTATCTGCTCCTGCATATCGCGCTTTGCAACCGAGCTTGTAAGCTCTAAAAGACGGTCAGCAAGGGTTGACTTTCCGTGGTCAATATGAGCTATTATTGAGAAATTCCTTATATTTTTCTTATTTACTGACAATACGATATCCTCCGATATCTTTATTTAACGTGCTTAACGTTTTTAACCTCGTCAAGCGTATCCTTAGGATTAAAAATCACCTTGAAAAAGCGGTGAATATAAATAGCCGGAAGAAGGTACGGGTGCTTTTCAAGCACTCTGTAGTCCGCCTTCATTTTCTTTTTCGGCGGAAAAAGCCTTTTTAAAATGTACTTCTTCTTCGCCTTATCAAGCGGAGTACCGTCCGCCATCTGCTCAAGCTCGCGCTGAATTCTAACGGAGTCGCTTCCGAAAATTCCGAAATTAATAAATACTCTCAGAAGCTCTTCCTCGTCGTCGCTGAGCTTTTCGCCGTCAAATATCTTAAAGGCAAGCCGCCTTGTTTTCTGTTCAAAATCAAGAATACCGTATTCGCTGAGCTTTTCGCTTACGTAGGCGTTATCAAGCTTATCGCCGTCACGCCTTAAGAACAAATAATTATCAGCGAGGAAGCGTATTCCGCAGCCCGCAGTTGAAAAATGCTTGTACATATGGCAGACGTTATAGATATAAATATCGTCAAGTCCCATATGGTAAAGGCACGGATTCTCCTCGTCCTGAGAGGCATTTTCCCAGAGATTATCAAACTCGGGGCAGAAATTATGCTCCATAAAGAACAGCGTTCTGTGGAACTCAAAGGTGGAAAACGGCTCTTTAAAATAATCGTCGCTGTTTTCGCCCGTTGCGGTTGACTTATAGCCGCATTCCTTCATAATTTCAGCAACAGCATCGCGGTTTTCCTCATCAAAGAGAATATCGTTATCGCTCATCTGGCGCATACTCTCTTTAGGATAATACGCCTTAAGGATAAGCCCCTTGAGCGGCATATATCTTATACCCTTTTCAGTAAGCTTTTCAAGGATAATTTCGCGCTCGTTATTGATAACGAGCATACGCTTAAGCTCGGACATAGAGTAATCCCTGAACTCCGATTTTTCCTCATCGGGAACGCCTTCAAGGCTGCTGATTGCGGGGAATATTATATTGTAAACCTGGTGCTTTCTTGCAAGGTCAAGCAGCTCCCTATAATCAATTCCCTGCTCCTCCTTCGGCTCTTTACCGTTGAAAACGCAGGAGAGAAGGTATAAAAGGAAGCGCACCTCTTTACTGAATTTTTCGCTCATTACTGCAAAATTCCCATTCCGTTTAATTTATCAATTACCTCTTTAACGTCGGCTCTGATTTCGCTTTCACTGCCGTCGTATTTTTTCATCATAGCTTCAACAATGCTGTCCTCGCTCTGCTCGGTTTTAAGCAGCTTGAAAATATACGCGGCTGAGGAATTATTATTGATAATTCCCTTAAAGCTTTTAGCAAGCTTACCCGTTGCTATTGCAAAGTCGTTGCCGTCAATATTTCCGAGGACGATATCGTCTTTAAGTCTCATAATTAATCCTTCTTAAATATTTAATATTCTGCGCGCTACGTGAATTCCGCTCGCCGAAGCGTGGGAGAGCGAATGAGTAACGCCCGAGCCGTCGCCGATAACATAAAGCCCTTTATGTACGGTTTCAAGGTTTTCGTTGAGTTCAACCTCCATATTGTAGAACTTAACCTCAACGCCGTAAAGGAGAGTATCAGGATTAGCCGTACCCGGAGCAATTTTATCAAGCGCGTAAATCATCTCAATAATTCCGTCAAGAATACGCTTAGGAAGAACGAGGGAAAGGTCGCCGGGTGTTGCGGCAAGTGTTGGCTGGGTAAGCCCCTCCTCAATTCTTTTAGGCGTACTTCTTCTGCCCGAAACGAGGTCGCCGAAGCGCTGAACGATTACTCCGCCGCCGAGCATATTGGAAAGCCTTGCAATGCTTTCGCCGTAGCCGTTACTGTCCTTAAACGGCTCTGAAAAATGCTTGGCAACGAGGAGAGCAAAGTTTGTATTCTCCGTCTGCTTTTCGGGGTCCTCAAAGCTGTGGCCGTTAACGGTTACTATTCCGTTTGTATTTTCGTTAACAACGCTACCCTTCGGATTCATACAGAAGGTACGGACGTGGTCCTCATAATTCTTCGTTGTATAAACGATTTTACTTTCGTAAAGCTCGTCAGTAAGGTGGCTGAAAATCTCTGCGGGAAGCTCAACGCGAACGCCTAAATCAACACGGTTTGAAAGGGTATTTATTCCGAGGGATTTGCATATTCCCTCCATCCATTTGCTTCCCGAACGGCCAACGGAAATAATACAGTCCTTACAGGTGCACTCTCCGTTTTTGCTCGTGATTTTATATCCGCCGTCAAGCTTTTCAACGCTGTCTATATGGGTGTTGAAATGCCACTGAACCTTGTCCTTAAGCTCATTGTAGAGATTCTGAAGAACGATATAATTAATATCCGTTCCGAGATGGCGTACGGAAGCGTCAAGAAGATGGAGCTGATTCTGCATACACAGTTTTTTGAACTGAGAGCCCGCCGTTGAATAGAGCTTACAGTTTTCGCCGCCGTGGGAAACGTTGATTTCATCAACATATTCCATAAGCTCTGTTGCCTTTTTCTTTCCTATATACTGATAGAGCGTTCCGCCGAAATCGTTTGTAATATTATACTTACCGTCGGAAAACGCGCCCGCTCCGCCAAAGCCGCTCATTATAGCGCAGGTTTTACAGCCGATACAGGATTTAACCTTTTCGCCGTCAATAGGGCATTTTCTTTTAGCGAGTTCGTTTCCCGCTTCAAAAACAGCGATTTTAAGCGCGCTGTTATTTTTGGAAAGCTCATAAGCGGAGAAAATTCCGCCGGGGCCCGCTCCTATAATTATTACGTCATAATCAAAATTACTCATTGCTTTTTCCTCTTATCTGTGAAATAAACCGCGCTTTTCAGCCTTTTGATTACCGTCGTTCGGTACAAAGCGGTTTTTTGTTTTTGAATTACTAAGTTTGGTTAAACATTCCAGCTTTTCCCTTGCTGATTTAAGTGAATTAAGCTTATTATCAATATCATCAAACGGGATATACTCGTCCTTTGAATAACCGTAAATATGCTCGTCGCTCTTTTTTGTATCGTAATTTTTTGTATCCTCCTCAGTAAAGGCGTGGCAGCAGGTACGCTCCCAGAATATGCCCTCGCTGATTTTCTTGGCAGGATTTCCTCCCCATGCCTGATTTGAACCCGTTTTCTTTCCCGGGCAAACCGTTCCTGCACCGAGAATACTTCCCGAAGCAACCTGAGTACCTTTGAGAACGTGAACGTCCTGACCTATCCATACGTGGTCGCCTATAAAAATACTCTTGGAGGGGTTAATGCGCTTTTTTGTTTCAGCGCTGTAGATAAGGTGCGGGTCCGCAGTCCTTACCCAGATACCGAAGGCTAAGAGATTGTCGTCCCCGAGAAACACGTTTGTATGCTCGGAAATTGTAATATTCAGCGTTCCGTTCATAAAATTATTGTTTCCTATAAACAGCGAGCAGGCATTGTTTATTGAAACATTGAGCCTGTAGGCGTTACCGCTTGAGGAGAGGTAAACGACGCTGTTACTGCCGTTAAAGAAAAGCTTTGTGCCGCTGAGGTTTACGTTTTCCTCGGCAAAAAGAATATTGCCGCTACCTGCAAAACGGATTTCACTGTTTTGCATATTTATATTTTCAGCGCCAATAACGGTATTATCCGTTACCGCGTTTAATTCTTCGTTGTTTTTACAAATTATCATAGTATCCACCTGCGATTACTGATGACTAACTGTTTTTAGAGCGCTTTTTCATTTTGAATATTATATAAACCGCGCCGAGAATTGCTATTACCGCCGCAGCACCGATTACAATAAAAACGACGGCGTTGCTGTTTGGCTTTTCTTTTATCTCTTCTTGCGCAGAGTGAACGGGAACCTCGGGAACAGCCTGATATACCGTTGGGTCAAGCGTAACCTGAAGCGGCTTAACCTTTTTGAGCTCGTCAAGCACCTCGTGGGTTTCGGGATTGCGCCCGTTTTTCATAGTGTTACTGTTTTTACTGAGATACCATTTTACGTCGTTAAGAAGCACGCCCGCGTCGTTAAACGCCTGATTTTGCATACTGTTGCAATAATCCGTTATATACTGACATGCGTTCTCATTATCGTCCATATCCGCCGCTCTCTGCAGCACCTCGCTCATTCCTGCAGTCATTCCCTTCTCAGCCGCTTTCCAATAGGCTCTTACGGGCTTTCCGTAAATCTTATATTTATCAGGCTCAGAGGCGAGTGTTGTAAGCGCTTTAAAACGGTAATACGGATAGCTTTCATCAAATATCTGCTTATCCTCAGCCTTCTGATTTTTTCCGTATGGCTCGCTGATACTCGTTGCGCCGTTAGAAATCGGAACAAAAACGCCGTAAAGCGCCGGTCCCGAGCTCTCCCACGTTACGCAGGACATATTATCGGGCAAATTCGGATAAATCTGGGCGATATGAACGCTCGTTGCTGTTTCCGTACCTATAACGCGCATATCCGTCCTGTTTGTTTTATCGGGGCTGTACTCCGTTTTTTCAAAGCGGTTGCGCATAATAGCCATAACGTCCGTAAGAGAAACCTCTTTATCGGGCTTAAAACAAAGCGGATATTTTTCGTCCTTATTATAGTCCTCAACCTTTGACGGAGCGAGGAGCTTATGAGTCATCCACGTTCTCATATGGGAGTAATTTGTTGCAACCTCTTCGCCCGAATAGCTTTCAAGAAGATTGAATTTATCACCGTCGTAAACCGCAAATTCGTTATCCTTTGCAAGACTTTCAAGATTTGAAGACAAAATGCTGTCCTCATAATCAGAAGTGTATTCAAGGAGAAATTCATTGCCGAAAGCGCAAACCTTATCATCGGGAAGCTTAACAGCAGCGTACTGATGACCCGTATACATTTCAATATACCAGGTTTCACGCTGGTCAGCTATAAAGGCGATATTCGTTTCGCTGCTGCCGTAGCGGTCAATCAGACCGAGCAGAGTTTCAACGCCTTCGCGGGCAGTAGAGCTCTGGCAGACCACAAGGTCAACAGCGGTAAATTCAGTTATACCGTTTTTAACGAGCGGGTCCGCCTTAAGCGCCTTTGCGTTTGAGAAAGCGGTTATCGACATAAGCATAACTACTCCGCACTCGTTTTCGCAGATAGCGGCGTCCTTTCCGAGTCCGTTATATGCAACGGTACTGTCCATCCACGGTGTGGAGGTGTAGCGGTACGTCAGCGACGGGATTTCCGCCTGAACGGTACCCGCGTTATCAACGGGCATCGTTCTTCCCTCCTGCCCTTCAACGCGCTCCGTAATAGTAACATAGTTCCCCCAGACGTTGGAAAAATCGTTTGACTTGGCAATAAGAGTTGTTCCGTCATCGCTGACCTCGTTGCCAACGTAAACCGCAGTACACGCTTCGGCGCTGATACTGCCCAAAGCAACCGAAAGCATACAGATAAATACCGCAATTATAACAAAAACTCTTTTACTAAAAAAGCGCTTTAGAATATTCATACTCTCTCCTCATCAATCTATAATATACGCTTTATATCCTGCGGATTCTATCAGGAATTCATATCGCTGCGAAGCACTTGGCAAACCGCTTCGCAATGCGGCGTACGCGGGAACATATCAACGGGGGTAACTTCCTTAGCTTTATATCCTAAACCGTCAAGAATCTCAAGGTCGCGCGCAAGGGTTGCGCTGTCGCACGAAACGTAAACTATTCTTTTCGGCGCCATTTTTGCTATCAGCTCAAGCAGTTCCCTTTGGCAGCCCTTTCGCGGCGGGTCAAGAATAATAACGTCGGGAGAAATGCCGCGTTTTTCAAGCTCGTTTGCACCGCTGAACGCGTCTCCGCAGAAATATTCAGCGTTATCGACTTCGTTGAGCTTTGCATTAAGCCTTGCATTTTCAACCGCCTGAGGGATGATTTCAATACCGAACAGGCGCTTTGCCTTCTCGCTGAGCGAAAGCCCGATTGTACCGATACCGCAGTACAAATCAACAACCGTTTCGCTCCCCGTCAGTGCGGCGTATTCTCCCGCAACGGTATAGAGCTTTTCGCACTGACTGCGGTTAACCTGATAAAAGGAATTCGGCGAAATTACAAAGCGTTTGCCGAGCAGTTCGTCGGTTATTGTATCTTTGCCCCATACCGTTTTGGTTTCTTCGCTGAGGATAACGTTTGTATCCGCCCGGTTTATATTAACGCAGACGCTTTTAACGTTTTCGTTCTTTTTGAGCTCCTCAATAAGAAATTTCTCATCGGTCAGGCTTTCCCCGTTAATTACGGCGCAAGCCATAATCTCTCCCGTTTTTTCCGCTTTACGAAGATATATATGGCGGAGAAGCCCGCTCCCTTTATTTTCATCATATGAGGTTATGCCGTTTTTCTCAGCCCATTTTTTAAAAACGTTAAGGATTTTCGTAAATTCCTTCGGCTGAAGCTTACATTCGCTGCAGGGAATAATTCTATGGCTCTTATAAGCGTAAAAGCCCGCGGTAAACACTCCGTTTTCTGTTTTTACGGGATACTGCGCTTTGTTGCGGTAGCCGTCCGTTTTATCCGCTGCAATAATATCTTTAACGGGCACGTCAAGGTGAGCGATGCGTTTTATTGCATTTTCAACCCTGCTCTGCTTATATCTCAGTTCCTCGGCGTAGGTCATATTCCTGAAAGCGCAGCCGCCGCATTTATCGGAAACGGGGCAATCGCTTTCAATCCGCGAGGGCGAAGGGGTAATAATTTCCTTAACAATGCCTATGCAATATCTTTTTGAGGTTTTGATGATATGAGCGATAATCTCATCGCCCGTTACGGCTCCGCGAACAAAAACGGCAATTCCGCCGTAATGCCCTACAGCCGCGCCCTCAGAGGTCATATCTTCAATATTAAGTTTTATATCGTCGTTTTTCTTAATATCCATCATTATACCTCTGCATAAAAAACCAATATATATAATATCATAAATTATAATATATAGCAAGAATACATTTTTTAATAATAAATGAACAAACCCCCTGCAAGGGGCGCCCATCATAAAGAATGTTAGCTCTAAAATCGCCTCTTTTTCGCTATAATTGCGTTAAAAAACAGGTTAAGGCGACAAGCCTTAACCCGTTTTTATGCCTTGTTCTAACAAAAAATAGTCTGATTTTAGAGTGCGAAGCAGTTTTTGCAAAGTAATTTTAGGCAATAAAGAAATTATAAAATCGCCTG